>JAFGIR010000053.1 GCA_016929515.1 Pirellulales bacterium | reverse complement strand
GCTGCCTTGTTGAGCGGGCGGCGCCGCGTGATGACCGAAGTCAGCGATTTCAGTCAAACGAAGTCGGGAGGACGCCCGGCCTCCGTGGCCGACATGCAGGCCACGGCCGCGTGGCAGGCGGCCTGGGGGGTGACCGATTTTACGCTCTACTATGGCATGTCCGACCGATCGGCCGGCGACTATCGGGCGTACTGCCAATTCGTGGGCCGTCTTAACGCCGTGCTCAAATCGGCCCAACCGACGCCCGACGTCCTGCTCTACTATCCGATCCACGACCTTTGGGGCGAGTATTTGCCTGTTGCCGAGAAGCTCGGCATGGAGTCGCAATCCGACCGGGCACGGACGATGGTCGACTCGTTCCGGCAAATCGGCCAGACGCTCATGAGCCAACAGATTCCGTTCGCACTGGTCGACCACGAGTTTCTGGCCGCCGCCGAAGTCCGGCCCGATGGAGGGCTCGCCATCGGCAAAGGCCTGTTTCGGGCACTCATTCTCCCACGCGACGTGGAGCTTCCGAAGGACGCGCTGGCCAAGGTCGAGGCTTTTCGCCGCTCGGGTGGACAGGTTCTCGAAGATTCGTCGGCGGTGCAACCGGCCGCGCTGGTCAGCGAATTGCATCCGACGTGCCGAATCTCGCCCGATTCGGAAGAGATCGTGCTAGGTCGATTCGTTCGCGACGGCCGGCCAATCCTGTTGCTGGTCAACGTGGGCACCGATCGCTATGTGGGCCATCTGACGACCGGCCAGGAGGGAACATGGCAGCTCATGGATCCCGCCAGCGGCACGATCCGGCCGGTTGCCACGGACGCGAAGGCTCGGATTCCGCTGGACTTTAGCGCCCGGCAATCCGTGCTCGTGGTGGGAGAGCGGCAGGGCGGATAAACACGCGGCCGCGGTGTAAGCTGGATGAAGTGACCGAAAGCGGCCGACCGGCTCAAACGTCGCCCGGTGTGCGCTCCGCCGCCAAAGCCGAGCCGGGTTGCTACGAATTCCCCTCACGCCCCCCCGTACGGCGAAGTTCGTTTTTCCGCGATGGTCGTTTGCCCGCGCAGGCGATGAAGAAGCCGCATTCTTTGGGCGATTCCGGCACTCTGGCCCCTTCTGATCCTGTCATTGGTCTTGTTGTCGCAGTGTAAATGGGTATCTGCGTAATCTAGCGAATAAGCAACGGTTGTGGCGAGCTAACTCATTATTGGGGGTAGTCATGCCGAGTGAGTTTATGGGCAAGCAGTAGACAGTTATCACTTCGGAAGCAAGGGGCTTGGTCTCGCCACATACGCGGGGTTCTTCGTGGTCGGGACTTTAATCTCGCAACCAAATGCGGCACGCGCGTCGGACGGGCCGGTGCATCGAGGCGTAAAGTGGTTTTGAACGAACACAACCATTTGCCGTTGGTCAGTGTGATACTGCCCGCCTATGGGCGACACCAGTTTCTTAGCGAGTCCATTCGTAGCGTCTTGGGCCAGACCTATCCAAACATCGAGTTGATTGTCGTCGATGACGGTTCGCGCGAGCCTTTGGAGAACGTGGTCCAAGCAATCTCGCCGAGAGCCCGTTGTATCCGGCAATGTCACGCCGGCGTTGCCGCGGCGCGGAACCGCGGTTTGCGCGAGGCGCGTGGCGAACTCATTGCGTTTCAAGATTCGGACGACGTTTGGCATCGGGAGAAACTCGCGGCACAAGTCGCGTTCCTGGCGACGCATCCCGACGTGGGTGTTGTGTACACCGCGAAACGGGTGATCGACGAAGCTGGCCGAGTGATCGGTTCCCAATGGAAGCAGTTGCACTCGGGCCGGGTGACCGAGCAGTTGTTTCGCAAAATCTTCGTTACCATGCCCTCGGTGGTGATGCGGCGTGGCGTGATCGGCTCCGTGGGAGAATTCGACGCGTCGCTGAAGATCAACTCCGACTATCAATACTGGCTTCGGGCAAGCCTGGCGGTCAAGTTTGCCGCGATTGATGTGCCTTTGGTCGATGTGCGGCGATCGACAGGCCAACTGACCCTCGCGCGAGCGGAGGCGGCGCTGCTGCAATACCGAATGCTTTCCAGCTTCTACGGTGAGCACGAATGTCGCAACGTGATTCGTTCCGCGGTGGCTGTTCGAGTGCTTGCGAAGTCGGCGTTTCGCGCGGCGCAGTCGTTCTGGAATGAGGGATGCCTGAACGAGGCGGAACAGCTTCTGAAGGAAAGCCTTGCGCGAAATTTCATGCCGCGAGCGGCCTGGGCATGGCTTCGAGTCAGGTTGGTTCGGTTGTTCATCGATCAGCGTCGCGCTGCGGCGGGCCGGACCCAGTCGGTTTCGGATGCGTTGCGCATTGCGGAAAGGTCGATCGCGGACTTGCCCAGGGAGCTGGAGTGTATCGCGCCGACGACCGGCAAGGCGAACGAAACGACCTTGACGGGACGCCGCGCGGCGTGATGCGAATCGTCGAGGTCCGCGAAGGGATCCGCGCGGCAATGTGCGAATACACAGACCGTAGCCAGCGCACCTTGCATTCGACGAGACGTCGCTCATGCCGCATTCATGTGCTGTTCCGAGCACACCGAAACGCCATGCTGGAATGCTTCGAGCAGTCGGGGCTCGGCGAAGGGGCTCGCGTGCTGGACTACGGGTGCGGCGAAATGCCGTATCGGTCGATCCTCGTCGGCCTGGGATGTGTGGTCACCGGGGCGGATTTTCCGGGAAATGAGCTTGCCGCGATAGCCACCGGTCCAAGGGGCGAGCTGGATCCCGAGCTAGACAGGAAGTTCGACGCCGTTCTGTCGAGCCAGGTATTGGAGCATGTCAGCGACCCGGGGTTCTATCTGAACGAGGCCTATCGCGTATTGAAACCAGGAGGCCTGCTGTTGATCAGCACGCATGGCCATTATCGCTACCACGCCGACCCGACGGATTACTGGCGATGGACCCACGAAGGACTCAGGCTCCAGTTGAGTCGGGCCGGGTTCGACGTGGTCCGAGCGCGCGGGGTCTTTTCGCTGCCTCAGGCGTCGCTGCAGATGTTTCAGGATTCGACGAGGAATAAAATACCCCGTTGCCTCCGCCGACTCTACGTGATGTTTTTTCAGACGGCGATTGGTGCGATTGAGAAGTGTCGGAAGGCGGAGCCCGAACAAGATGCCCTGTTGTATGTCGTGACGGCTCTACGGCGGGACACCGACCCGGTGGGTGAATAACATGCGAATCGCGTTCTTCGTGGGCAGTTTCCCGAGCACGTCCGAGACCTTTGTCCTCAATCAAGTCACGGGGCTGCTCGATCGCGGGCACGAGGTGTTTATTTATCCCTGCGGCGGCAACACGCAAGGGAAGGAACACGGCGCGGTCAAGCAATACGGGCTCGGCGAGCGCACTTTCTCTTGCTCCCCGCCGGGAAACACCTGGAGTCGAATCGCGACGGCGGCCGGACTGCTCACCAGGCATCTGCCGGCCCATCCCGTGCGATTGCTGAAGGCGGCCAACGTGTTTCGCCACGGACGAGATGCGTGGAGACTCGCGAGGTTGAAGCGGTGCTGCTTTTGGATCAATCAGGAGAGAAGCGATTTCGACGTCATCCTGTGCCATTTCGGGCCGCATGGAAGCATCGCTTGCGATCTGCGGCGACAGGGGCTCATCTCGGGCAAAATCGCCACGGTTTTTCATGCGTATGACCTGACCCAGTTTCCACGGAGGCACGGAAATCAGGTCTATCGGGAGTTGTTCGCCGAGGGCGATCTCTTCATGCCCATTACCGCATATGCCAGAAACAAGCTCCTGGATCTCGGCTGTCCGAAAGAAAAGACGGTCATTCATCACATGGGCGTGGACTGCACGCGACTTGCCTACCAGGAGAGAAACCCGAGGGCGGATCAGCCGTTCAATGTGGTCACGGTCGGCCGCATGGTCGAAAAGAAAGGCTTTGAATATGCCATTCGGGCAATCGCCGAAACGACCGCGGCGGGCCACGATGTGCGAGGCCGGTTCGTCGGCGACGGCCGTCTGCGACCGAGCCTCGAAGAATTGGCTACAACGCTGGGCATTCGAGCGAATGTGGAGTTCGTCGGCTGGCAAACGCAGGAACAGATCGCGCGCCTGCTCGATCAATCGCACGCCATGCTCGTTCCCAGCGTGACGGCCAACAGCGGAGACGAGGAGGGGCTGCCCGTCGTGCTGATGGAAGCGCTTGCGATGGGGCTGCCCGTCGTTTCCACGAGGCATGCCGGCATCCCCGAACTGATCGCGGACGGCAAGACGGGTTTTCTTGTCGAGGAACGCGACAGCAAGGCTCTGGCGGACCGGCTGGGCATGCTTATCGACAACGGTGAGCTGTCTCGCGAAATGTCGCGCCGTGGCAGAAGAAGGGTAGAAGAAGAGTTCAATATCGAGAAACTCAACAACCAGCTCGTCGCAACGCTCACACGCTTGGTGAACGGCATGTAGGATGCGCGGTCGCGCGCATGAGGCTTTCTGACAACGTTCGGGCGAGCTTTTGGGGCGGCGAGGTGTCTCGCGAAGTGCTTTTCCGAACGCGCCGCCGCAGTCGTTCTGGCCGACCGTTGGCAGGCAGATTTTGCAGAAAAACGGCTTGAACATGGGCGTCGTGTCATGAGGGAGTGCTTGGTCGATATCCAGTAGAGGTGTCGATTTTGTCGCGTTTTCAAGGTGAATTGGTGTTTTCAAGGTGTTCGAGGCACGCATTGTGGGGGGTGCTTACTAGCGTGCGTGATGCTTGGTTGGTGAGCTAATGTTGTACTGGGTATATCCCAGTGCAAGTCAAGGAATGTCTGAATGCCCATTCTTTGATGGTTTTGATGCGTATCGAAAGAGACGCCGATTCGTTTTAGAACTTCGCGCGGCACTTGTGCGCGTAAGAACCTTGCCGAGAAGCAAGATTCGCCGTTTTACCAGTAGGAAGGGGCCAACATCAGAAGCTGCCAGGAATTCAAGCGAGAGCCACTGTCGTCATGAAATGGATAAGGAAATTGGGGCAAGTCAGTTTCGCGAAGAGAATCGCCGGATCGATTCTCTTGATTTGCGCCTTTGCGACACTCACCGTGTTCGCAATCCAGCATGCGCTATACTCGCGCAGCTTTCAATTCGTTCTGGCCGACCTTCATAAATCGGTCATCGAACAAAAACTGGACAGCGCGCGAGACATTCTTCGAGAAGTGGTTTTTGCCACGGAGAGTTCGCTGCAGCAGGGTGAATACGCACAGTTCATGCGGTTTGCCCAACAGCAAACCGAGATGGAGGAAATCAGGGAGTTCTCGTTCTTTGGAAGATCGCGCAAATTGGAACTCTCCTCCGACTCCAGCCGCCTGGGTTCCTTGCTTCCGGAAGAACTCTGGATGAGAGCTCAAGATCGCGAGGAGCCGTTTGTCGTCGAGGACGACCTGACCTTGTCATTCTATCAACCGTTGCGAGTCGGGGCTGACATGCATCGACTTCACCCTGACTGGAAGCTAGGCGAGCTCTACGGCGTGTTGTGCCTGAAGTTCTCCAAGGACAAGATCAACGGCATGCTGAGCGCGGCGAGACGGAACTATCAGGCCAGATCCGCCAAAACGGTGCAGATCGTTCTTGTGACCCTCATCGGTGTCGGCCTGATGGCAACAGTTCTGGCGTTGGCGGTTGCCCAAGGCATTTTGCGTCCCGTGCGGGAGTGTTTGGAGAGTATCGTCGCCCTGTCTCATCAGAATTTCGAGAGGAAGTGCCACGTTGAAAGCAAGGACGAGTTGGGGCGGATGGCCACGGCCATCAACGAATCGATTGATGCCACCAAAGCAGCCTTCGACGACATTCTCCAAGCCGCTGATCGTGAGAAACAGATTCGCGCCGATCAGGCGGAAAAGGAACGCGAACAAACGGAAGGAGAACGGCGCAAGGCCCGGGACATGCAGGCCAGAGCGGATCGACTTCTTGCCCTTCTCGAACGAGTCGCCCAGGGGGACTACTCTTGCCAAGCACAAGTCGCCGGCGATGATGCGATTGGGCAACTCGGCCAAGGATTGGAACGCTTTATCAAAGAGAAGCAAGCTGCCGAGCGGCGCGAGCGTGAAGCAGCCCGCAAGGAGCAGGATCGGGCCAACCGTCTTCGGGCTAGAGTCGACGATCTGCTCGAAGTCGTCACCGCGGTGGCAAGTGGTGATCTGACGCATACGATCAACGTCGAGGGCAAGGAAGCAGTCGACGAGTTGGCCGCCGGGCTCGACAAAATGGTCAACGAGTTGTCGAACATCATTGGCCAAGTGACAATGAGTGCGGCACGGTTCGACGACGGATCGCGGTTGATCGCCGAAAGCTCGCAGTCACTGGCCGAGGATGCCCAGACGCAGAGTGCCAGTATCGAGGAGATTGGGGCGTCGGTCACGGAGTTGACTCGCTCGATCGAATTGGTCCAGAAGAATGCCAGCGCCGCCGACGAGGTGGCGAAGCAGACCAACCGGCTGGCCGAGCAGGGGGGCCAGGCGGTCCAGAAGTCGCTGGAAGCCATGGAGTTGATTCGAAGCAGCTCGTCTCAGATTACCGACATTATCCAGGTGATCTCCGAGATCGCCAGTCAGACAAACCTGTTAGCCTTGAACGCCGCGATCGAAGCGGCTCGCGCGGGCGAGCACGGCATGGGGTTCGCCGTCGTCGCGGATGAGGTTCGCAAGCTCGCCGAACGTTCCAATGAGGCGGCCGGCGAGATTTCCTTGCTGATCAAGGAGTCGACGAATCGCGTTCAAGAAGGGTTCCAGCTCAGCGAAGAGACCGGCAGCGCGCTGGCGGAAATCACCAAGGGTGTCGAAGCCACAGCCGAGAAGATTTCGGAAATCGCCGAGGCCACGGTCATGCAAGCCGCCGGGGCAAAGGAAGTGGCCTTTGCCATTCAAGATGTTTCCGAACTGACCGAAAAATCGGCGGAGGAGAGCCGGAGGATGGCCATCAGCAGCAATGCACTGGGTATTCAAGCAAACGCCCTTCGCGATCAGGTCAGGCATTTCTCGGCAGATCACGCTTCAGGCTCGGTAGGAGAATAGCCGGTTCCCGGCTGGCGCCAATCGCCCGCTTCCAATCGACTTCTTCAGTCGAGCGAGTCGAGAAATCGGATGAGCGTGTCGTAGTAGGTCTGGGGTAACGCATGGTTGTGTCCCAGGCCGGGCAACGTGACGAACTTCTTGGGCTCGCCGGCTGCCTCGAACAGCTTCTGCCCGCTTTCGAAAGGCACGGTCGTGTCGGCATTACCGTGACTTTGCAGCAACGGACCGTTGAACCTCGCGATCTTCGAGAGCGAATCAAATCGCGTTCGGATGAGTGAGCGCACCGGCAGCCACGGATAGTGATAGGCGGCCATGTCCGGAATCGACGTGAACGTGCTTTCGAGCACGAGGGCCTTGGCGCCGTCGTCCGCGGCGAGATCCACCGCCACCGCGCCGCCGAGCGAGCGGCCCATGAGCACGACGTCTCGTTCGTCGATGCCTTCGCGCCGAGCCAACCACGCGCGGGCCGCGCGAGCGTCGGCCAGCACGCCGCCCTCGCTCGGCGATCCTTCACTACGACCGTAGCCTCGATAGTCAAAAATGAAAACCGAGACGCCGACGTAGTCTTGCAAAATGCTCAGAATGCCGGCGCGATGCGTAATGTTGCCGGCGTTGCCGTGGCAATAGAGCACCACGGCTCGGGGTTTATCGTGGGGCAGATACCAGCCGTGAAGCGGCGTGCCGTCGTCGGCCGAGAACGACACGTCTTCAAATCGCAATCCGGCCGGATTCCAGTTGCCTTCGGGGTAACGAGCGGGGAAGAAGATCAGCGACGGCTCGAACCACATGAGCAATCCTATTCCCAGAAGCAAAAGGCCTAGAAGGTACATCAAGGGCTTCCCAACGCCGCATGACGTCCAGCGACCGGTGTCCCGATTGGCGTTTTGCTTGTTGGGCGTCATTTTGCGAGAATGAATCTCCGTCACGCGTCCCGTTTCCCACGACAATCCACGACACGCGCGAGCGGACCGGCACAATAGAAAAGCCTCGCTCTGCCGGGCGACGAGCGCGAGGCGAAGTCACGTCCGACGCATGTCGAGGAATGGATTGCGAGAGCGTCGGCTGCTCAATGCTTTCTGGCTTTGAAACCCTTGAAGCCCTCGTAACTACGCGTATCGAAGTCGCTGTCGGTGAAGCCATTGTTGATCTTCAAGTTGAGGTAGGTGTACTCCTCGATCAATTCAGGATCGCCGCCCGGCTCCTTCGGCCAGTCGTAGGACTCGTAGCGAATCGGGACGTTCAACTCTCGGTCGACGTAGATTCGCGCCATGTGAAAAAGGAAGCTCCTACGTGGCACCGGATGAACCACTTGGATGCAGGTGCAGTCGCGTTGGTTGATCTTCGCGCCCTCGAAGAATTTCACTTCGCATTCACGATAGCGCGTGTCGTTGGAGCCAACTTCCAGAAGACGTTCGATCAGGTTCCTAAGACCCAACTCCGTGATAGGGTAATGTTGGTCCCGCATGGCGATGGGGCTGGTCGGCTTGAGAGAAAGAGTGCCGAGGGCTGCTTTGATCCCGGTTCCATGGGCCAGCATGTTCCCGTTGTTGGCGCCCTCGACGTAGATCACTTCCTGGCCTTTCAGATTCCTTGGCTTGAGGAAGAGCATGTAGACGCTAAACGGCTTGTGCCGAATCTTGATGTGCATCCATTGCTCCTCGCCCAATTTGCCGTCGGTGCCTCGCTCGCGCTTGACAAGAACGGCCGAGTAGTCGTGGTAGTCCTGATCCATCTGCTGGAGGCCCCTATTGGCCCAACGTAACGCCGGCATCAAGGGGTGCTCGCCGGGACGTTGTTCCATCGAGATCGTCGCCGGGTTGGGGACGGGCGTCGATCGTTCGGCCAACTGGTAGGGCGCCTTGGCGAGGTCCGGCGTCATGGGCAGCGAGGCGGGCTGCGATTGGTTTGGGACTATCCCATGCGGTTGGGTGGGCGACAAGGCCTGTTGGGCTAGGGCAGGACACACCCAAAGACTGCCGAGACAAAACAACACCAGAAGACGGCCTTGAAACGAAACGTTCGAGATCATGTTTTGACGCTCCTTGCCGAGGAGTGGCGCGAATCGCCGGCGATAGACGCGCTCAAACGATGTTGCCGACCCCCCCTGTTGGTGCCTTCCGTGGGATTCCAGATTACTTCTCCGTAATTATGGCTCGCAATTCGCGTGCCGATATGAGTCGATCGTCATCAAGATGGGTTCGAGCCGTCGCGATTCATGCGGCAACCCGCCGAAACGTCTCTTTCTTATAACAACTTTGTACTATCCTACATCGAGGTTATCGCGTAATTCGATGGACAGAATTACAATGTTTGTTTTCCCTTGAGGAAAATTGCCCAACCATCGCGGTCGGTCCGGTTGTCGTTGTTTCCAGAAACCGCACAGTTACACGAATCGGGCAATCCGCATATCTTACCTAATCTTTGTCCCATTGGGGAGACCAGTCCGTGGATGGCGCCAAAATCGATTTGAAAAGGATCGTCTCAACCCCGTTTGAAGAAAATACGTTTATTGCCCGACTTGCCCAACGTGATGACTGCGTGGTGGTTGACCCCGGTTTGGAGCCGGAAAAAACCATCAGGTATCTGGAAACCCAAGGCCTCCGACCGGCGGCCATTCTGGTGACCCACGGCCACAGCGACCATATCGGGGGCAACGGGGCGCTGAAAGATCGGTGGCCCGATTGCCCTTTGGTAATCGGTTCCAAAGAGGTGTCGAAGCTCACCGACCCAAAAGGGAATCTTTCCGCCATGTTTGGGGTTGGTCTTGTCAGTCCGCCGGCCGATGTCACGGTAGATCACGGTCAAACCTACTCGGCCGCCGGACTCGATTTCGAGGTCCGCGAAATACCCGGCCATTCGATCGGCCATGTGGTCTTCGTGGTTAAAGATCACTGTCCTCCCTGGGTGTTCGTGGGCGACGTGATTTTCTCGGGAAGCATTGGGCGAACCGATTTTCCCGACGGCGATTTCCATGCCTTGGCCAAGGGTATCCGTGAAGAACTCTTTACACTCCCCGACGAAACCGTGTTGCTGCCAGGCCACGGTCCGAAGACGACCGTGGGCGAGGAGAAGCGAACGAATCCGTTCGTCGGCTTGCAGGCCGGCGACAGTATGGGAGAATGATCAATACCGTCGGGGGTCCGCCCGAGTCAAGCCAGCCTATCTGAGATCATAAGGAAACCATGAAACAGCCAAGCCCTGCCTATAGCACCACATTGCGACTCCGATACCCCAACGTGTTGGGGCAACTCAATCGGATCATTTCCACCATTACCAACAGCGATGGTTTCCTCGGCACGTTGAGCGTCGTCAGCGCGAACCGAAACACGATCGTTCGAGACGTGGTTTTTCAGGCGAGAGACGTCCAGCACGGCCACCAGGTTGTGGGCGTGGTTTCCGCTCTGGACGGCGTCGAGGTGCTACAGGTCTCCGACCGGACTTTCTCGATGCACGTTGGCGGCAAGATCGAGACTTGCTCCAAGGTGCCTCTCGAAAACCAGGATGATCTGTCGATGGCCTATACGCCGGGCGTGGCACGCGTCTGCGCGAAAATCCACGAGGAACCCAACGCGTCGTTTGCCTTGACGCTGCGGGCGAACACCGTCGCCGTCGTGACCGATGGATCGGCCGTGTTGGGGATGGGCAACATCGGTCCGCGTGCCGCGATGCCGGTCATGGAAGGCAAGGCCGCTCTGTTCAAAGTGTTCGGCGGAGTCAATGCCTTCCCGATCTGTCTCGACACTCAGGATACCGAAGAGATCATCAAGGCATGCAAGCTGCTTCAACCGACCTTTGGCGGGATCAATCTCGAAGACATCTCCTCGCCACGGTGTGTCGAGATCGAGCAGCGGCTGATCGACGAACTCGAAATCCCGGTCTTTCACGACGACCAGCACGGCACGGCGGTCGTCGTATTGGCCGCGCTGACCAATGCCCTGAAGGTGGTCGACAAACGAATTGGCGATATTCGGGTAACGATCAACGGAGCCGGCGCGGCCGGCGCGGCGGTCGCTCGTCTGTTGCAGTCCGTTGGGGTCGAACGGATCGTCGTGTGCGATCGGTCGGGCATTATCTACCATGGTCGCGACGGCAACATGAACGTGGTGAAGCAGTGGCTCGCCGAAAATACGAATTCAGAACGACTCGAAGGTAGCTTGAGCGACGCCATGAACGGCGCCGACGTCTTTGTCGGAGTCTCGGTTGCCGACGTTCTTTCGGCCGAAGACGTCAAGCGGATGGCCAAGGACGCCGTGGTCTTCGCGCTGGCCAATCCCGATCCGGAAATCGATCCTCAGGTGGCCGCCGACCATGCGCGGGTGGTTGCCACGGGACGGTCGGACTACCCGAATCAAATCAACAACGTGCTCTGCTTTCCGGGACTTTTCCGCGGCGTGCTGGACGTTCATGCCCGGTTGATCACGGACCGGATGAAGATCGCGGCGGCCAAGGCGATTGCCGACGTGATTCCGGAGAGCGGTCTGACGAACGACTACATCATCCCGAGCGTGTTCGACGAACGCGTCGCCGTGGCGGTCGCGAGAGCCGTCTCGGCGGCGGCGGAGGTTGACGCCGCTGCGCGAGGGTAGACGTTCACTCGTCCTCGACGAATTCGGGCTCGACCAGATGAGGGATGATGCCGGCGTCGCGTCCGCGGCGAAGCAATTCGGCAACGGCCAGCCGACCTCGCGGTCCGAAGTCGAGCGTCCAATCGTTGACGTACATGGCGACGAACCGATCGCCCGTGTCCTGGTCCAGCCCGCGGCCGAAGCCCATCGCGTAATCGAGCGCCTCGCGGCGATGGTCCAGCCCGAATTGGATGCTCTCGTGCAGTAGGCGGTTCACGTCGCGGATAGTGGTTTCTCCGAGATCCTTGCGGATGGCATTGGCTCCCAGCGGCAGCGGCAGGCCCGTCTCGCCGAACCACCACTCGCCCGTGTCGAGCACGCGCTTGAGTCCTTGATCGGCGTAGGTCAATTGACCCTCGTGGATGATCAGGCCGGCGGCGACCGGCTGATCGCGATACGTTCCGGCGGCGACGACATCGAGGATTTCGTCGAAGGGCACGATGACGTGAGGGAAATCGTAGCCCAGGCAAAGACGCAACGCGAGGTAGGCCGTGGTCAGCGTGCCGGGCACCGCGATCGTCGCTCCGGCCAGATTGTCGAGCGAGCACTCCTGCCGGGCGACGACCATGGGTCCATAGCGATCGCCCATGCTCGCGCCGCACGGACAAAGAATGTAGAGGTCGGCAAGGTGGGCGTAGGCGTGCAGGCTGACGGCCGTCAATTCGAGCTCGCCGGAAAAGGCGCGCCGATTGAGCGTCTCGATGTCGACCAATTCATGGGTGAAATGGTATCGGCCCGTGTCGATCTTGTCCTTGGCCAACGCATAGAACATGAACGCATCGTCGGGGTCGGGGCTGTGGCCGACGCGGATAAGCTGCCTGGCGTTTTTCACGAGAGTAAACCTCTGGATAGATGTTCTGCGTCAGCGAGAAGACAACGGGGCCTGTTCGGTGTGGGTGGTGCGCGCCGAATCATGCGTGCCCAGGGCCGAGCGAACCGCCGTTCTTGTGTCAAGGGTCAGCCAATGGGGTGGTCGCGTGGGCTCGGCAACCGCCGGCGGAAGCGAGAAGAAGAACGTCGTGCCGCGACCGGGCTGCGATTCCAACCATATCCTTCCACCGTAGTTCTGAATGATCTTCCGCACAATGGTGAGCCCGGCGCCCGACCCCTCGAATTCCTTCTGGCCATGCAGCCGGCGAAAGATGGCGAACACGTCTTCGTGATACTCGGGGTCGATGCCGATTCCATTGTCGCGAACATAGAGCGTGCAAGGCTGGTCGGCAACCGTGCCGATTTCGACCAGCGGCCGCTCGCTGCGGTTGTATTTCAGGCCGTTGGAGATCAGATTGCCGAAAACCATGCCGAACAAGACCGGATGCCCATGGACCTTGGGCAGCGGGCTCCTTATCCTCACCGAGGCTTTGCGCCGGTCGAGCATGGGTCGAAATGCCGCGACTTGTCCGTCGACGACTTCCGTCAGATTGACCGCCGTGGTGGACGGCCGCATGCGGCCAATGCGGTAGTAGGTCAATAGGTCGGTAATTTGCCCTTCGAGTCGGTCGCACATCGCCATGATGGCGCGGAGTCGATTGGTGCCCGCCGAATCGATCTGATTTCCGTAGTCTTCTTCGAACAACTCGCAATAGGCCCTGATTCCGCGGATCGGTTCTTTCAAGTCATGTGACACGACGTAGACGAAATCATCCAACTCGCGATTGATCGCGTCGAGTTCCTTGGTCCGCGCACGCAGTTCGATGGTTTGGCGTTGGTTCTTCGATCGGGCCCTTTCCAAACTGCGAATTTGCCTGCGCAATTGGACATCCATTTGATGACGGCTAATGGCATGGCGAATCGTTCTGACGATCAAGGATGCATCCAAGGCCTTTTTGGGTATCCAATCCTGCGCGCCGTGTCGAATGGCGGCCGCCGACGGCTCATCATCATCGTCGTTCCTGTCGTCGAGCACCACGATAGGCAAATCGGGGGCGGCCGCCTGAAGTCGGGCCAAGGCCGTCGAATACGTGGCGTCATTGAGTACCGAATCGAGCAGCGCTATGTCAAAGGTGTGCCTGCCGTTGAGCAGCGTCAAGGCTTCGCCGAGACTACCGGCGAAGGTCAAGACGAACCGAACGCCGCGAGCCGCTGGCGCAGCGGAAGATTGGATCAGCAGCCGCTCGACCGGACTGTCGCCGGACGTCTCGTTTTCGATCAACAGGACGCGGAGCGTCTCGGCTTGGGGCTTTGATTCCAAGTTACTCTCTCCAGTGACGAAAAATGCCGGCAACATGCCAACGCCTTGCCCATGTCTCGCCTGGACCGCGAGACAGAGAAAACACTAGTCTCTCTTCGGCGTGAAGCGACATGTGGAACCAAGGTGGTCGGTTTGAGACGGAGTTGGGGGGCTATAGCGAATAGTCGGGCGTTATTCATAACCCAAGCGGCGCAATTCCTCCTCGTCCAAACCATGATGATGAGCCAGTTCGTGCAGAATCGTGATGCGGATCTGGCGGCGAAGTTCGGCAGTGGGAATCCGCCCATCAGGACGCGTGGCGGCTGCGAGAACTCCCTCGCGATAGATGGTGACGACGTCGGGCAACGTGCCCGATTGCAGCACGCTCCGCTCGGTCAGAGGGATGCCCGTATAGAGACCGCAGAGTTCGCTGCGACGGCGGACCCCGGTCGTCGCCAGAACCTGTTTTGAAGGGTAGTCCTCGACGTGGAGAGGTACCTTCTCGATTAACTGATGAACCATGGGCGGTAGCTCATCGAGAACACTTTCCAGAAGCTCGTCGAAGCGATGGCGGTGACGGGGATCCATGGGGCTTGTCCTCTGGGTCAATCGGGGATGATGGAAGTGGCAACCTTGCGAAATGCGCGAATGTGTATGGATTGTAAGGCTAATGATCGGCTTGTTCAAACCGGCACATCAAGAAACCGAGTTGCCGAATCGGGCATTGTAAGTCAAACGATCAGCGTGCGTGACACGAGTGAAATCGAACCGCTGAGGAGAAACGATGATACCAGACAGAATACGTAATCGTAAGAAACCGTAGGGAGAACATTGGTTGGCTTACAAATGCCGTACGGACGCTGTTGTTTCCTTCGAGTGTCTGAAGTGGTGGGTCCGATCGAAGAGATGGATAGGTAGAAATGCACCGGCAATCCGAGTGCGATACAGCTGGTTGTGGCAGACCATCGGCGGGATAGCGACCCTCTTGGTGATGATTTTTCTGAAGGGGAGATGTTGCACCGTTGAGTCGGGGGGCATCAAAGCAGGGAGGCTCAGGAATGGACAACGGAATGCGAGGTTCTTTTACTCTTGCCACGGCATTGGTGTGTCTTCTTCTGCCGGGCGTAACTGCCGCGCAACAGTTTACCACGGCTCCCTCGCCGCCAGCATACTATACGGCATTGGCCCTGCAGGACGGGCCGACGGAACAGCAGGCCGAGGCGGCGGTTGGCAAGGAGGATGAGAAGGGCGACCTTGACTTCCTTGACAAGTCACTCAGCGAGATCAGCCAGACACAGGTAACTTCGCCCGCGCTGAGTTCGGAGATCGACACGGTCTCGCGGACAACCCAGCCGCTGGCCCGAACGGCCGCGGCCGTCTATGTGGTGACCAACGAGATGATCAAACGCAGCGGGGCTCGCAACATTCCCGAGGTGCTTCGCACCGTGCCGGGGGTGCAGGTGGCGCGGATCAACGCGAGTGCATGGGCCATCTCGATCCGTGGCTTTAACTCGCATTTTGCCAAGGATCTCCTGGTCCAGATTGACGGCGTGGCGATTTATAGTCCGACCCACAGCGGCGTGTTCTGGGAACGCGAGTACGTGATGCTCGAAGACGTGGACCGGATCGAAGTGATTCGCGGCCCAGGAGCGGCTGTCTGGGGTGTCAACGCGGTCAACGGCGTGATCAACATCGTGACGAAATCGTCGAAGGACACCAAGGGCGCCTATGTCGACGGTGGTGGTGGAAACGAACATCTGCAATTTGGGCACATCCGCGTCGGCGGCCAAGTGGGGAATCTCAGCTGGCGGATGTACGGCATGAACATGCGAGACGAAACGGGGTATATGTGGCTGCCGTACATTGCCGAGGATGCGCCGCGGATGAACCAGGGAGGCTTCCGCGCCGATTGGACCCCCACCCGGTCCGATACGATCACCATTCAGGGCGATTTCTATCGCGGGAAGGATAATCTGAACGCCTATCCCGTTGAACCTTACTGGCCCGCCTATAGGATGAACTGCGGTACAACCACGCTGCTGACACGTTGGGCTCGGCAAATCGACGAAGACACCGATTGGGCAATGCAACTGTACTACTGGAATCCCTTCGCGGATGGCTACAACGTCAACAATGTAAGCACGTTCGACTTGGACTGGCAGTATCACTTCAAGCGGGGTCGTCACGACGTCGTCTGGGGATTCGGCTATCGCAACGCGAACGAGCTCTGGGCCGATGGCGGGGGTTCGTATAACCTCCATGACACCGAACAGATTCCAAGCTACTTCGTTCAGGACACGATCACGCTGGTCGAGGACCGATTTTTCGTAACGCTCGGGTCGAAATTCGATCACAACAGCGTGACCGATTTCGAGTATCAACCGACGGTCCGCGTGGCGTGGACGCCGGACGAGCGAACGTCGATCTGGGGAGCGATCAGCCGCGCGGCGCGAACGCCTTCGTTGATTGAACGGATCACGATGACTCCGAATGCCGAACACGTGTTGTCCTACGAGGCGGGTATCCGCCGTCAGCCGAACGACCGATTGTTCTGGGAGTTGGCGACGTTCTTCAGTCGATATGATGGGCTGCTCGGAGACCAATCATACGACCGGGTGTATGGGAACGTGGGCAGGGCGGATTCCTATGGAGTGGAACTGAATGGAACCTACGAGGTGAACGAGCGGTGGCACTTAACCGCGTGGTACACGTTCCTGGTTGAGAATCCGGAGTTTCTCGCCGGCTACAGCCCGACGTTCTATGTGGGCTCAAGCCCGAGAAATCAGGTTTACCTTCAGTCGAGTTGGGATCTGGGCAGCAATATCAGTCTTGACGCGATGTTCCGCTACACGGATATGCTGGCAATAGAAACGCCTTGGGCAGGGGTTCAGAAGATACCCAACTATTTCACGGCGGACATTCGGCTTGCCTGGCGCCCGCGAACGAATTGGGAACTTTCGGTGGTGGGCCAGAATCTGCTATGCGGGAACCACGCCGAGTTCACGTATGACGGAGGAAGCTGGGCTACGGAGGTCGAACCGGGTGTGTACGGCATGATCTCCTGGCAGTACTGATACGACCGTGAAGGAACGCACAAGGCGGGTTCAAGCGCTCGTCTTGCATGCCCCTTCGAATGATGAAGGCGGTGTGGTCATCGCAGCCGCTGAACTGAGGGAGAGTGGGCAGAACGCGAGACCAAAGGGGTTGTGGTGACATGAAAGGGCACACAGGCATGATCCATAAGAGAATTGACAGGCTTCCAACGGTTTGCGGCATATTACTGTGTCTTCTGCTTTGTCGCGCAACGAATGCCGAGGACATCATGGCGGCCCCTTTGCCGCTGCTGTCCTACGCGTGGTTGGACGACATGGGAGCCGGGGGCCCGGAAGAGGATGAACTCAAATTCCTGGAGACCGATATCAAGGACCTGCCGCGGATTCGCGTCGGCACGCCATCGATGGACACCGTCGTGAGCACGGTCTCCAAGCAGCCGAGCACCGTGGGACGCTCGGCGGCGGCCGTATTCGTCGTCACCCCGGACATGATCCGGCGTAGCGGGGCCACGTGCCTCCCCGAGGTGCTCCGCATCGTGCCAGGTGTGTTCGTGTCGCGGTACAGCTCGCACGGTTGGTCGGTCTCGATGCGAGGTCCGCACCTCCAATATTCGCGGGAGGTTCTTCTTCTGATCGACGGCCGCACGATCTATAACACAATCTATGCCGGCGTCTATTGGGACGTGGAGGACCTCGTATTGGAGGACATCGAGCGAATCGAAGTGATTCGCGGCCCGGGCGGTACGCTTTGGGGTGCCAACGCGGTGACGGGCGTCATCAACGTCATCACGAAGAACGCGCGGGATACACAGGGTCCACTTGTTACGAGCGGCGGCGGCAACCTCGATCAGTCCATCAGCCAGGTTCGCGTTGGGGGCAGCAACGGCGAGGGATTGACCTGGCGAATCTACGGCAAGCATTTCGAACGTGGCACCGAATATCTGGCCGGCGGGGCTCACGACGACTGGCGCGTGGGACGCGGCGGATTTCGAGCCGATTGGCGGCCTGGGCAAGACAAGGATCGGCAACTTACCGTGGTCGGCAACTTCTACGGTGGCGAGGAGGGGAACGAGTGGGTTCTTACGACTCCGCTTGCGCCGCCGTATTATGAAGCCGTTATCGGCGACGATCCGGTCGCCGGCGCCAACGTCCTGGCCCGATGGAAGCGCGAGTTCGACGAGGACGCGGGCTACTCGCTTCAGATGTATTTCGATCGCGCGTATCGCAACGAATACATCCTGGGGCACATGCAGACGTCGTTCGACGTGGAACTGGATCACCACTTTGCGTTGGGAGAGCGTCACGAGTTTGTCTGGGGATTGCGGTCACGCCAAACCCACACCGATATCCTCCGGCAAACGTTTGACGCCTCAATGACCAGCCGTGAGGATACGTTTCGCATGTTCAGCGGTTTTGTGCAGGACCGGGTGACGTTGGTCGAGGACAAGCTTATTTTCACCATCGGGACGAAGTTGGAAAACAACAGCTACAGCGGCTTCGAATTTCAGCCAAGCGCGCGGCTTCTTAGTGTCCTCGACGATCGCCATGTGGTTTGGGGGGCCATTTCGCGGGCCGTGCGATTGCCTGCCTTCGGCGAACGTTACGGCTTGAGCAATGTGAGCTACGTACCGTCCGCGCTGCCCGCGCCGCTCTTCTTCAGAGTCGTTGGCGATGAGCAGGTCGAGGCCGAGACGATGATTGCCTACGAGATGGGATATCGCGCGCAGACGAGCGATCGTCTCTCCTGGGACTTGAATGTCTATTTCAACGCGTACGAAAACCTCATCGGGACAACCGACGGGACGATCGATTACGATTTCGCCAATAACTGCTACTTTATGCCAAGCGTCGTGGGAAATACGGGCCGAGGCCAGGGATACGGGTTGGAACTGAACGGGCAATGGGCAGTGAGCGATACCTGGCGCCTCTCCGGCTGGTACAGCCTCTCGCGACTCGACTTGAGGGTGCAGCCGGGCACGAATCCGTACGTTGTCATTGGCACCGAAAGGAGTGTGCCCCGCCATCAGGCGCAACTCCGCTCGCAATGGGACCTGGGCAATCACTGGGAATTCGACGCGGCGCTGCGTTATGTCGATTCGATTGGGATGACGGCTCCCGTGCCGAGCTACATAACGATGGATCTCCGGCTCGGGTGGCGACCGTCGAAGCAATTCGAGGTAGCCCTGGTAGGCACGAACCTCCTCGACGATCACCATCCTGAATACGCCCCCACACCCTTGATTCCCGTTGTCAGCGAGGTCCGGCGAACGGTTTATGCTCAGGTGATGTGGCAGCGATGAGCTGCCAGAGGGTGTCTCGGAAGGACGGACCGGGCTCCTGGGACCGGCGATCACGTCGCACGCGGGGAAGCCGAGATTCCCAGTAGCTTGCGGCTGGGGACATCGCGAGATGTCTCTCAAAAGTCGCGAAAACCGAAGCGCGCGGCGAGACTCAGGCAGTCGGATAACGGGAGTACGCCACGCGAGGCGCTCGGGTCGGCCAGACTGGCCGCAGCGACGCATGTGGCGAGCAGAAGGCACTCGGCCCCGTCGCAGTCTTCGTGAACGCCGTGGAGGAATCCGGCCGTAAAGGCGTCGCCCGCTCCGGTGCTGCCTTTGACGAAGTCCTCGGGCACGTCGAGGGCTGGCCGACGAATCAAGGTTCCGTCTGGCTCCAGACAAACGGCTCCTCGTGAGCTGTGAAGTACAACGCGTCCCGGAGCACCCAGGGAGGCGATTTGTGTTGCCGCGGATTCCAGGTCGACAGGATTCGGTCCGACGTCGATTCCGAGAATGAAGGAAGCCTCGACCTCG
>JAFGIR010000414.1 GCA_016929515.1 Pirellulales bacterium | reverse complement strand
CGAGCCACGGGACGCGCGGGTTCACGCCGAAATGACCGACGCTGGCGTTGTGTGTCGGTTGACAAGCGATTTCCGAAACCGGCGAGGTCAGTTGGTTCAAAAAGACCGACCACATTTCTCGGCCGTCGTCGATCTGGTGACCAGTGACCAAAGTCCTCATGGAGCAGACGCCCCGAGTCCGATGCCGGCAATGCGTGGCGAGTGGCACGCGATAGACTATCCTTCGCGCGACGGGCTGCTCTATCACGGTCCGCCGCTACGACTGCTGAAACAGATTGCCGTCGAAGGCAACCAGGCGTGGGGACAAATCGAGTTGCCTGCCGAAAACGAACTCGCCGGTGATCGGGACGCGCGCGGCTGGCTAACCCCGTCGGCGGCCATCGATGCCTGCTACTACGCATGTGGAATCTACACCTGGGTGTGCGGCGACGAGGGAGTGACCGTGCCCGAAAGCCTCGGCGAGCTGCGGTTTGGGCGGCCCGGGCGGCCTGGCGAACAATGCGTCGCGTATGTAACGTGCCGCGAATTGGCGGAACAACTCGGGACATTCGACTTCGTGCTGGTGGGTGACGACCGTTCGGTGATTTTTGAAGCCAAGGCGTATCGTTGCCATGTGCTTCGGGGAGGAACTCGATGAGTCCCGATCCTCGAGTTGTTTGGCGTTTGGCCTGCTTGGACCCAATGCAGCGGCGATTTGCCGAGGACACGGCCGCGTGGTTGAGTTCGAGCGAATGCAACACGTTGGCCACGCTGGGCGACGCCGGTCGTCGCCGGAGCTGGATCGAGGCACGCATCCTGGCAAAGCAACTCATTCTCGAATGCGAGTCTATTGCCTCGTCGGACGATCCCCGGGCCATCGAGGTGGTTTCTCGCGATTCAGAGGGCCGTGGCCGTCGGCCGCGAGTGGCGATTGCCGGTCATCTCATGCCCTGGTGCTTGTCGATTTCCCACACTGACGAGGCCGTGGCTGTCGTGCTTTGCACATCGCCCAACTTGTCGGTCGGTGTCGACTTGGTGAAGCGCGAATCGCTCGGCCCGGGTTTCTTGCGAACCTGGTTCGACCGTTCGGAACAGCAGTGGGTCATCGACGAGAAGGTCGAGGTTTGCCGTCTTTGGGCCGTCAAAGAGGCGGTCTACAAGGCGATGGGACTGGACGATTCGTTCGCGCCGCGGAGAATCCTGATCCGAGAAGTGCCCGGCGGCGGCTACACTGGCGTCTATCGCGGGGTCGATTTGGTCGATCGGTGCCATGTCGATACTTGGCCGTACGAGGACCACCTGGTTGCCCTGGCAACCGTCGAGCATCCCATCAGCCATCGTGTGCCAGTGGCACCTGCCATCATTCAGTCATCATCCTTGAGGAGATAAACATGATCGATCTTTCGGGACGTGTTGCGTTGGTAACCGGCAGTTCGCGCGGGATTGGAAAGGCGTCGGCGATCCGGCTTGCCCAGGCCGGCGCCGACGTGGTCGTCAACTATGTGACCGCCCAGGCGGCCGCCACGGAGGTGGCCGAGCAAATCACCGCGATCGGTCGCCGTGCAATCGTGGTCAAGGCCGACGTCAGCGAGGAGGACGATGTCCGCTCGATGGTTGACCATATCGGCGAAACGCTGGGGCAACTCGATATCGTCGTCAGTAGCGCGGCCACCGGCGGCTTTCGGCCCTTGCTCGGGGCCACGACGCGCAACTTCGAGGCGGCCATGCGGACCAACGTCTTGGCCCTGATTTACCTCGTTCAGGCCGCGCTGCCCCTGCTGGAGCGAGGACCGCACCGGGGCAAGGTCGTGGCCATTTCGAGCCACGGCTCGCACATGGCCTTGCCGATGTACGGGTTGATCGGCGGGTCGAAGGCGGCGCTCGAAAGCATCGTCCGGCACATGACGCTCGAAATCGGAGACCGAGGCGTGAACATCAACACGGTCAAAGCCGGGCTGGTCGATACCGATTCGACGCGACGCATTCCCTACGCCGACAAACTGTTCGAAGCCCAAGTCGACCACACGATGGTCGGTGCTCGCAAGCTGACCGCCGAGGACGTCGCCGATGCCGTCGTGTTTCTCAGCAGCCCGTTGGCCGACATGATCCAAGGTGAAACGCTCACCGTCGACGGCGGCGCGGCAGTCCACCCGTAGCAGATAACCAAGTTGTCGCCGAAGGACGGGCATCGCCCACCAAACGCGGATATGGACAGCAGTAACGACACGCGACGGATTCCATTGGCCATCGTCGGCATGGGGTGCCGATTGCCGGGCGCGGACAACCTGGAACAGTTCTGGGAGATGCTCGTGGCCGACCGGTCGGCCGTCGACGATCTGCCGTCCGATCGGTTCGATCCGGAGCTCTATTACGACCCGGAAAAAGGCTCGCGAGGCAAGAGCTATACGCGGCGCGGCGCGATCCCGTCCAGTCGCCGCTTCGATCATGACCGATGCCCGATCCAGCCTTCCCTGGTTCGCCAGGCCGATGTGACGCACCTATTGATGTGTCAGACCGCGGCCGAGGCGCTGCGCCATGCCGACATGGATCCGTTCGACTTGGCGTTGCGCAATACGGGAGTCTACGTGGGCCACACGATCGGCAGCGGTTTGGCCGGCGATCATGACTGTGCATTGGCCGTCGAACAAGCCACCGAGTGCCTTCGCCAGACGGAGGGTTTCGAGGAACTGTCCCCGCAAGAACAGCAGACAATCGTCGCGACTCTGATCGAACGGGTGCGAAATCAATTGGGCCGCGACGACGAACCAACCGACCTGGCCTCCAACATGGCGGCCGGGATCATCTCGAAAGGGTTTGGGCTCACCGGCCCATTCATGGCGGTCAACGCGGCGTGTGCGTCTTCACTCGAAGCGTTGCTCTTGGCTGGTCGTTCGCTGCAACGAGGCAAGATCGACATGGCCGTCGTCGGCGGGGCGTCCGTGTGCGGTACCGACTGGCTCGTGCTTTTTTCGCAAGCCCAGTCGCTCAGCGCGACCGACTCGCGCCCGTTCGATCGCCGGGCCGATGGGCTGATCGTGGCCGAGGCCTACGTCGCCCTGATTGTCAAGACGTTGGCCCGGGCGTTGGCCGACGGCGATCCGATTCACGCGGTGATTCGCGGCATTGGTGTCAGCTCGGATGGTCGAGGGCGAAGCCTTTGGGCTCCTCGCCGCGAAGGACAGGTCGAGGCAATTCGCCGGGCCTACGAGTCCGGGGTCGAAATGTCCGAAGTGCAATACATCGAGGCCCACGCAACGGCGACGCAACTCGGCGACGCCACCGAAATCGCCGCACTGACCGAAGCATTTGGCGGAGCATTCTCTCCGGAGAAGAAGATCCCGATCACCAGCGTCAAGGCCAGCATCGGCCATGCACTCGAAGCGGCCGGCCTGGTCGCCATGGTCAAGACCGTGCTTTGCATGCAGAAGGGCCTGATCTTGCCGGCTGGAAACCTCGAAGAACTCAATCCCAACATCGACTGGGCCGCCGCGCCGGTTTATGTGCCCCGGGAAGCGACGCCTTGGCTTGCCCGGCCCGACGAAAAACCGCGCCGCGCCGGGATCAATGCGTTCGGCGTCGGTGGGCTGAACGTCCACGTCGTACTCGACGACTACGTCGACGCAATCTGTTTGGCTTCGCCCGTCGCGGGTGTGACCGGCCGCTCGCCAGGGTCCCGGCAGGTGACCGAAGCAAAACGTAGCGATGTCCCGCACCCTCACGTTGCCGTGGCCGACGACGCCGTGGCCGTAGTCGGCGTCGGATGTGTCTTTCCAGACGCCCACGATGTATCGCGATTCGCCGAGCTGATCCGCTCGGGCCGCGATCCAAGACGGGAGACGCCCGAGGGTCGGCACGGTGTGTCGAGCGTCTTGAAACCGCCCGGTGGCGTTGCCCTGGGGGGCTACGTCCGTGGGTTCGAGTACGATTGGCGACGACACAAAATCCCACCCAAACAGATCGAACTGGCCGATCCACTTCAATTCATGGTTCTCGACGCGGCCGACCAGGCGATGAGAGAATCGGGTTACGCCCGCAGGCCGTTTGATCGTACGCGAACCGGTGTGATGGTGGGATCCGAATTTGTCGGCGACTTCACCTTCCAACTCCAGTTGGTTCTCCATTTGCCACCTCTGTGCAGATTGCTCGGCGAGGTTCTCAGAGAACGAGGCCAAACCCCTGAGAGAGCCGCTCAGATTGTGGCCTCCTTCAGCGACGCCGTCCACGTCCGCTGGCCCGTGTTGTCGGATGAAACCGGAAGCTTCAGCGCCAGTTCACTCGCCGGGCGGATCGTTAAGACTTGGGATCTGATGGGCGGCGCGGCGGCCATCGACAGCGGAGCCACCTCGGGAGCCGTCGCCCTGGCCTCCGCGGTCGACCTACTCACCTCGGGCGACTGCGATATGATGTTCTGGGTGGCTGCGCAACGAAACATGACCCCTGCCGCGTTTGAAAAACTCTCGTTGGCCGGACAGCTCTCGACCGGCTCGGCACCAAGAGGACCGTTCGATCGCGACGCTTCGGGCTACGTGCCGGGCGAAGGTGCAGGCGTGTTACTGCTGAAGCGATTGGGCGACGCACATCGCGACGGTGATCCCATCCGTGCAGTTTTGCGCGACGTGACTTTGGTTCACGACGAGCCAGCTCACGCCATGGGACTCTCTTTGCAACGAGCCTTGGAACACGCCAGTCGCCACGTCGGCGACCTGTCCCTGGCCATGACCGATGCGACCGGACTGCCAAATATCGCTGACCAGATTGCTCAGGCCGTGATGGACTCGCAGGTTGGCATCGAGTCCGGCGAACCGCTGCACCTAGGTTCGGTCGTCGGCCAAATCGGCCACACGGGCGGGGCTTCAGTGGCCGCTTCGCTGTTGGCCGCCATCCTGGCGCTGGAGGACCAAATGTCGCCAGGCATCGTCGGATTGCAGGACCCGATCGTGCCACTCGCCCGCAACCGCACAGCCATACGATGTGCAAACCAGCCCGAACCGATGCGACGCCAATCGACCGGCGGCGGATTGGCCGGCGCCGTGCTCTCGGAAGACAAGGGGTTGGCATGCAGCATCATCGTCGAGCTGGCTAAGTAGTTTTTGTTGCGGAAAGAGCAACTTGGCCGGATTGTCGCCTTTCGCTCCGCGAAAGTTGCGGTCAATCCACGCTACTTTCG
>JAFGIR010000413.1 GCA_016929515.1 Pirellulales bacterium | reverse complement strand
GAACACGAAAGAAACTGCGGAAATCAGGCATTTATCTGAAGAACCTTATGCGTTGCAAATGGCCCTAATCCTGCGCTGTAGAATTAGCGTCCCCCCTTTTAGCGTCCTTGAAATCGCCGGGTGGCCCAGACTGTCTTGGTTCAACGTGAAATGGAAGCGTCGATTGGCGGGTTAAGATCGTTGGGGTGTTGAAATTGTTTGGTAGTGCTTGGATTTTTCGTCTATTGGTCTTCGCAAAGGTAGTGACACGGGCGTTTTACCGAATTGCCCTGAAAACCGGGCTCCCGTTGGTTGCCCTGAGTTCACTATTGATGCGAGCCTCAACAGGCAAGCCGTTTCGCACCGTCGTCCGTTACCGGGCCGTCTTTGAAGCCGCACGAACCGCGAAAGCGACGGCTTCGATTTCGACCAGCAGCTCGGG
The DNA here is from genome assembly GCA_016929515.1 of Pirellulales bacterium. Lineage (GTDB taxonomy): Bacteria > Planctomycetota > Planctomycetia > Pirellulales > Thermoguttaceae > UBA11386. The sequence continues at coordinate 2,550 of JAFGIR010000413.1, read as the reverse complement.
TCGGCAGATGTCGGCGACGGCGTAGACAGCCGGGAGCGGGCCGAGTCGATCGTGGCAGATGGCGCGAACCGTCTCATAGTCGGCCGGATGCTTCACGTAGACTCGTAGATGGGCCAGATCGGCCAACGTCGCGCCGCAGCCCTCGACGCCGTGGCGAGCGAGATTCGCCGGGTGAATAAGTGATGCGATATTGTCGAGCGTCTGATGGGTCTGCCGCCCGACGTCGCCGGCGTGGCGGCTTTCGGTGCCCGTGATGCTGGCCGTGCCCGAGACGAACAACGTGGCGGTTCCATCGGCAACCACGGCCACGGCTCGCGAGAAGGAAGGGCTTTGGGGGCCGTAGCGAACATCGTAGTCGAACGCCGCGGTTTGAATCGGGTTCTCGAGCGGGACGACCCGAAGATCGTCGCGCCGGCTTGCCAGCGCGATGCAGCTCATGGTCACGCCGTTGCCCCGCGCGCCGATGCCCGTGCTGGCCGGATAGAAACGGCCTTGGGTTTTCGTGCCGTTGGCATGACTGCGGGGAAACGGGACGGCGTCGTAGAAATCGGCCCTTGCGCGGTTGAATTCCTGGTATCGGGGTCGCGTGGCGTCGGCCCCCACGATATCGTCGAGGTAGAGCCAGGTTCTAATGACTTGGGAGTATCGAAAGCCGGCGTTTTCGAGCAATCGAGCCATGTGTCCAAAGGCATTGAGCGCTCCGGCGTGGAGCGAGCCGTTGATCGGGTCGGGAACGACGTTTGCGCAGTGGCACCACGCGACTCCCTCGTGACGCGTGACGACCAGTTGTGGCGAATGCCGCTCGATCCGAACGGGCCGCCTCCCCTGGGCAATCCCATGCGCCTCGATCGCCACGAGCTTGCCGGGACAAGGCCCCTGGGGAACGTAGGTCGTCGCCGGCATCGCGTCGCCGTAGAATGTCTCGATCAGACGGCGGCAAACCTCGATCTGCCGGGCGTCGGCGACGAACACCGCTTGCCGGATGGTCGAGCCGCGAGTGCCGTGCTCGTCCATCAGCTCACCCAGCGCGCCCAGCGCGTCGCGCGTCTGTTCGGCCAGCGTCCTTCCGGCACGCGGTAGCGCCGCCACGCAAACGTGGCGCGCGTCGTGGAGTTCGACCACCGAGTGGCCAACACCTTGATGGAACTGTTTCGTTATCATGCGGGATGTTCACTCTCGGGCGTTCCTACGGCTTGGCAAGCTCCTTGGGAGTTACGATTTCGTAGGATATCGCGGGCACGGTGCCCAGCGGCACGCGACGTCTTTTGTTGAGCTGTTTCGCTTTCTTGTCTTGGGCGACTCTGTCGAGGAAGACGTCGACAATCAAGTTACCTTGGGCGCCTGCTTTTATCTTGGCGGCGTCGGCGCGCAGCCGGAGCTTCGCACCGCGTTGTGTTGGCGAGACATCTTCGATGGAAATTCCCTCCGGCGGCTCGTTCAACAGGAACTGCATGTCGTCAATCGGTAATCTTCGCGGCGTGGATATTTCGATTTCGGCCGTGGATCCCTCGGGAAGCTCGACGGGCTTCTCGCTGAGGACTCTCAGGGGTGGACATCGCCAACGGCGATGGAGAACGGCGACCATCCAGTGGTCGACGGGCACGAAATGGCGGTAGAGAAAAGCCTGCATCATGTCTTCGGCGGGCACGGCGGCACGGACGATCTGGCGGCCCCGGATCACGGCGCGTCCTTCGAGGTTCAGCTGAAACGGTTCCTCGCGCGATTCGGGCGGAACGGTCAGTGTGAGGCGAATTTTGTCACAACCGGCGGGTACCCGGCCACCGCTTAGCGTGAAGCCGGCCGGTGGATCCTTGAGCGCCAGCGCGATGTCGCCCGAGAAGCCGTCTTTGCGAATGGCGTAGACGGTAATGGGCACGGTCGAGCCCCGCGTCGCGTTGATCGTCGACGGCACGACGCGCAACTCGAAATCGGGCCGGGCGGCGCTGATCCGGAGCCGGTAAGCGTACGCTTCGCCGCCTTGGTGTTGGACGTCGCCCAAGCGGAGGTAGTAGACGCCGCTTTCCGGCAGAGTGGCCATCAGGTGGGAATCGGCATGGTGGGTGCTCAAGCCGTCTGCCTTGTTCTTGTGGTCGTCGTTGACCTGCAGCTGGCGGCCGTTCGCGTCGGTGAGTTCCATCACGCTGTCCAGCGGCGAGCCGAGTCGGCGCGCGGCGACGTCGATGACCACCCGGCCCCCAGCTCGACCCTTGAAACGAAAGATGTCCCAATCACCGGCGTGGCCGATGTGCCCGTTGACGACCGCCGGCGGCCGGATCGACTGTGCGACGTCGGGCCGGTCGTTGGGTTCCTGCTCCAGACACTCGCCGAGCGTATCGAACTCCAGCGGCACCCGGTTCGAGACGCGCGGGTACTCGCCCACTGAAATTTCGTGAACGCCGGGCGGTTGATTCTTCGTGTTGACGGTGAGTTGGTTGACGGGTAGATTCCAGCCGGTCAGTTTGACGGTGGTTTCCTGGCCGCGGCAAGCACCCAACGGGAAGACGTTCGTCACGAGCGGGACGTCGCCCACCGTCACGCGATAGACGAAGT
>JAFGIR010000052.1 GCA_016929515.1 Pirellulales bacterium | reverse complement strand
CGGCGCCAGGCGGCGGCAAGGCCAAGTGACACGAGCGTCTTGCCTCCGCCGCCGCGCAACCCGGCGATCAGAATTCGAGGGATGCTCATGGAATTACAGCATGTCGATGAAGCCGCAAGGGCATTCTTCGGCGCACTTCTTGCAGCCCGTGCAGTTTTCAAGCTTGAAGGTGTAGAGCACGCCCTTCTGCATGGGTTTGGCGACGGCTTGATCTTGACAGAACAACCAGCATTTCTCGCAATCGAAGCAATAGCCGCAACTCATGCAGCGTTGGGCTTCGGCAATCGCCTGTTGCTGCGGCACGGCCAGATTGACCTCGGTGTCCATGCCCTTCAGGCGTTCGTCGGGCGGAAGCTTCGGAATGTGAGACCGGTCCTTCTTTTCGTAATGATCGAGCCGCATGTGGTCGGTTTTGATTAACGGTGAGTCCGTGTCTTTGGGTCGTTCCTCACCACGAAGTTTCAAGTCGATCGACTCGGCGGCGCGGCGGCCTTGTCCGACGGCGGTCGTGACCAGCGCGAGGCTCACGGCGTCGCCGCCTGCCCAGACCCCTTCGACCTTGGTCGATGCGCCGTCCGCGTCAACCTTGATCCAATCCTTGCCTTCGACGAGCGTTTGGAAGCCGGTGAAGCCCGGCGCCTGGCTGATCGCCGGGATGACGGCCGTTGCGGGAATCTCGAACTCGGACCCTTCGACGGGGACGGGCCGCCGCCGACCCGACTCGTCGGGGTCGCCGAGTTTCATCCGAATGCACTTCATGCTCGTGATTCGATTGCCTTCCTTGTTGAAACCGACGGGCGCGGCCAGATATTCGAGTTTGACGCCCTCCTCCTGGGCCTCTTCGATCTCGTCGTCGATTGCCGGCATTTCCTCGATGGTCCGGCGGTAGAGGATCGTCGTCGTGGCACCGAGCCGCCGGCAAATGCGCGCCGCGTCGATGGCCGTGTCGCCGCCGCCGACGACGATGACGTTGTCGCCTACGTCGATTTTCTCGCCGTGCGCGATGCGGTTGAGAAACTCGACACCGGAGAAGACGTTCTCGGCTTCCTCGCCCTCGACGCGCAGCTTCAGGCCCTGATGGGCGCCGATGGATACGAAAACGGCCTGATACTCAGCGCGAAGGTCGTCGAGCGCGACGTCCGTGCCGACACGGACATTGCATTTGAGCTCGACGCCAAGATCGAGAATCTTCCCGATCTCGCCTTCCAAGACGTCGGCCGGCAGGCGGTAACGCGGGATTCCCCAAAGGAGCATTCCGCCGGGCTTCTCGGCCGCTTCGAAGACAGTAACGCCGTAGCCGCGTCGGGCCAGTTGATAGGCGCACGAAAGCCCGCCGGGGCCCGCTCCCACGACGGCGATTTTCTCCGGGCGTTTTTCATCGGAAAGCGTTTTGAGCTTGAGTTGCTTTTCGAGGCCGAAATCGCCGATCGCTCGCTCGATGCTATTGATGTTGACCGCGCCGTCGAGTTCGTTCCGATTGCAGTTGTCCTCGCAAGGGTGTGGGCAGACGCGGCCACAAACGGCCGGAAAGGGACTCGTGTCGGTATAGATCTCCCATGCCTCGCCAAAGGCTTGGTCGGGCGTTTTTCCAAGTCGCTCGGCCTGGGCAATGGTCGTCACGAAGTCTCGAATCCGGTTGCCGCTGGGACAAACGTGCCGGCAGGGAGGCATCTTCTCGATTTGGTGGGGCCGCAGCGGCGATTGCTCGCGCGATTTCGAACTGCCCGAAAACGCCCCGCTTCCAAAACGCTTCTTCTTTTTCTTTTTGATCGCCATGGACTACCTCAAGGAACCCCGGTGAATATCACTTCGAGCGAAAAACAATGAACTACCACTAACCGCGCATTTCACGAAAGTGTAACGTCCTGGGTGCCATGCCCACGCTCGCCGTGGCCATGGCACCCCCGCTACACTTATCCGAAACGCGCACACAGCGGTCCACGCGCGGCGTGCCGACTAATCCTTGGCGGCGTCTTCGGCGGCGCCTTCGACGTGGGGAATCTCGATGAAGCTACCGCCAAAATAGGTGTAGACGCATCTTCCGGAGTCCATGAGCGCACGGATCGCGGCCTTGCACACTTTCTTGTCGCATTCGGCTTCGCCGAATTTCTCGATCATCGCCTTGGTCAAATCGCCGGCTTTGAATTTCTTCCGGCCTTGATACTCCTTGACCATTGCGTACATCGCGTCCGCAACTTCCTCGGGAGCAACAGCCATAGAACGCCTCCTTGTCTACACATGTCTGAGTTGCGCGGACCGCTTGTACGTCAGGCCCGCATGTTTGAAATCGTCAATATGCTCCTTCGTGAATTCTATGCCGGTCAGCTTGAAGAAGCGAGGCCAGCCGATCCGGGCGATGAATTCGCCCATTCGTTCGTATTTGTGCGCGCCCTCGGCCCAAACCTCGACGATCTTGCGGACCGCGCCGACCACCTCGGGCCACCGGGGTGGATTGTTGGGCAGGTAGGGAATGGCGAGTTTCGAGAACATCGGCTCGACCCGGGCGTTGGACACTTTGCCACCCACCCAAATGGATACCCCGTCGTTGAGCGGATCGCTGATCGACATCGAAGGACAAACCGAGAAGCAATTCGCACAAAACATGCACAGATCCTCGTCCACTTCGACCGACGGCTTGCCGTCGACGGTCGTCGGGCGAATGGCGGCCGTCGGGCATGAGGAAACCACGCTCGGAATTTCGCAGAGCTTGTTGAGTTTGCCGTGGTCGACCTTGGGTGGCCGCCGGTGAACGCCCAGGATCGCGATGTCCGAGCAGTGCACCGCGCCGCACATGTTCAAGCAGCACGCCAAGGCGACGCGGAGCTTGCCGGGCAGCTTCATTTCCGTGAAGTACTCGTGCAGGTCGTCCATCACGCACTTCACCACGCCCGAGGCATCGGTCGCCGCCGAATGGCAGTGGACCCAGCCTTGGGTGTGCACGATGTTCGAGATCGAGTTGCCGATGCCGCCCACCGGGTGGTTCATCTTCTTCAGATCGGCAATGAGCGGGTCGATGTTGGCCTGGTCGGTCAAAAGGAACTCGACGTTGTTGCGGCTGGTGAAACGCAGATGTCCGCCGCAATACTTGTCGGCCAGATCGGCGAAGGCTCGCAGCTTGGTGATGCTGAGCAACCTCGGGGAAGCGGCACGCACGGTGAAGAGCTTGTCGCCCGACTCGCCGACGTGGACCATCACGCCCGGCTTGAGCACTTCGTGATACTTCCACTTGCCGTAATTCGCTTTGACGATCGGGGGCAGGAACTGCTCGTAGTTCGGAGGCCCGATATCCGTTTTTCTATCCGTTACCATTGATTATCTCCCAAAAAAATGTTCTCGCTTGGAATCCGCTGAAGACAACGGCCTGGCGGTCCTACTCGTCTTCTTCCTCCTCCTCGTCCTCGTCGCCTTCCTCGAAGTACTCTTCGTAGAAGACGTACGGATTCTCTCGGGGGTGGGCAACCATTTCGGGCAGGGGTTCGACCTCGATGGCTTCGAGGAAATTGCCGAGTCCGACGCGCTGAATGAGCTCGCCCACGCGCTCGCGGTTCTTGCCGTGCTCACCCCAGAAATCCCAAATGCGCTCGACGAGATCCTTAAGTTCCGTGTAGGGAGGCTCGATCTTAATGAAGGGAACCAGCACCGAGCCGAGCAACGCGCCCTCGACGATCGGCGCTTTGGCGCCCAGCAGGATGGTTGCGCCTCGATCCGTGCCGGGTCGCAGCGCCTTCGGCATCGCGTTGATGCAGTGCATGCATTTCACGCAGTTGGCGTTGTCGATGGTGAGCGTCTCGCCGTCCCAACTGATGCACCGCGTGGGGCAGTTGGCGTAGATGTCCTTGTGGATGTTGATGCCGCCGTCCACATACTTCTTGACTTCGGCCTGATCGATTCGGATATCGTCCCGCCACGTGCCGATGATTGACATGTCGGAGCGAGCTATCGACGCGACACAATCGTTCGGGCAGCCGGCCATCTTGAATTTGAACTTGTAGGGGAACGCGGGCCGGTGCAACTCGTCCTGAAACGTTTGGGTGAGGTCGTTCGTCAGGTGGAGTGTGTCGTAACAGGCCCACTCGCAACGCGCCGGGCCCACGCAACAACTGGGCGTCCGCATGTCCGAGCCGGACCCGCCCAAGTCAAAACCATGCTCGGTGAGTTCGGCGAACGTGGGTTCGAGTTCGTCGGTCACCGTGCCGAGGAACACGATGTCGCCGGTCGACCCGTGCATGTTGGTCAGGCCGGAGCCGTGCTTTTCCCAAACGTCGCAAAGGCCTCGAATCGCATCGGACGTATAGAACCAGCCGCTGGGTTGGTTAATACGCAGGGTGTGGAAGTGGGCGACGTTGGGGTACTCTTCGGCCAGGAACGAGTAGCGCCCGATGACGCCTCCGCCGTAGCCCATCACGCCGACAATGCCGCCGTGTTTCCAGTAGCCTCGTTTCTCTCGGTAGGACTTTTCAAGTTGTCCCAAGAGGTCCTTGCACATTTTGTTTTCGCTCGCCATGGATTTAATTTCCGTGACGAAACTGGGCCAAGGCCCCTTCTCCAACTCGTCCAACAAGGGGGTGGCGTTGTCACCTGGATCTGCCATGTTTGCTCCTTTTTCTCGCTTGGAGTTCGACGTTTGTGTTCCTTGACACTCCCACTTCGCGCCGGGCCGGCCCGAGCGATCACGGAAGGCTTACGGCTGCAAGTGGGATCACGTTCATTTTTGAAAGGGGTTCGTACGACAATAATCTGCCCAGCGCGTGCCTTGGCCACGAGGCGCCGGCACGCGTTCGTTAACGGGGAGGTTCCCCGGTTTGGTCTTCGCGGCCTCTCGAAATCCACCGTAGCGTGAATCCGTAACAGACGACAAGAGCCACGATCACCACGCACGCCAGCGCGCCGCCGACGCCCGGTGTTTGAAAAATAATCTCGGTATTCGACATAAGTTCGATTCCGCGTTTCGTCAAGAGTCTCTTCTTGGGGGGCTTCAGGACTAACTTTCGGTCGGTGCCGACGACACGCACGGGAAGTAGCGTTTCATGTTCGCGAGTTTTTCAACGACGGCCTCTTCGCTTTCTTCAACCTCCCAAATCGAGATAATCGGAAACAGCTTGACGAAGAGAACGTAGAGCAGAATAAAGCCGGCAATGCTGCCCCCGGTAATCGACCATTCCACCCAACTCGGATAGTACATGCCGGGTGGATAGCCCCGCCCGGTGAGCTTGACCAGCGTGGGCACGACGATCGTGTAACGCTCGATCCACATGCCCACGACGATAAACAACGACGCCGCAACCGTGCCGCCGATGGGCCATTTACTCCGGCAGAAAAGCAGCAGGAAAAAGGCGACCGTCATCGAGCCCACCATGATCCAAAACATCAGCGCGAACTCGCCCGCCACTTTCGCCTCGAAAACGTGCCATTCCTCAGGCAATGCTCCGTAACCGATCGTGAGATATTCGGCCAACGTGAAATAGAACCACAACGCGGTCATCGTCAGCAGCAGCAGGCCCAGGTAATTGAAGTGGATGGGCTTCAGGTATCCCTCGAAGTGATACACTTTCCGAAGGACCGCCATCGCGATGATGATCGCGGCAATGCCGGAAAAAATGGCCCCAACGACGAAATAGGGCCCCAGGATCGTCGAGTGCCACATCGGGCGAATGGTCATGCCGAAAATCCACGAGACGACCGTGTGGACCGAGACGGCGATGGGGATGATCAGAACGGCCATGATACCGATTGTCTTTTCGAGTCGCCGTTTCTGTTCGGGGTTGCCGTCCCAGCCGAACGAGAGAATTCGATAAAGCTCCTTGCGCCATCCCAACACGAGCCGTTGGTCTCGCAGAATGGCCACGTCGGGAATCAGCGGCAACAGGAGATAGAAGATCGAACTCAATAAGTAGACCGAGATGCAGACGACGTCCCAAAGGAGCGGGCTGCGAAGTGGCCCGTAGAGAATCACGTTCAACGCCCGATCGGGTCGCCCCAAATCGAACAGAATCTGGCTCGCACCCAGGACCAGCGCGAAAACGGTGATCGCCTCGGCCGCCCGGGTAATCGGCCGCCGCCATTCGGCGCCGCTGACTCGGAGAATCGCGGAAATGAGCGTGCCGGCATGGCTGATGCCGATGAAAAAGACGAAATTCGTGATGTACACGCCCCAGGCCACCGAGTTGTTCAGGCCCGTCACTTGCAGGCCGCGCGTCAACTGGCAGGTCCACGCGAACAGGCCCCAACACACGGCCATCAAAAGCGCCAAGACGACCACGTAATAGAAGGCGCTCGTTTTGCGGATGGGCCGGGTCAGTTGGTCCACCATCTTGTCTGGATCGATGTTGCTCATGGCTCCCTTCCTACCTCATGACTTTCCAGAATCCGAGCAGGATCCAGTATCGTCTGCCACACGCGGCGTGCATGCTTCCCCATCATGTCCTCACACAAGGTAATAGACGTTCGGGCCGGTCCCGAGGGCCAGTTGTCGACAAATCGTGTTCTGGTCGCGCAGCACGCGCGACACCTCCGACTGGGAATCGCCCAAGTTCCCGAATCGCAAGGCTCCCTCGCCGCCGGCGACGCGGTTGGCGGCCTCGACACAAGCCGGGATCGGGGCCGGCTCGCTTTCGAGGAGCTTTGGGTCCTTGTCGACCCGTTCCTGCCACAGCCGGATTCGCTCGGCGCAGAAGGTGCATTTTTCGACGACGCCCCGGCTCCGGGTCGGATACTCTTTGCGTGCCTGCTTGTCGATATCGTTGCGGTCGGGAAACGGATCTCGCCAGTTGAAGCTGCGCGAGCCGTAGGGACACGCGACGACGCAATAACGGCAGCCGATGCACCGGTGCATGTCCATCATGACGATCCCGTCCGACTTGCGCTTCCAGGTCGCCGCAGTCGGGCAGACCTTCACGCAGGCCGGCTCCGTGCAATGGTTGCACAGCAGCAGGACCTGCAAGTCCGCCGGATTCTCCGCCAAGTACTTATGCGCCTGGTCGGGAAACGCTGTCTCGAACTTGTCGCTCCAGATCCACTTGACCTCCCGGGCCGGTTGGTTGGGGGGCGGATTCGTGGGCAGATTGTGTTCCTTGCGGCAGGCCTCGATACAGGCGGCGCGTATGGCGGGCTCCTTGCACTTCTGGACGTCAATAACCATGGCCCACTGGTTCGGCGAAGAGGAGTTTTCCTCCGAGCTGTGGCCGTTCGTGCTACAGCCGGCCATGAGCAACGGAAATCCGCAGCCCAACCCCAACGCCGCGGAGCCGGCCTTCTTCAGGAAGTTGCGTCGGTTCTCGTCCATCGTTTAGTTTCCTCTCAACTCGACGTGGCACTTCCAACAGCGTGGCGTGACGTTCGCGTAATCATGGCACTGGGTGCAGGATGTATTGCCGTCGGCGTCGCACATTTCGGGTTTGCCGTGACACTCCATGCAGGTCCGCGTAAGGCTCTTCATGTGTTCGGTGCCGTACTCCAGGGAATGGTAAAACTGGGGTTCGCCCTCGCGGACGACTTCGTTTCGCCATTGATTCAGAAGCGCCATATGGTTGGCGACCATCCACTCCTTGCTCTCGATACACCGCCCGGCGTCCTTCGGATACGTTCGAGCCGGTGGGGACGTGCCGGCGTCGGAATAGGCGGCGAAACCGAACGCGTACCAGATCGGAAACGTGGCGATCACGAGAAAGAAAGCCAGGCCGGCAATGATTTTCGGTTTGTCACTCATCGCTGGAATTCGCTCCTTGGTCGTCTTCTTCCCTGCCGGGAATCAGCTCCAATCGCAGGTTGTGCGTCCGCTTCTTCTCGCCGGTCAGCACCATCGCGTTGGCTACCAGTTCGGTGATGCCCGTCACTTTGACGCCGGGTGCCCAATAGTCGCAAACGGTCGGCAGGGTGGCGCGGTCGATGGCGCAGATGGCGGCCAGTTGATTCACCCCGTGTTTCTGCTGCACGTATCGGACGGCGTTGCCGCGCGGCAATCCGCCGCGCAGCCGCATTTCCATGTTTTCGTCGGTTCCCAGCCCGGCGCCGCCCCCGCAACAGAATGTCTGCTCGCGGATCGTGTTCTCCGGCAT
>JAFGIR010000001.1 GCA_016929515.1 Pirellulales bacterium | reverse complement strand
GTCGCGCCGGTGCCGCCGATGATACTATAGGTAAGCGGGCCACCGCCGCCGAGGAGTTCGGCGTCGATCGTGTCGCCCAGCGCGTCGGTCACGGTGACGTTGATCGTCGGCGCGCCTCCGCCCGTGCCGGTGACCGTGCCGACCAGGGTTCCGTTGGGCGTGTTTTCCTCGACCTCCATCACGGCGTCGTCCACGCTGGCCCCGCCGCCGCCACCGCCGGTGTACTCGTGGGTGACATCAAAGGTCCAGACGCCTTGTGCCAGAGTGATGACGTCGGTCGCTCCGTCGCCCCAGTCGACCAGGATTTCATGCGTCTGGGGATCATCGGTGAAAGACCCGGTGAGGGTCGTGATGCCGCTTTCCTCGGAGGTCGCGATGTTCAAATCGGACAGGACGGCGTAGTCAACATACGCGATCAGGCCTGAAACGTCGTCGGGATCGTGGTAGATGGCCGCTTCGATCTGCAGTGGATCGGCCGAGTACCAGGTGTTCCCGAGGGCCGTCACGTCGGTCGGAGCACCCTGGGGGCCGGCGAGCGTGTCGGCGTTGAGATTGACCACGGCGCCGGAGAGAGCATCCGAGGTCGTGTAGGCGGAAAAGTCGTTGCCGCCGGTGCTGATTCCGAGTCCGGTGAAGTCGGTGCCGCCGGCAAGTTGCCCGGCGTCGACGACCGCCGGGGTGGTGCCGTCGGACCGAACGAGCAGGCCAATCATGTTACCGCCCAGATCGTTGCCCTCGATCATGGCCGTCCCGCTCTCGACGTCGATGGCGGTGGACAAGCCGGTGCCGACGATCGAATTGCCGACGATTGCCGTCGCGCTGCCTGGGCCAACATAGATGCCGATCGGGTTGTTTTCGATCGCCGCGCCGGAAATAAGGCCCGTCGTGACGGAATTCAAGACGATGCCCGGAAGGGTCGTGCTATCGCTGAACGAGCCACCATTGACGATGACGGACCCGGCCATTGTGATTTCGGCGGCTTCGTCGTTGTTCCCGTTGGACGTGACGTTGGTCAAGGTCAGTGCGCCCTCGACGCCTTCGATTTGGATGCCCTCGTCGGTGAGGCTACCGTTGAACGAGCTGTCGGTGATCGTAACGGAGTCGGCCTGGACGAGAACGATGATGAACTCGCCTGTTTCGGGATCGAAGAGCGGCTCGCCCGTTATGGGGTCGAACAAAATGTTCTCGAGGGGATCGAGCACCAGGTTCTGATCGTAACTGCCGTTGGACACGACGTTGGTGAGTGTCACGTTGCCGTCGATACCGCAGAGTTTGAGGCCCTCGTCCCTGATGCTCGCATTGAACGAACCGTTGGTGACGGTCAAGGAACTGGCATACCAGACGCTCAGATTTTCGTCGTAATTGCCATCAGCGGAGACGTCGATCATAGTCACGTCGCCGTAGACCTGGACGATGACACCGCCGTAATCGGTGCTGTTGTCGAACGAACCGCCGTCGATCAGTACGGAAATGCCCCCGCTGATACGGAGGTTCTGTCCCCAGTTGTCGTTGGCCGTGACATTGGTCAGCACGACTTCGGAGGTCGTGTTGGCATACGACGTATCAATTTCGATTCCACCGTAGTTGTACGAATTGTCGAAGGAGCCATTCGTGATGTACACGGAGCCCTCGGCGCCAATTTCCAGGTTCTGGCCATAGTTTCCGTAGGCGGTGACGTTGACCAACGTTACGCCCGCGTCGCTTGTGATATCCAATCCGTCGCCTCCCCCGTCGACCATGCCGCCGCCGTCGAAATAGACGCTACCGTTGAACGAACCGTTGGTGATCGTCACGGAACCGGTGACGTCAACGCTTGCATTGTCGCTACGATTGTTGTTGGCCGTCACGTTGGACAGGACGGCGTCGCCGGCCCCGTAGTCGATTTGAATGCCTTGGTATTCGTTGTCGCTGATCGAGCTGTCGCTGATCGTTACCGAGCCGAAATCCCAAATGCGAAGGCCGTCGTCGTTCCCGTCGATGGTCACTCGGGTCAACGTGACGTCGCCGGTGAGAAAACTCAAATCGCAGCCGTAGCCGTCGTTGCCGGTCACGACGAGGTCGGTCGCGTCAAAGGAACCCGCGTTCGATAGCGTAACGCCGTCATGCAAGTTGTCCACAAGCTCAACGTTGTCGAGCGAGAGTGCCGAAGCTCCGTTGGCCCCGTCGCCGGCAATGGCGTTGTAGGCGCCGGTTATCTTCAGGTCGCGAATCGTAACCTGGTTGCTCGCCAGCGTAAAACCGTCCCCGCTGATCGGCTGGATGACGACGTCGGAAGCCGTACCCGTGGCTCCGTCGAACGTCAGGTTCTTGCCGACGGTAACGCCTTCGGCGTACAGCCCGGTGGCAACGTTGACGGTACCGCCCGTATCGGTTGCGTCGACGGCATCCTGAATGGAATCGAAGGCGTCGGTGCCATAGATCAAGCCGGTTTGTTCGCCCGCTTCTCCCGCCGCATAGGTCACCGTGTCGCCCGGCGAAAGCCCCGGATCACCGATGTCGTTGGTAATGGCCAGCGTGTCGTCGACGTAGCTGGTGCCGACGCTCAGCATGCGCCGATCTTCGAGCGGCTCGGTGCGCAAGCGTCGCAAGCCCATGGGTTCAAAGGTCGGCCGCTTGGCCGAACGGCCCGACAGGACTCGTGCAAAGTAGTCGCCTAGACGTCGTCGCATCGGTGGTCTACGTTTCATGGCTTGTTTCTCCTTGAGAGGTGATTGTTGTTTTCCAGAACCATGCCGTTCATGCGCGTCGTTCTGGAAAAGGGCCTACCAAAAACAACAAAGCTTCCTTCGCAGCGGTATACACGAGAGCGGGAAGAAAAATGAAAAAGCATGATCGAGCAAGGGACACGTTGCCCAATCAGATCGCCTTCAACTCAACGTCGCCGGACCATGCCGGCAAGGAAGAACCGGTTCGCTCCTTTCTGAAAAAGCCACCAAATCGAATTTCTGAAAAATGTGTGGTAATCGAACCCTATCGAACCCTTCCGAACTCACCCAACGGCATTCCATCTGACAAACGTCGCTTGAACCGCGAGCGGACGCCAAAACCGACGACTGCGTACCTACCCCTGGGGCAAGTCAGAGAAAAGAGCAGCGAACCAGCCTCCGATCAATCGGGCTGCCGAATCGGCGTCGACGCGGCGATCGCATCGCGGCACGAGAAGCCTTTGCCCACGAACCGTCTCGCAAAACGGTCGCCATGTTCCGTCCACAGGTGCGTCAGGCGAATGTTGGGTCAACGTCACAGGCAAGCGGATCGAGCCGCAACCCATCACCCTCCCGACATCCCCCGCTGAGCCCCACCAGCAAACACCGGAACACCCCACGACACATGTATTCGAAAGCCCGGTTAATCGTGATACGAAGCTCGGAAGCCAACTCACCCCACACTTCAAATGACTTGGTCGAAACAAGTTGCGAATGAAACCACACTATCCAGCTTGTAAATCCAGCATAGTTGAGCAGATAATCGCGCTAATTGTCAAGTGTTTTACCTTACTATTCCTCCGAATTGCTATAATTTAACACCACTGAGGGGGTGCCCGGATGACCCTTTTGGCAAGATGATACTATCGATCGCGCGACTCGCCAAGGGAGGTTTCGCCGGATGGACCACCAGCCGTACCGGGCGACTGTCGGCCAGCAGCAATCCGGGCGTTTTTGGGGCCTTCTGATCTGCCGGGCAACGTACTTCGCGCGCTCGCCGGCCCGGCTGAAATTGAACCGTGACGGCCACGATGACCGGGAAAGCGCGACAGCGATCCTCCCTAATTGACTGTTGCGTCTGCTTTGATCGCGGACCGGTCCGCGAAAGGCCGAGGTTTGTGGGCGTAATCGCCATGTGGCCGTTGGGCCGCCTGCTCGCCGATCGTTCATCAACGATCGCTGCCATGATGTGAACTGGAGGCCTGGAGGCTCGGCGAGGTTGGGCGGCCTTGTTCCGGGCTTCGTTTCTGGTAGGATTGTGTGTTTGACTTTGCGAGGTGGAAAGCAACCGGCGGGCGTGGGTCCCATTTTCCGGACTTATTGCCTGATGTCGAACAGGAGAAGACAGAAAGCGAAATCGACACTCGTTTTTCTCAACCTGCCCCTTGAGGCTGTAGCTCAGTCGGTAGAGCAACGGACTTTTAAGGCAAACTACACCCCTTCTCTCGACCCTCAAAAACAGCCTTAAAACGGCTTCTAGCAAGGACTTAC
>JAFGIR010000051.1 GCA_016929515.1 Pirellulales bacterium | reverse complement strand
GCGCCGCAAAAATCGGGACAGTCCCCGGCCACCATGTCCCCGGGCGGAACCACCCCGGCCAGCAGACCCTCGGCGTGTTCGGCCACGTCGTCGAGCGAGAGCCGGCAGTCGCCTTTTTCCGCGCGGCGTCGTCCCCGGGTAATCAACCGGCAGAGTCGCCCGTAGGCCGCCCGATTGGTTACCCAAAGCACGACCGGCGAGGCATCGGCCGGCGTCATTTCGGCGCCGACGATCAGCTTGAACCCCAGATCGCGCGCGGCCGTGTAGGCGCGAACCACGCCGGCGAGACTGTTGCGGTCGGTCACGGCCAGCGCCGCAAGCCCCAACGCTTCGGCCCGGCGAATCAACTCGTCGCCGTGCGACGCGCCTTCGAGAAACGAGAGGTTCGTTTTGGCGTGGAGTTCGGCGTACATTGTTTTTGAAACCACGGAACACAGGTGAATCTGTCATCCTGAGCGCAGCGAAGGATCTCGTTCACGGGTGACACCGATGATTCCGCGGAGCAAAGCTTGCCCCATGGACAAAGCCACGCCGCGGAATCGTCGGTGCCGCGCAGCGGCAAGAGGCACTGGAGCGTTGAGACACAAGACCTCTTGTTGCTTCGCAACACCGACGATTTTCCGAAAAAGCGACGAGAAATCGTGACGTCGTTGGCGGAAAATCATCGGTGCTACCCGGTGTCATCCTGAGTATCCACCCGTTTTGAAATGCCTTCTCGCAATTACTGAAACCGCCCATGAAGAAACCACTTTCCGTCGCCCAGCCGGCGAAAGACCCACAGGCGGCGGCCCTCGGCCGTTTCGACCCGATAGTAGTCGCGCCGGACGCTTCGGCCGCGCCACCAACCGGTTTCGATTCGCTCGGGCCCCCACAGATGAACCACCCGATGCATCCGGTGATGCTCTTCGAAATGCAACGGCATTCCGCCGGCACTGCTCCTCGTGATTTCCAACGGACTCGGCCGGGCCGCCACGAGCAACGGTCGCGGAGCTTGCCTACGGCCGCATGGCCATGGCGCGCGACTCGCGCGGGCTCGCCGATCGATCAACGGCTCATAGCGATAGGCCAACTCCGGCTGCGCGTCGGCCACCAACCGCGCGCCCAGCACGGCCCGACGACCCAGCCGCGCGGTCAACCGGTCGATCAGCCGGGCCAGCCGCCGGGTCGATTCGCGCGGCCCTTGGGCGAACAGTTCCCCCTGGCGATATTCCAGCGGCGCGGTGCCGATCGCCTCGACGCGAAGCGTCGCGACCGGCGACGAAAAAGAACGCCGCTCGACCTGCATCCACGCCAATTCGAACAAATCGCCGGCCGACACGCTGGCTTGATACAAACCGACTTCAATCCGCAACAGGCCCTCGGAGCCGCCGCGCCGCGCGCTCGCGCGCCTCGCACCTTGCTCTAAAACAAATTCACACCGAAGCCGCGTCACTCCTTCTTGCCGAGCGACCAACTCCCCGGCCACCCGAGCGATTAGCCGTCGCAGATGGGATTCGAGCGCCGGGCGATGAGCCGTCGGATAGTCGAACCCATGCTCGGCCGCGGCGGCAACCGTCGGCCGGCACGTTCTGATCGGCTCCTCCACCCGACCCAGTGCCTGGCCGAGCCGGCAGAGTAACTCCGGCCCAAACCGCGAAGCGAGCGCGTCGCGCGAGAGCCGCATCAGTTGACCTATTTCGTCGATCCCCAACGCGGCAAGCACGCCGAGCATGTCGGCCGGCAGCCGCAACGCGCCCAACGGCAACGGGGCCAAGGCCTCGGCCGCCCCGCCCGGCGGGACGATGTTTGCGGGCGCCATGCCCACGCTTGCCGTGGGCATGTGTTCTCGATCCCCAAGCATGGCCACGCAAGCGTGGCCATGGCACCCATGTTCCAAACCATAGGCGACGGCCCAGGCGGCGCCCGGCGTGTCGCCCACGGCGACGTGGACCTCAAGCCCGCGGCCTGAAAAATCGTCGACAATTTTTCGCGCGACGATCTCCTCGCCGCCGAACAGCCGGCTGACCGAGCCGATTTCCAAAAGGAGGTTTTCCGGCCGATCGACCTCCTCGACGCCGACCGTGGGACTGAAACGTTCGCACTCGCCGGCCAGCGATTCCAACATTCGGCGGTCGGCCGCCGGGTCGTACGGCTCGGCGTGGAGCGCCGACTCGTCGACCAGAACGCTTGCCTCGGCCCGTGTCATGCCCGGGCCGACACCCAGGCGCGCCGCCGCATCCGAGCACGCCACCACGCGAGCCGCGCCTCGGCGCGTTTCGTCGAGCACGATCGGACGGTTACGAAGCTCGGGCCGCGCCAATTGCAGCCGTTGAATCGGCCAGTTGGGCAATCGAATACACACGACACGTTGGTTCATCGATCTCGACGTCCACGCTTGGTTGACCACGGACACCCCGAGCACGCAACAGATGAATACGAAGCCGGCGCCGCGCGTCGTTGCCCGAAGCCAGCGGCTCGACCAACAACCGGACCTCGGCCCAGGACGGCTGGCCCCGGTCGGTCGCGGGCCGGACCAGCAGCCCGAGCCCCCCGCCTTGCTCGACGGCCAGTTGCATTCGGCGAAAGTCGCGGCCGGCGATTCGCCCCGGCCAGGCCAACAGGGCCCCGACGACCGGCTGGCGAAGCACCTCGCACCCGGCCCAGGCAATCTCCGCCCGCGTGGTCGGCCGCACGACGATCAACCGGTCGAGATCGATGGCCCAACGCACGGCCTCGACCGGATAAAACTCGCCGCGCCGGTCGAGAACCACCAAGGCCCCGCCGTCGGCACATGCCCCCCGTGCCGCCAGCAGTGCCAAGGTGGTGGCCGCCGCGCCCTCGCACCTGTCAAACCATTCGACGAGCGCGCCTCGCGGAAATCCCCGCTCGCCAAGCAACCGGTCGAGCGAATCAATGCCGCTCGGCACGGCCCGGGCAGCGTCGGGCCGCCGAAACGTCTCCAGGCAAGTAATTTTTTCGCGCAACTCGTCGAGCAATAATCCACGGTGTTTTTTCATGGAAGCCAAACCTCACACAGGGAAGTGTACATGCGTATACACTCCATGTCAATGGAATATCGGCCCGGCGAAAGCAAAATGTGAATCTTCCACGCCGGGAACCCGAAAAATCAGGCTCTTGGCAAGAAAACCACACAACCGGGGGTGCTGGTCAGAATGGTTCCCGGGTGGCACCGACGATTTTCCGCCGGCGACGTTGCCATTTCTCGTCGCTTTTTCGGAAAATCGTCGGTGTTGCGAAGCAACAAGAGGTCTTGTTGGTCAACGGTCCAACGCCTCTTGCCGCTCGCGCGGCACCGACGATTCCGCGGCACGGTCTTGTCCAATTAGCAGGCTTTGCTCCGCGGAATCATCGGTGTCACCCTTTGCAATACACGGTCTGAATTCTCGGACGCCCTCGGACTTTTCCGGCAGTGGCACCCGAAAAATCAGGCTCTTGGCAAGAAAACCACACAACCGGGGGTGCTGGTCAGAATGGTTCGCTGGGGTATGCTTGCTTGAGGAACTCTTTCACCGGACGTCACGTCTACCATGTGGACGAGAAAAGACTTACGGCCACGGCGAACCTCTTGCCGCCGTGCCGAACTGACAGAATGGGAGGCCTGATCATGAAAACTCTTTCGATTGTCGCGCCGCTGATCGTCTTCGCATCGTTTCTCTTTTCAGCGGATCTGGCCGCCACTCCCATGTCCGGCGACTCAGCCATCCGCCACGGAGCACAAAAAGCCATGAAAGCCGGCAACTTCAAGGACGCCTACGAACAATTCCGCCGGTTGGCACTCGACCCGCAAACCAATCCGCAACAAGTTCCCGGCGACTTGGATCGGGCAATCGACTGTCTCAACCGGCTCAATCGCGCGACCGAAATCGACGCCTTTCGCGAAGCGGCCATCAAGGCCCATTCCAACAACTGGCGACTGTTGCAGGCCGCCGCGATCAGCTACCTAAACGGCAACCACACCGGCCACCTCATCGCCGGCCAGTTCGAGCGGGGTCGCCACCGAGGCGGCGGGCACGTCGTCAACGCGGAGGCGCGCGACCGGGTCCGCGCGCTCCAATTGATGACGCAAGCCATGCCGCTGGCCGAACAAGAAGGAACCAGCGAACTGGTCGCCGGACGCCCCTCGAATCGAACCACGCTCAACCAGGTCTCGGCCTTCTTTCAACAATTCGCCCAAATGTGGCTTGGCAATCGCGGATGGCGCGAGGCTTGGCGACTCCAATACCTGACTGATCTCGACGTCCTGCCCGACTACGAGCCGGGCTGGGGCGGCTATCACGCCGGACTGCGGGGCGCTCCGGTCGACGAACAGGGCAACCCGATCTTCTACCACGTGCCGCCGAGTTTCGACGCCTCGGCCAACGACGGCCAGCGGTGG
>JAFGIR010000412.1 GCA_016929515.1 Pirellulales bacterium | reverse complement strand
GCGTCCTCGAACTCCATCACGCCGGCGAAGACCATGGCCGTGTATTCGCCCAGACTCAATCCGGCGGCCGCTTCGCATGAAAGAACGACCTCGGGCGATTCGTGCCGCAACCACTCCAGCGCGGCCAGGCTCGTCACAAACAAGGCCGGTTGGCTGAAGACGGTCGAATCGAGCCGCTCGGCGGGCCCCTCGAAACACAACTCAGCCAGATCGTAGCCGAGCACGCTGGCTGCCCGATCGTAAAGCTCGCGGACGCTGGGCAAAGAGTCGACCAGCCGTCGGCCCATGCCGACCGTTTGCGCGCCCTGGCCGGGGAATAGAAAAGCGATTTTGCTCACAGCCATTCGCCTCGGAAGATTTGTTGCAGAAATACTCCCCCTCTACGTGCCCACAGAGTACGTGGCTTCCGTCAGGAGACCTCGACAACTTGGATCAAGTGACAAGTGGGCGTGGTCTTCAGTTCGGCCCCCGGTTGCACCCCATTGACCCGCGAAAGACCAACACAATAAACACCCCCAAGAGGGACTGCCCGGGCGTCGAAAAGGTGTACGAATCCGAGGCGTTCTCCAAAGGCCCGGTTCGCCTTCGACGGGCGGGGGCTCGTCGAGCATTCTTGCGAAACGGTTCCGCCAGAACCTCTTACGATTCAACCTCAACGAGGGTTCGGCCCATGTAATGGCCGCAGTTTGGGCAGATCACGTGGGAGGGTTTGGCAGTACTGCACTTGGGGCAATACTGGATTTCCCGCGGTTTCAAGGCGTCGTGTGCCCGACGGATATTGGTGCGGTGATTGGAGTGTTTTCTTTTCGGAACGGCCATGGGACTACTCGGTTAGGATTATCGAGCCCGGCAGGGGGCCGGACGCTTGGAACATCGCTTGGGTATGGGAATCCCTTATGCTAGACGGTTCGGAACACGTTGTCAACCTGGCAAGTGGCCGTCCGATCGGCCCAATACCGGCCCGGAAAACAAGGGTCGGCCCCGGGCTACGACCGAATCATCGTCAAAAGCATCTTGAATCGTTCCGTGGCCCGAACCGCGTGGGGTACGTTGGCCGGCATGACCAGGGCCTGTCCGGCCGCCAGTCGCACGGACTGGCCGCCGAGGGTCAATTCGCCCTGGCCGTCCACCACCTGGACCAGAGCGTCAAACGGTGCGGTGTGCTCGCTGAGTTCCTGCCCGGCGTCGAAGGCGAATAGGGTTACCGTGCCGGTCGGCTTCCTGACCAAGGTCCGGCTGACGATACTGCCCGACTGATAGTCAACCAACGTGGCCAGTTCGACGGCCTGTTCAAGTGCCGCGTCGACAGGTTTGTCGTCGTGGGGCATGACTGCGAGACTCCCTGGGTACGGGTGGCGAGTTAACGATAAACCGCATCGCTTTTGTGCGCCGATGCCGCGCGAGACAACGGGTTTGACAACCGAAAGTGTCATCTTCGCTGTCATTCTATGCAACAGCCATGGAATGGGGTAGTCACAAGACGGTTTCAGAGGCTACCTTGCCAGGCGGGGCTTGCCGGTGGGATGTCTACTGCAATAATGATCGAAAGGCTATTGTTGAGATGTCCGTGGGGGGTTGCCGGCCGGCAGGCCGTGGTTTTGGTTGTCGTTTTGCCTTCAATCCAAAGGGAGAGGATCATGCTGAGCAAGAAAATGCAAGAAGCGCTGAATGCGCAGATTAATGCGGAATATCACTCGTCCTACCTTTACCTGTCGATGGCGGCCCATTGCCAGGCGATCAATCTGGAAGGTTTTGCCAGTTGGCTGCGAATCCAGGCGGATGAGGAAATGATCCACGCGATGAAGATTTACGATTTCGTCTTGGAGCGAGGAGGCCGTGTTGTATTGACGGCCATCGAAGCCCCGGCCACCGAATGGGAATCGCCGTTGGCCATCTTCGAGGCGACCTACGCCCACGAACAGTATATTACCGGGCGGATTAATAAACTGGTCGATCTGGCCATTGCGGAAAGCGACCATGCCACGAATGCATTTCTGCAATGGTTTGTCAACGAACAGGTCGAAGAAGAATCGAACGCCGACGCGGTGCTCCAAAGACTCAACCTAATTGCCGATGCGCCCGGCGGCCTGTTTATGCTCAATGAGCAGTTGGGCCAGCGCCCGGCGATCACCCCGGCGTCCCCGGCGGAGTGATCCTCGTTGTCTTTCGGATGAATGTATACCAGGTTTCACTCGTGGCACGTGCCATATTGAGCGTCGGTGTGTTTCACCAGAGCTTCCGTGGCACCAGACCGCGCACCCGGTCCAGTAAGGTGGTCGAGACGGCCGGTTTTTCGGGTGGTTTTTCCGGTGATTTGGCCGGGGGAGCGCGCCGGGCCACGTTGGTCGGCAAGGGGACGTTTCTTTCGAGAAATCGCGGCCAGAAACCCTCGAGCAATCGCATGCAATCGCCGACCTGATTGGTTTGGAGTTTCATTTCGGCCAACGAGATCACGCGGGAAAGTTGTCGGCATTCGTCGGGGCTGAATTCGAGATGTTTGAGCACGACGTCGTCGACCCAAACCTCGCCCGGCCCGACGAGTCGAAGGCCGACCTGAAGGTCGGAAAGCCCTTCGAGTGGCAATGGGACGCGGTCAAAGAGGTACTCTTTCCAGTTTTCGTCGATGGGATTGAGTGAAGGACCATCGACGGCACGCCCCAGAACCCCAATGCGCGAAAATGGCTCGCCATGCAGCCGTCCTTGGAACACGAGCTCCAACGACGGTTGGTCGCGTTGATCGGGCACCCTGAGCCATACGGACATCGACAGCCGTCCGGTCGACGGCGGTGAAAAGGGTTCGCTCATCAAGGCGGCGTTCGCGGAGGAGTTGCTCAGTTGGACGACCTGGGAACCATCGGATCGCTTCGGGTCGCGCCGCAATTGCACCTTGGTGTCGTTTGATTTTTGCACGATCCAGCCGGGAATCGTACCGTCGCTGTTCGCCGGTTTCTCGAATCCGGCGTTCGACAGCGAACTCAGCCGGGGAGGACTTCGCAAGGCGGCCCAGCGCTCTCCCAAGTCGCGAATGTGCATCCAGAGCGAATCACGCATTCCACCCGGCAACGAGACCTGGGGCGTGGAGAACGTGGCCGCGGGGTCGGTGAGCTTTGCGGCAACCAAATCGTAGGACGCCATGTCGACCCGCCAAGAAGTCTTGCCCCCGGAGCGTGTCAGCGGAGGCACCTTTCGCGTGTCGATCAGCGGCTCCAAACGGCAGTCGGGGCTGGCGGCGACCTGTACGCTCAATGAAACGGGAACGGGGCTATCGTTCACCGCATAGACGTAGGTCTTGCCCGACTGGCTGCCGTAGCGAATGGTCACCGGCTGGCTGCTTTGTGGCGGTGAAGGCTCGGCAACTCGTTTCATCGGAATAGCCGGCAACCGGCGATAGGCGGCGATCAAATCGGCGAGCGACTCTTCCTGACCCATGGGCAGTAGTCTCCCCCCGTCGAAGATGGCGTGGGAATCGCAGGAGGCCAACTCGCGGACAAAGCGGCGACGATTCTGGTAGCTCGACGGGACCAATTGCGAGCTGAGCATTGCGTAGCTCTTGCGGTAGGGGCTCTTGCGATCGAACGATTCGAGGCGGAGTTCTCGCGGCCCGTGAAAAAACAAACTGCCCAGACACGCCTCGTGATCCGGCAAGCTGAACGGTTGTTGCAAGGCCAGTTCGACCACTTCCGAGCCGGGCGAATCGAGCGGCGCGAGATGCCGCGATCGAACCAAGATGGGGGCGCCCGGTTTGCCAAATTCGGTTGTGTCGATGCCTGCTTCGAGAAGCACCTCATCCATGGTCACCGGCTGAGACAGCGTCGGCCGGAGGCGTTCTTCCCAATAGGGGCCGGCAAAACTGTTGCCCGTGGTCAAGTACAATCGGACATCGCCGCGGACGGCCAAGATTTCGGATTGCAGATGACGGTAGAATCGTCCGAGACAGGCGGCTCGCCACGACAACCAAGCATGGCGCCCCTGACCCGTCAAGAACGCGTGTCGCTGGGCAAATCGTTGAGGTCCCGGGTCGGCCGGAACTCGGGATCCGGTTTCCCGCTCGAAACGAGCAACAGTGACGTCGTCCATTCCCCAATCGGCTCCAGGCAGTTGTCCGTAACCGTAGGCGCTCAACTGGATGGCCACACCTCCGAAAGACGGGTGGGCGTGAGCGTAGTTGTCGACAACCTCGCGGACCGCCCTAAGCACCGCGGCCTGAACCCGAGGATGCAGCAGGTTGTAGTACGGCGCCATGCGGCGATGCGGCTCATAGACTTGTTCCCAAGTGAGTCCCTCGGAACCGACCCACCGCATCCCCTCCGACTCGGGACCGCCGGCGCGGAGGAATGCTTCAAGTTCGGGCAAGGGCGCGGCAAACTCCATTGCCGGAATCAGTCGCATTTGTTGCCGATCAAACAGCCGAAAGAGCATTTCGAGGACATCTTTGCGTCGTGGGTCTTGCCCGGAACCAAAGAATGGCCCCCTGTCGTATCTTGGCGTAGGCTGGACGATCTGGCTTGGATAGATCGTGGCGCCTTCGGCAAGCACCGAGATCATCATTCCATTCATGCCCACGTGCCGGAGGTATTCGACTAGCCGCGTCCCGCCTTCGTAGAAGGTCAACCAATCATCGAGACTCTGGCGGCTCCAATCGTCGTCGTAGGCCTCCGTGGCGCAGAAGCTTTCGGGAAACAAGGGGCGGTCGAAATAAGCGGCCAGCAACCGGCGTGGTTCCGCTTCGCCAATCGCTTTTGGTGGTAGCCGGGTCCATCCGTCGGAGACGCGAATCTTGCCATAGACCGCCGGCCGGTTGGAACTCTGATTAGTGATCAATACGAGTGGTGCCTCGGTGTGAGGCCAGAAAATCAGCCGATGGTGCAGCATCTTGGGACTTTGGCCGGCGACCGTGACGATCTCGTCGGCCAGGTTCACCCCGGAGTCGAGTTGGATCGGCGCGAGCGCCCCGGCCGAGTTCGGTTCGAGCACGCTGATTCCCAATTGCTGCGGCATGTCGCTGGGGTATTCGACTTCGAGCACGTGAGGTTGGTTCGGCCGCTTGATCGGCAGCGTATAGGCTTCCCAGCTGACGTCCTCCGCCGAACGGCTCGGGCCCAGTCGGGCCAATTTGCCCAAGGGATGGTCCTGCGATTGCATATCGCCGGAACCCAACGGCCCTTGCCAAAATCGCGGCAGGTTGCCGAGTCGCAGCTTGGCCAACGACGGGGGTGGTTTGGCGAAGCGTTCCCACCACTTGGGATTGGCCGGGTCGATTTGCTCGACCGTCCGAAGTGTTTCCGCCTCGGTGGGTTCCTCGGGCGGGCGTGGGCCGAGCACCAGCAACTGCACCTTGCGCTCGGCAAGCACTTTCTTCTTGAGACCCAAGGGAACCGAACCGACTGATCGTAGGTGAAAGCTTGGCGCCTCGATGACCGAAACAACCAAATCGTAGACGCCCTCTTTCAAGGGCAGGGGGACCGACAAGGGCAGCGATTTCTGTACCGACGCTTCCTGCTTCCAGGCGATCTGATCGTTGCGGGCCTGGTCGCCTCGCGCGGCCCGCAGCTCCACCTTGAGTTGGCGTTGGCCGCCACTTCCGCTAGGCAGTAGATTGGGATGCACCACGAGCGAGAAGGTCTCGCCCGGCGAAAAAATCAGGTTGCGTCGGTCGAACTCGACGCGCAACGAATCGCCCGGCGAGCGGCGAACCAACAGACGCGTCCCCTTCTGGTCCAGGTCGGCGCTGACCGGGTTGTCCAAGGTATCGACCAGCGGGATTTCGATTCGCGGCGCCGTTGGATCGCCGTCAGCCGTCAGCTTCAGGTGCAGCTTGGCCCGATCAACCGACGGGGCATGGATCAGTACGTCAAAACCGTCGTAGAGTCGAGGGCTGCGTCCACGGATGACGATCGTTCGTCCGTTG
This sequence comes from Pirellulales bacterium, assembly GCA_016929515.1. Taxonomy (GTDB): domain Bacteria; phylum Planctomycetota; class Planctomycetia; order Pirellulales; family Thermoguttaceae; genus UBA11386. Next base: position 2,674 of record JAFGIR010000412.1, on the reverse strand, counting down.
AGCCACATCGAGCCCGGCTCGTCGGCCTCGATTCCCAACGGACGGAGCTCGTCGAGCGTGCCCTCGTCGAGCGTGATGGTTCCCTGCCAGAGCCGCGCGGTGGGCCCCCCCCAGGCAACACGGACGCGGATTGACTCGTCGGCTTTGGCCGTCGAAACGAGTAGAAGAGCAAGGAAGATCGGCGCACCGCGCCACGCCGAACCTAGCCAATCCCGGCCAGGCCGCACCAACCCCGCGCGCGATGTTTTCGGACTTCCTTGTCCGACCATCATCGGCCCAACAAACAATAGAAGGAGCAAGCTGTGAGCGTTTCCGTAATCGAGGCGGATTATAGACAGAAGCGAGCCGACGCATCCATGCCGGATTGGGCCCTTTCTCCAGCAAATTGGGAGGTTCTTCCGCATTTATCAAGGAAGACGGCGACGGAAGGGCGGCTTGCGTAGTGTGGGAAGAGCGATATGGCGTGACTTTGGGTGGATACGTAAACTGCGTCACCAGGGGGGAACGGTCCGCGCCGACACGCTGCTTCGCTTCCGCTTTGCCCTAACCGCGCCTTGAAAGAGCCTGGGCATCCAACCGGGAGGACCACTTCTTGACCGAGCTAACGGAACCCGTTCCGCGGAATCAGCGGCGGGAAAATCTCGGTGCGGCCGGAGAAGAACTGTAGGCCTCGAATGACCACTTTTCGACTTGGTCCGGCCTGGAATACGAGTCTCCACTTCTTTGCCTTGGTTGGACGGAACGAGACGCGGTCGTCGACGCTTTCAAGGTTGCGTTGGGCCACGGCGCGAAGTCTTTTGCCCACCATCGCCTGAACGCCGACCGCAAGCGCCGCATCGTGTTGGCCGCCCCATTGCGAATGGATGCCGATCGTGTTGAGTCTGACGGGCATGGGAAATCCCAGCTCGACGGAGACCAGCCCGTCGGCCGCAGGAGCGGAGGACCACATCGTTCGCGGGTCGAACCGATCCTTCGGACCATCGCTCGGCTTGATTCGACCTTGAACGACGTTAGCCACCGAACTCCGGTTGATTTCGCCCGAGGGCGTTGTGGCGAGCACCTTGCTGTCCGCTTGTCCGGGGATGGTCATCGGGCCCATGCAGGGAAGCCGCGGTGCGATCGAGTAGTCCTTGGGGACGTCGTTGGCTGGGTCGAATTTCAACTTGTGGAACACGCGCCGGTTCAAGGCCAAGGCGCGAATGTCCTCGGGGATCAGCGTGCCCGGCTTCGCGGCCGGTCGGAAGCCTTTGGTGTGATGAGCCCTGTCGTACGACATGATGGAGGGATTGGTCTTCATGTCGTAGCCGTAGACGTTGACGTGAAGCAAGCCGAAGGCGTGTCCGAGCTCATGTTCCAGGGTCGACTCGAAATTGGAGTCGTCTCTCATCAGGCCGTAGGACGAGAGGATGACGATTCCACCGCCCGTGTCGAACCCGCCGTTCAGCGGGCGTCCTCCGCCGTTCGGAAAACCGTCATGAGGGTTCATGACCACGGCCACCATGACGTAGGGACACGTGAAGCGGGTAACGCCGTAGTGGCGCAACAGCTCGCCTGTCCAATAGGGCGCGCAGTTCTGGGGCTGTTTGCGATAGAAGGCCAGATCGTGCTGCCCTTGGTAGACGTGCGGCCGGGTGTCGGCAATCTGAAAGGTGTCGCGCCGGCCCAGCATTTCGTAGTAACGCCGTTGGACCCACTGGAGGTAGCTTGCCAGCCTCGCCATTTGTTTGTTGCTCGGCGGCTTTTCTCCCCGGGCGACGAGGAACACCGGCAGCACCTCGACCCGATCGGGCGGAAGATACGGCTCGGCCATGCTCGGCCGCCGGGCACGCCGGGGGGCGACATGATTCTCCGCGAATAGCTCGCACGGAAGCAAAACCAGCATGAGCACGGGCAAGAGCCGAAGCATTTTGTGAACTCTCGGAAGAAAACACAGATCGGCATCGCTGCTTGGGGGGCGATACCCAAGAGAATGTCGGTTGCATAACGGCGGGATTTTGACGGTGGGCCACCACCTTGAATTGTCGAGGGGCGGTTCGGGTCCGTCAACCCCCCGAGCCTGGGCATGGTCATCGGTTGCTTGTGAATCGCATCTTCTTTCGTCCCTTCTTTGCGTTTTTGTTCTCTTGCACTTGTGCCATTTGGTGGTCGTTGTTGCTTGTTTTCGAAAAACGGACTGCCAACGGTTCGAGCGAAAAAGCCGGTGCAAAACCCGTCTTGACGGCCGCCGGTCGGATGACTATTATCCCCGCCCTCGTCGCAACGGCCAAAGATCCATGTTGCCGTGGCGAGACGGCGACCGATCTTTCTCATCGGCTAACGAAACTCGGCTCGACGGGAGCCTCGCCCTCCCGTCGTGGTCGAGATGCGTTTTTTCTTGTGCTGCACGGAAGGGCCACGGCCATGAAAACGACCGTTGTCAAAGCGATCCTCGCGACCGGTCTCTGCTTGTTCGTTGCCGGCTGCGCCGGGCCGCTGCTCAATTCGCCGTCGCGGCCCGCGGGAGAAGACGGACGGACGACGCTTGCCAAGCCGGCTGCGGGACCCCAAAGCCCGTTGGCCCGTCTCGAAGACTCGATCCTCTTTCACCCAACGCGATATCCCGACGGCGACTGGAATCCTCGGGGCAGCAATTGGGACCGCGGCGGTCTGGCGTTTGAAGACGTCTGGTTCCAAT
>JAFGIR010000050.1 GCA_016929515.1 Pirellulales bacterium | reverse complement strand
CATTTGACGGGCGACGAGCTTTTCGTTCGGGCGGCGATTCGTTCCGATCGAAAAATGGCCAATCCGAGCGCGACGGGCGTGCAAAACGAAGAGGCGTGGACCCAGCCGGTCGGTTGGGAAAAACGAGTGAAACCGTCGCGGTCTTTTTGAGTTTTACGGAAGAGGCGGCACTGTTGTTTTAGCGAAATCGCCCGAAAGCGGGCCACGGTCGCCCGAGGAGCCGCTTGATTATACGATGCGGCGTAGTTCCATTGAGGGTCTTTCATGACGAATCGCTTGAATCGAAGACGTTTCATTCACCGGACAAGCCTTCTAGCGGCCGGGGCGGTGGGGCTTGGGGCGTTGCGGGCCACGCCGGTCCAGGCCATCGAGCCGATCGCGCGAGACGACCTGGCGGCAAAATTCAAGTTCAGCCTGGCCGCCTATAGCTACCGCAGGCTGCTGAAAGGAAAACGGCCCAAGATGACGCTGCTGGAGTTCATGCGCGACTGCGCCGCGATGGGGCTCGAAGGGACCGAGTTGACCTCGTATTACTTTCCGCCCAAGCTCACGACCGAGTATCTGCTCGATGTGAAGCAAGCGGCGTTCCGGCTGGGGTTGACCATCTCGGGCACGGCCGTGGCCAACGACTTCTGCAACCCGGACAAGCGGAAACGGGCCGCCGATATCGCCAAGGTGAAACAATGGGTCGACCACGCGGCCACGCTCGGCGCCCCGGTCATCCGGATCTTTTCGGGCCGCGTCTACAAGGGACAAACCGCGCGCGAAGCACGCAATCGCTGCATCGAGGCCATCGAAGCGTGTTGCGAGTATTCGGGCCGCCGCGGCGTCTATCTCGCCTTGGAAAATCACGGCGGTCTGAGCGTGCCGGTCGACAGCCTCCTGTCGATCGTCCAGGCCGTGAAGAGCCCCTGGTTTGGCGTGAATTTGGACACGGGCAATTTTCACAGCGCGACGATCTACGAGGATCTGGCCAAGGCGGCGCCCTATGCGATCAACGTGCAGGTCAAGGCGGCCGTCCGTGGACCCGATCGAAAACGCGTCAAGAGCGACTACGGTCGCGTGGCCAAGATCCTTCGCGTCGCCGGCTATCGGGGGTTCGTCGTGGCCGAGTATGAAGAGAAGGGCGATCCCCGGGTCGAATGTCCCAAGATGATCGACGCGATGCGCAAGGCGTTCGGAAGTGAACGGCCATTGTGACGATAGGCGGTTGCCGCAACGGTGTTCTGAGACGATACCGGCGGTAGGGCGGCGCTAGCGCCCTTGCTTGGTGGCGTAGCGCGATTCTTCAAGGCCGAGTCGCTTCATCTTTTTGTAAAGCGTGGTTCGGTTGATGCCGAGCGTTTCGGCCGTGGCGTTGCGGTTCCAGTTGTTCATTTCGAGCACATCGAGGATGATTTGCCGCTCGGGAGCTTCCAGGGATTCCTTCAGGGTATTGTCGCCCACCGGTCCCACCGGAACTGGTCCGCCGCTGGCCATCGCCTGGGGAAGGTCTTCCAGGCCGATCGTGGCGCCTTTGCCCAACAACACGGCCCGTTCGATGACGTTTTGCAGTTCGCGGACGTTGCCGGGCCACGAGAACCGTTGCATGGCGGTCATGGCCTGCTCGCTGATCGTCCGCATCGGTTTGCCCGACTCTTCGGCTGCTCGTGCCAGAAAGTGATTGGCCAAGAGCGGGATATCGGAGATGCGATCGCGTAACGGCGGCAGCTCGATGTTGATGACGTTGATGCGATAGTAGAGATCTTGACGAAAACGGCCCTCTTCGACGGCCTTGGAGAGGTCCTCGTTCGTGGCGAGAATCACGCGCGAGTCAACGGTGAACGTTTTGGTTCCGCCGACCTGCTCGAATTCGAGGTCTTGCAAGACACGAAGCAGTTTGACCTGCATTCCCGGACTGGCCGTGCTGATCTCGTCGAGGAAAATGGTTCCGGTGTCGGCCTGCTTGAATTTGCCCATTTTTTCGCCGACCGCGCCGGTGAACGCGCCGGCCACGTGGCCGAAGAGCTCGCTTTCGAGGAGCGTTTCGGGCAGGGCGCCGCAAGCGACCTCGACAAACGGTTTGTCGCGCCGGCCGCTGCGCCGGTGGATGGCCCGGGCAACCATCGATTTGCCGGTGCCGCTTTCGCCGGTGATCAGGATGGTGGCCTTGGTGTCGGCGACGCTGTCGATCATATCGTAGATGCGGCGCATGCGGTGGTCATTGCCGACGATGTTCTCCATGCCGAAGCGCATGTCGAGCTGGGCCTTCAGATTTTGATTTTCCTCGACCACCTTGCGCTGGTTGAGTGCCCGATCGATGGCCAGTTCCAGTTCTTCGTCAATCAAGGGCTTGGTGAGAAAATCGAAGGCCCCGGCCCGAATGGCTTCGACGGCCCAATCGACGGTGCCGTATCCGGTGATCATGATGACGGGCGTTTCGGGCGAACGGGTTCGGACGTGTTTCAGGATGTCGAATCCGTCGTCCTCGCCAAGGCGAATGTCGGTGAGAACCAGATCGTGAGGTCTTCGATCGATCGCGGCCAGAGCGTCCGCGTAGGTCGCGGCGGTATCCATCTCGAAGCCTTGCTCGCGAAGCCAGTCGGCCATCGATTCCAACAGTCGCCGGTCGTCGTCGATCAATAGAAGTGCGCCACGATTCATTTCATCACCGTAGGTATCTGGTACCCCGCATAATGTGGGCGATTATTGGGGTTTTTAGAGCACTGTCGAGAAATATCTACGTTACGCCTGGGAGCCGGTCAAACATTCCCTAGAGGTTTCGCCTGCAGGAGAATGAAACCCTCGATTGTTGATTCCGGTCGTGCGTTCTGCCCCAATTCCAGGGGGGGCAAAATTGCGTTCTCAAAAGTCGAGGTCTCGACAAAAGGCGATTTCTCGAAGAAGTTTCGCAAGAAAATGATCCCCACCTGCGAAGTAGATAGCCCCTAATTTCCCCTCATGTAGGTGCATTTTTTTGGGTATATGCCACTGTATCGGGGGGGTGATTTGACCGCTCCGAGGGATTTCGCACACGCCTTGAGTGTACTACTATTCTAACGTGGTTGGGTGTCCAAACTCGGAAGTCGGGTTGGTGCTACGACCGAAAGCCAGATCGCGAAGAAGCAAGTCACTTATTGTTGGGAGAGTTCCCATGAGTATTAGACTTCTCGTTTGTGATGACCATGAGGTCATCCGGACTGGGCTAGCTAGCCTGCTGGCGGGTTCAGACATTGAGATCGTCGCTGAAGCGGCCAACGGAAAGGAAGCCTTGGAGCAGGCCGAGAAGCATCGGCCGGACGTTGTTTTGCTGGACATTCGAATGCCGGATGGCGATGGCTTGTCCACGTTGGAGAAGCTGCGAGCCAAGGTGCCCGAAACGCGTGTCGTGATGTTGTCGACTTACGACAATCCCACCTACATCGCTCGCGCGGTGGCGCTGGGCGCGAACGACTACGTTTTGAAGGGAGCAACTCGCGAGGCCATCGTTGCGACGATCACGGCCGCTGCCCAGGGCGAGTCGCCCTCGCGGAGCGGCGAGTTGAAGCGAGTCGCCACGGCCATGAAGATTCGCCAGGTGCTCGACGACGACGAGGTGCCGCT
>JAFGIR010000411.1 GCA_016929515.1 Pirellulales bacterium | reverse complement strand
ACCGGTCGAAGTGGAGAAGAAGTCGGAACCACTACCGCCGGCCGAAACGGCGCCGTCCGAAGCGAAGACACCCGAGAAGCCGGCCCCCGAGTTGCCGACGCTCACGTTGCCCGAGCTTTCGCCGAGCGTGCCGGACGAGCCCAAGGCGGAGAAGGCCGATCCAGTGTCGCCGACGGCGCCAGCGGTTGAATCGGCGCCGAAGCCCGAGTTTCAGCCGTTGGATGAGGCCAAGGACAGCATTCGTCGAACGTTGTCGCAGCAGAAGGCCAGCGAGCGGATGGTCAAGGCGCTGGCGACGATTCAGTCCAAAATGAACAAGCACCGCAAGGTGATTATCGCGCACGAGATGGACGAGTCGAACAAGGACAAGCCGGCGCCAAAGTTGAACGTTGCCTCGTTGGCCAAGGCGGTTCAGTTGAACTACTATCCAACCGGGTTGATCACGGAGGCCGAATTCGTCGAATGCGATCTGGGGCAATCATCGGTCGAGGGACGTGGCTTGTTGGTAGTGGACATGTTCGGTTCGATGCCGCTGTTTTTGCCCGGGATTGCAACCGACAACGATCAGAACAAGTATCTGTATTGGAAGATCGAGGAGGTCGAAGAGCGGATACCGGAGTTTGACGATGAGGGAATGCGCGAGCAGGTTTTGGCGGCGTGGAAGTTTGTCGAGGCTCGAAAGTTGGCCCAGCAGCATGCTGAGAAATTGGCCGATACGGCCAGAAAATCAGGCAAATCGCTCCGCGGCTCGATTGGCACGGAGTCCGGCGTCGACGTGGCGGAAACGGGTCGATTCAGTTGGGTGACCCAGGGCACGCAGCCGGCGATGCAATCGCGAAGCCCGTTGAGGATTAGCGAGGTGAAGAACGTCGAGATGCCGGGCAACGACTTCATGCAGGCAGTCTACGGCTTGAACGTGGGCGAGATCGGCACCGCGATGAACGAACCCCAGTCGATTGTCTATGTCGTTCGTCTGGTCGAAACCACGCCGCGCGAGAAAGTGCTTCGGTCGTTGTTCGAAATCGACGATTACAGCAAGTATTGGACCGTTGGCGGAACCGACATCCGGACCATGATCGACCGTTGGTCGGAGGAACTTCACAAGGATGCCGGTCTCAAGTGGGAACGGCCGCCCGAACGCATGAAGCAGAGATAGCAGGCGAGAAACCCGTCAGGCGGCTCAATTTCAAACCTCGCCGTAACCGTGAGAAAGCGGGCTAGATCGATTCGATATGCAGTCCGCGACGTACCCTTTCGGCGTGGCGGGCATTGTGCATCTTGGCGGCCACGTTCTTAACGTCGGCGATGCCCTGGACGGCCAGATCGGGATGTGATTGGTCGCTCGATATGATTCGAATCGTGCCCACGTCGAAGAGCCGATCGATGATTGTTTGCCGATAGGTGATGTCGTCCATGTCGATCACCTCGATCAGATCGGTCGTGTGGACCAGGATGCCCCGCTCGTGGAAAAACCGCTGCGAGGTAAGCCGATAGCGGACGCCGAGCCGTCGTTGGGCAAAGACGATCAACTCATAAAGCCACACGAGGGCAATGAGTGCGAGGATGACCCAGAAAAGGACCGGGTTGCCCCAGACGACGATGGCCAGCACGATCAGCACGAGCGTTGCCAGCCCGCTGAGAATCCACGCCCCCATCATGGCCTTCGCGCAGTAGCCCCCTTCCCAAAGCTGTTCCTCGGTCGCGTCGCGGTTGTTTCCACGGCCCGACCCGACCAAGTCGCGAAACCGTTCGTTGGGCGTGGCGTCGGACTCGGTGGCTTCAGGGCGAGCCGAGTTCTCCACCGCCGTGGCAGGCCGCCGAGTGGGCTCGTCGACCGGGTTCGACAAATCGAGTCGCTCACCACATTTGTGGCAGTAGATCGACGTCTTAACAACGTGGGAACCGCACGCGGGACATTTCATGGCAAATAATCCCTCCGACAGTGATAAGAAAATGGGCGGCACTGGACTCGAATTACCCCGAAAACCCTCTGAAAAAACGGGCAATTCTAAAAACGACTGTGCAGAATCCGGTGCACTCGGTGCACGGACGGACTATTTCCCGCCCGATCTGGCGGCCATTGTAGCGGTGTGGCCCGCGTTGTCCAAGGATACCCAGGCGGCCGTCTTGGCAATCGTCCAGGGAGCACAACCAAGCGAACCGGAAGGGTCTGACGAATAATTCGACACCTGTCGGGAGACGGTGCCGCGATAGCTATGCGAGACGTGACCCCGGAGGGCAGCTACGCGAACGTGCTACCACGTTGTGGGAACCACCTATGGGGGCCAAGAAGATACTAAACGGTGGGCCGAATTGGGCCATTTTCGCACACAAAACGGCGGACAGTGGAATAAACACCACCCCGGCGGCCCCCCATTCGTCCCCGCCCTGTCTATATATAGCTTCGCCTTTTGTTTTCCCCCTATTTTGTTTGTAGCGTCAGATGGCGACACCAGTATGGCGGCATGAAGGCCGAAGAGACGAAGGTATTCCAACCGACAAGGGCGACCTTGGTGAATTGACGGACTACGAATTGCCCAGCCAAGATACCTGGGCCAGACAACTCCGTAATGCGCGCAAGGCGCTTGGCGAACAGAAATACACTCCACGCGCCGGTCGTTCAAAAGGTGGAAGTGTGGTCAAAGCGGACGAAATCTGACTCGATAGGGCGCAAAGCATGGCCCACCGAGTCATGGAAGGTGACGGTACACGTCGCCGCGTTGACCGATGCGGACCACAAGCACGACTAGCGCCGCGTCTTGAATCTGGTAGACGATTCGATAGTCGCCTACGCGAACGCGATAAAGGGCAGACGGGCCTTCGAGGAGAATAGAACCCCGGGGACGCGGGTTGTCGGCCAGGCGGTCGATCTTCCGGGCGATGCGTCCCCGATGGGGCTGGGGAATCTTGGCCAGCGCGTCGGCCGCCGAGGGCTTGACCTCGACCCGGTAGGTCATGGCTCACCTACCGCGATTTGAGCCCCAACCGTTTTTTGACTTCCGCCCACGGGATGCTTCCCTTCTCTTTTAGTGCCTTCTTGGCTTCGGCCACGTCAAGCCGATCTTCGATGGCTTCCAGCATAGCAGCGTCTTCGACGGATACAAGCACGGCCACCGGTTTGCCGTGCCGGCGGATGCTGATGCGCTCGCCCGTGTAGGCCACGGTGTTCAAGGCGTCGGAAATGCCTTGCCGCAATGTGCTGGCTTCGAGGGTTTTCATGGGCTCACCTGACAAATTGTACGAATTGCCTTTCTTGTACAATTATCGATCCAAGACCTAGTCCGGTCAAGCGCAAACCGGACCAAACCGGCGCGAACCGGATTTTTTTAGGAAATCCGGTTTGATGGCCCTGTTTTCGTAAGTGGTGGCGACGGTGGTAGTTGTGTCGTTTACCGCCACTACACCCCCCGTGTCCGGTTTGGTCCGGTTTGTGGTCCATAGACGGCGCGTTGATACCGACGTGGGTTACGCCGGGCAATGGGTCACCAACCACGAAAGGACTTTTCATGACCACTGCCATGACTTCGGAGAAAGTGACGGGCCGCAAGCTGGGCAACGTTCGAGCCATTGCCGAAAAACTCGATTGCAGCGTCCGCCATGTCTACCGATTGACCGACGCGGGACTACTTCGTGACGCGAGAGGAAATCGAAAAGGTGTTGGAAGCCTGCCCGGATGCCCAATGGCGTCTTATCGTCGCCCTAAGCCGGTTTGGCGGGCTTCGGTGCCCGAGCGAACATCTTGCGTTGCGGTGGCGTGACGTGGACTGGGCACGCGGGCGGTTTACGGTGCACAGTCCCAAAACCGAACACCACCCCGGTGGCGAATCCCGGCAGTTACCCCTCTTCCCCGAGGTGAAGAAGTACCTTGACGAGGTTTGGGAACAAGCCGAGCCGGGTACTGAGTACGTAATCACGCAGTATCGAGACACGAACCAGAACCTACGCTCTCGGTTGCTGGACATTATCTGGGCAGCAGGCCTCAAGGAATGGCCCAAGCTATTCCAGAATATGCGTAGTACGCGACAGACGGAACTGGCCGAAATCTACCCCATGCACGTGGTGTGTGATTGGATCGGAAACTCGGCAGCGGTGGCGGCCAAGCACTATCTGCAAACCACCGATGAACACTTCGCCCAAGCGTCTCAAGAGACGGTGAAAAAAGCGGTGCAGAATCCGGTGCAGTTGACGCGCGAAAATCCTGGCGAGCCCTGGCAAGAAAACTCAACAACCCCTGAAAACACTAAGATTTCCCAGGGGTTGCCAAGATATACAAACGTATATGTGGGCGGCACTGGACTCGAACCAGCGACTTCCACCGTGTGAGGATGGCGCTCTAACCAACTGAGCTAGCCGCCCAATGAGTTACGCTTTACCGAGCACAGCGCTCGGTACGACTCCTATCGGCCCACGTCGTGCTTGGCTTCATCGTTTTCGTTCCGCGGCTCGCTGCGAGGCGGTTCGAATCGTGGAGCCATCGGCTCTTCGTAATCCGTCTCGTGCTCGACGCGGTGCGACTCCGACTCCGACGAAGACGAATGAATCTGTTCCTCGATGTCGCGGAGTCCCTTCTTGAACTCGACAAGCCCACGGCCCAGGCTGCGGCCGACTTCGGGCAACCGTTTGCCAAAAAGCAAGACGGCGACCGCTCCAATGAGAAGCATCTCGCCGATACCGGGCGAACCGAGAAAGAACCCAAACAGCGTACCCATGGTCATTTTCTCTTTAGCGACATATTGTACCGAGATGGCCGGTTTTCGCAATCCCCGACAGCCGTCGTTCGCGGTCTGGCGGGGAACACCGGCAACCGTCTTCCGACGAGCGTCTTCGCGGCCGGCGTGGTTTGCCCGGGTTTGAGTCTGGCCGAGCCCCGTTTTTCGACCCTCGGGCCGCTGCCTTGCTGCGAGTCAGCCGTCCGACGACACCGTTTTTCTGTCGACGAAGGCAGGAGCCGGCTACTCTCTTTCCTCGGGCGAAGCCGACTTCTTGCTATTGTTCACGGACTCGTCGATGTCTTCCTCGATGCCCCGAACACCCTTCTTGAACTCGACGATGCCTTGGCCCAGCGATCGCATGACCGAGGGCAACCGGTTACCGAACAACAGCAACGCGACAAACACACAGATCAGGAGTTCGATGTGCCCGGGCATGCCAAAAAACGCGAACAAAGAACACATGACCGGATCCTCATCGAAAAACAGGCGGGACACGTTAAACGCAGGGGCACCCCAACTGGGGGAGGTGGCAATCATTGCATCGCGTTGGGTAGTGGGCCACTCTCAATCAATTCTAATGGGCTTTGTGGGTCTGTCAAACCGGCTGTCGGACGTGGGCGAGGCAAACGGTCGCATTTTTGTGGCCCGTCAGCCGAGACTCGACCCTCATGGAACAAGGTTTTCACCTCGGTAAGCCTGCCGCTTCCCGGCGGTCGCGGCTTGGTTCTCACGCTCACGGTGGTCTATCGGAGGTTCTTCTCGTTGCTCGCCGTTTCGACGTCGACGTATAGGGGTAGATACCGGTAGTACACCTCGAGGCAGAGCGTCGCCATGGCCGTGCTGTAGACACGACCGCCATAGCTGCCCCAGACGGTGTCCGGATCCCAGCTTCCGGCCGTTTCGCCCGAGTTGCGTTGTCGCGAAACCAAGTCCTTCTGTAATGCCTGGTTCCATCGATCCCAGTGGAGACCCTGTATTTGGTAAAGCCCCAAGGTGGAGTAGTACCAATAATAGAGGTTGACCGGTCCCTCGCCCGGCAACTCGCCAAGAAGCAAATCGGCCGCTTCGATGGCGGTGGGGCTTCCGGGCGGCATGCCGAGAAACTGGCGACACACCATTGCCTCGGCCGTCATCGCTCGCGTGGCCGGCTGGCCCGGCCGATACGCCGCGAGTCCTCCCTCGCGGCCCGACGAGACACTCGCCAAGAACCGCAGAATTCCGGTTCGGGTCGATGTGGACATGGGAATTCCGGCCAGCTCGGCGCTTTTCAAGGCCATCAATTGCCAACCGAGTTGGCTCGTGTCGCCCGGCTGGCCCGGCTCGTAGCGCCAGCCGCCGCCGTGCCCGTCTTGCGCGGCGACGATGTATTCGATCGCGCGTCGGACGGGCCGTTCGAGCCGTGTGTCGCCGGTCATGGCATAGGCCTCGCTCAGGGCAAATGTGGCCATGGCATGACAATACATTGCGGCGAAGGCCGTGGCCTCGCCGGCCAGAGAACCGTTTGGTCTCTGGCCGGCAACGAGGAAATCGAGCCCTCGGCAGACGTTGTCCTGGTAGATGCCTTGCTGCTGCGTATGGCCGGCGGCCAGAAATGCCAGCAGCGCCAAGCCGGTCATGCCGGTGTCGGCGCGAATGCCGGCACCGCGTCGGTCGTGGCCGGCTACTTTGGTTTCGCGGCCGGCCCCGTGGCGGTCCGCGTCCCATCGCCCGTCGAATTCCTGGTTGGCGGCAAGCCACTCGAGGCCGGCGCCCACCGCCGCTTCGCTCTCGGGCGTGGCTCCTCGCCGCTCGGCTTGACGTGATCGGTCGGGCGCCCGGCGAAGACGATAGACTTTCGGTATATCGTGCTGGACCGCTCGCTGGCGGTTGAGAACCAGTTGGGGTGGGCCCGGTTCGACGTTTGGCTTCACGCCAGGCAGGCCACTTCGACCGTTGTTGAGTGTTCTTCTTTCATCCAACGTCGGCAGCGAGGGAGGGTACATGCGGGCGAACGTGCTCGCCGCCGATTCCCCTTGCGAAGCCGTCGGATCGTCGGTTGCGTCGGCCGGTGAGCCTCGCGGCGTCGGCGTGGCGAGATCGGTCACACCGTGCAACAACGCTGCCGAGTCGGTCGTGTCGGACGGCTCGTCGACCCGAGGCAACGGTGTCGGCACCGCGAGCGTGGTCGACGGCAAGCCACCCTGGGCATCCCGCTCGGGTGTTTCGCGGCTGGTGGCCACTCGCTGGCGATCGACCGGCACTGGCAAAGGTTCGGGCTTTCGCCGCTGGGCCTTGGGAGCTTCGAGCGGCTCGGCTTGCCGACCCAGTTGCGGATGGGGTTCGACCGGTTCGAGCAAAGACGTCTCGGGGGCGAGTTCGGCAGGGCGAGGCAGGGCCGTCGGATCCACGTCCGGCTCCTCGAACAACGTGTCGCGCGGCGTGCCGGGCTCGCGCTGAAGGTCGGGCGCCGGCGCCACCGGCACTCGCTGAGCGTCGGCAACACGCGGCTGGGCCACGTCGTCGTCGACGAATTGTTCCCAAGGCTTGTCTTGGGGCGGCGCAACACGCGAGTCGGTTGGCGTTACATCGTTGTCGGCTAGCGAGATCCGCATCGTCGGCTCGGCGCCCGGCCGAGGACCGAGCGACCAGATCTGAACCGTCGTCGCATAGCCGGCCAGGAGAAGATGGGCCAGCAGCGAAAGCACCAGACACTTGCGCAACGGGCGTGATTGTCCCCAGCGGGTCCGGATGAGCACCAGCAGCGTAATCGACAGCGCGGCCAGCCCAGCCCAAAGCAAACCAAGGAACAGCTCGGTGCTCGTCAGAAAGTTCAGGATGTGGTCGAACTGGAATCGGCCCATGGATAGTCGAAGGATTTTGCGGGTTTAGGAATTCCGGGAGTCCGGAGTCAGCTCTGCCTATCGTTTCGTGTCTGAGGTTGGCGGTCTGCTGCCAACCGTGATGGGTCGGACCGAAATGGCCAACTGGTTGATGCCGGCCAGCTTGCAAGTATTAAAGACCTCGGCTACGCTTTGATAGACGACCTTGCTGTCGCCACGAATCAGCACGCCCAAATCCTCATACTGCATCCGAGCACTGGTCAGTCGCGATCGCAGCTCGTCGAGCGAGACCGGGTCGCGGTCAAGCGTCACCGTGCCGTCGCGATAGACATTGACGACGCGTTTTTCCGGCGCGGCGGTCAGCGCGCCGTGGTCGGTGACCTCGGGCACCTGCAAACCGATCTTCCGTTCAAGCTCGGTGAATTTCGTGCCTACCATGAAGAAGATGATCAACAGAAAGACGATATCGATCATCGGCGTAAGATTCAAGGTCGGCTGTTCGTCCATGTGAGTTTTCAGCGGCATGGTACGCCTCGGGCGTGAGCTAGTAAAACACTTCTTGAAAAATGCGGCGGTCTAGGCGGCCGCCGAGCGGTCCGATTTGCGTTTCGATTTGGTCGCGGCGGACGATTTTGGGCGAGAGGCCATCTCTTCGGCCGAGATCATCGGGACGAGTTCCTGGCCTAGCGAGTCAATATCCATGATCAACCGATCCACCCGGCTGGCGAAGAACAGGTAGAAGATCAAAGCCGGAATAGCGATGCTCATTCCGGCGGCCGTGGTCAGCAAGGCCTGGCTGATGCCGGTAGCGAGCAACTCGGGCCGGCCCATCGCGTCGCTCGTGGCGATCGCGTTGAACGCCCGAATCATGCCGACGACCGTGCCCAGCAAGCCAAGCAAGGGGCTGATCGTGGCGATGGCGTTGAGCACGCGGAAGTAGCTCCGCAGCGAATTCGTGACCCGCTCGCCGGCGTCGATAATCGCCTGTTCGACTTCGACCGCCGGGCGTCCCCACTTTCGGGCAGCCCCGGCGAACACTTCGGCGACGGGACTCCCGCTCTCCTCGCACAGGGTCAGAGCCTGCTGGCGGTCGAGCTCGCCGGCGCTCATCTGTTCGAGGAATCGCCGGACGAACGGTTTAGGGATGACCCGGCTGCGGCGAAGGCTGATGGCCCGTTCGAAAACGAAAGCCAACAGAATCAGCGAACAGGCGGCCAACGGAATCATCAGCAACCCACCGCTACGAATAATGCTCCAAAGATCCTGCGTGGGGATCGGGTTTTCGGACGCCACGGGCGTGGCCTTGGCCTCGGCCAGTCCGTCGTCGTGATTCGCCTGATCGGCGGACACGCCGTCGGCCGATTGGGCCCAGGCGGTTGTGGTGCCCAGGATCACGGCGAACGCAATGGCCCCGGCGAACAGCACGCATCGAAGGACCGCCGCGTTCCAATCCGGGCATCCGGCTTTCGACATTGAGCTTTTCAAAAAGCACGATTGTGTGTGGTTCTGCATGATCGTGTACCGTAACGAGTGTGAAAACGTTTGTGAGGTGATTTCGATTATCGGCGTGGTGCCGTGGGCCGCCTTGCCTCGCTCGCGCCGTTTGATCCAGCGGTGGCCGCGAGGCGTTTTTTGGCCTTTTCCACCAGAGGGCTGTCGGGATAGGTCTTAACGAGCGAACGATAAAGCCGCGCGGCCTCGTCGTTTCGACTGAGTCGTTCGTGACACTTGCCGGCTTGCAGCAGGGCGGCCGCTTGCCAGCGAGGAAAGTCGTAGAGTATCTCGACGCGAAGGTACTCGCGCAGGGCCGCCTCGTAGTGCTTCTGATGAAAATACGTCTCGCCGATCATCCATTGCGCCATGGCGGCCGTCTCGGTCTTTGCCCCATGGGGTGAATCGATCGCGCGGCGATAGGCCTGTCGGGCCTGATCGAATTGGGCTCGGGCGGCCAGGCAACGGCCCAGCAGATAGTCGACTTCGTACTGGCGGTCGAAGCCCGGATAGTCTCGCTCGATGGTCGACGCCTGATCGAACGCCTCGGTCCATTGCTTTCGCATCGCGAATATCTGGGCGCGGCGCAGCGGGACCATGGCCAGCCACGTTTCATCGGGTTCGTGTGCCCGATCGGTCAAAGCGTCGAGCCGCGTGGCGGCCGCGTCGTAATCGGCCTGATGATAAAGCGACTCGGCGACCCAGAATTCGGCGACCCGTCGAAAACTGCTTTCCGGGTGGTCTGTCAGCAAACGTTCGGCCGCTTTGCGAACCTGATCCCAATGCTCGTCGGCCGCATTGACCTGGCATTTGAGCGTCAGGGCGTATTGTTGGATTTCGGCCGGAGCCTTCTT
>JAFGIR010000410.1 GCA_016929515.1 Pirellulales bacterium | reverse complement strand
GCGTCATACTGCTCTTTGGGCGAACCGCCCAATTCACGAAACGGAACGCTCATGGTCTTTCCTATCCGGGGTTGGGGTTAGCTCGTCGCGGCGACGCCGACGATGGCCATGTCGAAGATCACGTCATCGGCGACAGCCGCCAGTTTCAGTTGGGTCGCGCCGGCCGCCACGTCCCAACCTGTTTGGGGACAGGCCAACAGCAGGGCGGCGCCGGGCATGATTTTGACCTGATCGCCCGCATTGCCCAGCGGTGCATGCCACTCGTCGCTGGCAGCCCCGCCCAAAAGCAGATGGCCCGAGCCGCTCGTGTTCCGGTTCACGACCAGAACGGCTTTCACGCTGGCCAGCGCGAGGGTAATCGTCTGGCCGAACAAGTCGCGCTCCAGCGCGTCGAGCGAAAACGTCGTCGACGATCCGGCATTCAAACTCTGCTCGACCGCGTCCCACACGGTGTCGGCTTGACTCGCTCCGTTGCCGTCCTCAAGCTCCTGATTCAACTGGAGGCGATTGCTGTTGGCCACGACGTTCGTCCCGGTCGAATCTCGCCAGGTCCATCCCAATTGGACCTGAATCGTGCTACGCAAATGGGTAGTCATGGTAATCCGGTCCTTTCAGTAGGTGCCAATCACGCTTTTCATGACAACCAACGACAGGCAAACGCCGCCATCGCTTGATTCGCACTGTCGCGTCCTCATGAGGTTATTGCAACAAGTAGACCTTGGCCACGAAATCAACGGTCCATTGCCACCATCCGTCGCGGTGTTGCTTGATCGAGTCGGCCGCGTGACGCAGCCGCGCCGTCCGATCGGATTCGGTCACCACGAGCGTTGCGCCGTCGAAGGTCTCTCTTACTTGCTCCGCGACCTCGCGGATCTCGTCGTAGCGGTCGTGCCACAGGCTCAACCGAACGCCCCTCTCCTCCAAGGCGGCTCCCTGATTGGTGGGCAACCTCCGGCGAAGCGTCCGAAGCTGCAACGTCGCGTAGGGCCGGATGCCCGTGCAGCTTTGGCCGGTCGTCAATCGCGAGGCCGAAAGCAACGACTCCAACGCCGTGCTCTCCGCCCAGTGCTCGTGAATGGCTTGTTCCAAATTCACCGTGAAATGCTCCATCCGCCGGACAATGTTCAACCTTGGCCGTGAATTCCGATACCCTAGCGCCGACCGCTTACGACGGCTCCTCCCGTATCACGTTGATTTCCATCAACGCATCGATGCGGTCGGCCTTCTCGCAGCCGGCCACGCGATAGAGCGTGCCGTCGGGCGCCCGAATGCGATGGGTTTGATCGAGTTCGAGTTGATCGGCCACGAAAATCTTCGATTCGCGCAAAAACGTCCGCCGCTGGTGGTCGTCTTCGACCGCGGCCCGAATCGGCTGAATGCGGGCTCGGATGCCGGTTCGCCACGGGTGCCACGCGGCCACCTCGGCGCCGGCGGCGTCCTTCGCGTAGACGGCGACCTCGATGTCGACGTACTGATCCAATCCATGCGCGATGGCCAGATTCCGGCACACGCATCGCCATCGCCCCGTGGTGGTCCGGCGCGCGGTCAAAATGGTCCAGCGTTGCGACTCGGCGTCGACGATCACGTCGGCCGGCTCGGGCCGCGTGCTTGTCTCCATGGCGTCGAGTTGCCAGACGACGTCGTCTTCGGTGTATTTTCCGCCCGACGAACGGGCTTCCGACGCTCGGACGGCCGCGCGAACCGCGTGCGCGATGTGCGTCTCGTCGGAGGTACCGGGCCGCAGCAGAGTGACTTGCTGTTGCAGGTCGGCCACGGCCGCGAAATCGTTGGTCGGATCGAAGTCTAACGCCATTACGTGATTCCCCGCGAGCGTATTTCAAAAGGTTCTTCACCGGCCAGTTTCTTCTCGCACCAGTCGATCGTGACACGCAATTTGGCCAAGTAGTCGCCCCACGAAATCGATTGGCCGTCCAGCGCATAGCTCGGTTTTGGGTTGGCCGTGAGCTCGGCCACCAGCGCCAGCGTTTGGCTGCGAATGGCCCGCAACTGTTCAAGATCGCTTGCCATGGTCTTTTCCTCGTTCAAATCGAGTGGAGTCGGAAACGGACAAGAATGACCTGGCCGAGGTAAGGCGTGAGCCGATACTCGACCAGATAGTCACGCCCGGCGAGCCCGAACGCGGCACTCGACACAACGTCGAGCGTGTGACGGAAGTTGTAACCTGTCGCGTCTCGCGTCCATCGCGCGTCGGTTTGCAGCGAGTCGAACAACACGCTGATTTTGTCCAGCGCGACCGCGTCGTGACCGGCCACCACGGTCCGGCTGTCCGGATCGTCGTTTTCGAGCAGATAGAGACTGTATTGGACCGAGAGAATGTCCGTTCGAGTGACGGCTGCCGCGTCATGACCGACGACCCGCGCAAGGCACGTCACCGATCCGCCCTTGAAAACCGTTCCATAAGTGTCAGTGCTCATGAGTTTGTCCTGCTGCGGTTCCGGTAACGAACACCTCCGCGGCCTGGGCCCCCGCGACGACGCTTTGGCCCGCCGCGACGCCGTAGGGACCGCTGACAGGATACGGCACGCGGTTCCCGCGCCACGGCATCAGCCACGCCAACCAATCCCGAAATCCACCGTTCATTTGCGACCTCCTTTGCCCGCAGGTCATCCTGCCCGCGTCCTGTGGAACTTACGACTGTGGAACCCCGTCTCTCCTCAACTCACTCCCGTCACCGGGGACGCATTCGCATCGACCGTAACGATCTTGGTGACGTGGGTCGTTTGGCCGTCGGTCCGTTTGATGATCCACTCCGTACTGCTGATCGAGCTTTCCAGCGCCGCCAGGACCACGGTGCAGAGGCTGTGTTCCGGCGCGTCGGCTTCGACCTGGCTCATGTCGCGCGAGAGGACGGCATCGGCAATCGTCTCGTGATCCACGGCCGGTTTGCCCGTGGCCGTCTCCGCCGCCAGCACGCGAAAGGTCATGACCACCGTTCTGGCGGTCACGCCGTCGACCGTGGCCTCGACGACGATCTGAAAGAACTTGCCTGGGCCGAACCCGTTGATCGTTTCGACGCCGAACGACGCCTTGTAGTGGCCTGTCAACCCGGTCCGCTTGGTCATCGCACCGTTCAGATTTGGGATATCGCTCACTTCGCCAAAGACCTGCCAGCTCGGCGTGCTGTCGGCATCCTGCGCCGCGCCCGTCTTCGGATTGTGGGTCAACACGTCGAAGTGAATCGTTTCGCCGTGAGGCACACTCATCGCACCCATGATTCGCAACTCCTAGGCAGCGTGGAACGTTCGTGATTTGAAGATGGCGGATTGAAAAACGCCGTGTGACGACGGATAGACAAGCGACGGGCCGGCCACGATCCCTCCGCTTTGGTCCGTCACCGACAGCGGCACGTCGACCTCGACCAGGTCGTCGAGCGCGGGCAGATACCATGCCCGGTTCTCAGGATACCAGTCCGCCGCGTAGCCGGCCGCCAGATTGACCCGCATGGCGTCATCCGGGCACGTGTCCCACTTGGCCCAGTCGGCGAACTGAGCGGGGCACCACGGTTCAGCACCCACTTGACACGCAAAGAACGCTGGCACCGACGAGTTGATGGGCCACGTGATTGACGACACGTTGCCGGTTCCCACCTGGACGTTATCGAAAAAGGTCTTCAACGTGGTCCCGTCACAGGTGAACAGCAGGTAATGCCAATCCGTATCCGTCCACAGGCCGTCTGGGCTATAGGCGTAGCCCATGACGCCGGCACTGTCCTTGACATGGCACAAGAACTTGCCCGGAACCGAGGGATGACTTGCCTGGCCTACCCGGATGCCGAGGCTGTTGTTTGCGCCCCAATTGTCCCAACTTAGAATCCAATGGACCCCCGTACCGCTGTGGTCCAAGCATCGGCACCATCCACCCAGCCCAAACGTCGCGCCGAGCGACAACGCGGCGTGGTCGGCAAAACTCACATACTGCCCAGTGGTTCCGCTGTTGCACGCATAAGCCATGAAATCACCCGGATTCTGGTTCACAAAACACGCGAGTCGGCATCTTGACGTCCGTCGCTTCGAGAGCGCCCAAGGCGCCACGTTGGTTTCCAGCCCCGCGACAAGCTCGGAATTGCTGCAAACGCCTACGGCATCAGCCGGTGCATTTGACGACGAACCGCGGGTTGACGACCGCCGCGGCCCCGCGTTCACTGGCTTTGAATCGCACAACGATATCCTGGTTGAAGTCGGCTTCGCTTCCCAGCGGCGATTGGCTCACCGTGATCGGCCAGTTTTCCATGTAGGCAAACGCCTTTCGAAGGTCGCCGATGAACCACCACTTTTTCGCGTCCGCGGCCGCAACGCCCGACGCGACGATTCGCCGATAGGCCAGCCGGCTCTCCCGAACCGTGTAGTTGCCCAGCGGATTGGCCGCCGTGCTGGTCGTCGCGCTGTTCGTACCCGTGTACGAGATTTCGGCCGCGTTGAACACGCGATGAGCCGCGTGGCGATAGGCGGGCATCACGAGGACGGTGGTTGCCTGGACCAGGACCGGCTCGCCCGTGTTCGGATCGAGGATGTCGGCAAACAGTTGTTCGGCCGCGTCGACGTCGGTCCAATCGGTCAACTCATTGTCGGCCAGTTCGTTGACCCAAGCCTGGTTGTCGGCCGGCGCATAGTAGGTGTCGTAGTCCGTGCCGTTGTGCTTGTAGTTGTTCGTCTGGCCGATCACCAGATCGACCAGACGTTTCTCCTTGTTGAGCCCGAGGATTTCGCCGACCTCGGCCGCGCGGCTCAGCACGAGGTTCGTGCGATCGAAGAAGAGGGCTTCTCGCGTGATCGGCACGATCAGACCGTGCTTGGCGGTCGCCGGCGTTTCGATGTAGTCTTCGCCGAAGCCAAGATTTGGATAGGGCATGCCCGGGTGAATTTCCGTCACCTCGTCGCTGATTCGCCCGACGCCGGGAATTCTCTCGCCGTCGAGCCGCGTCGGGATCGTGTCGACGAGTTTCGAGACGACAAACGCTTCGTTCCGGTAGGCGTCGAGGATCTTCGAATAAATCACCTGGCCGGCCACGTTCAGAAACGCGCTGGCGTCGACGCCGTCGCCGGATTCCAAAAGGCTCACGCCGCCGGCCGCGCGCGGGTCCATGTCGCGGACCCACTCGTGGCCGTCGGGAACCAACCCCTCGGCCAAATCACGGAGGCTGAAGTCCTCGGGTTTCAGGTCGCCTTCGGCAAGCGCCTCGGACAGATGCGCGACGGTCTTTTCGGGGCCGTCCAGTTCATACTGACGGCGGAGTTCTCGATATCGAATGGTTGCCATGAGTGTCTTCCTCCACGATAGAAATTGAATGAGAGTGCAAACCAACAAGCCACCGCTTGCTGCCCGCTGCCTACTGGGTACGCTGCCTACACGCCGCCGGTCATCACCGTCGAACGGATGTCGACCAAGACGGTGGTCGCCGCGTCGCCGACGCGTCGCGCCACGCGGCCGACGGCATAGGCGTTCGCGCCGACGGCGTCGACTTGTTGATTGAGAATCGCGTTGCCCGCCGCGTTCTCGTCGGCGCCCATCAACTCGCCCAGTTCAAACGTCGCGCTGGGACACTCGAACTCGAACACGCCGGTGGTCGCCACGCGAACCGGGCTGGTGTCGCCCTCGCGACTTCGCTGCATGGCCACGCCCAAAAAATGGGTCGCGAACAGTTGTTGATTGGCCGTCTCGCTTCCCTGGTCGGCCTGGGCCGAAGCCGGCTTGGCGTCATCCGTGTCCTGGTAGACCAGGTCGCCGATTTCGATGACCGTCGAACTGTCGACGGCCGCCACCACGGGATTCGTGTCGCCATAGCGCCAACGCATCTTGTCACTCATGGGTCGGAACTCCTCTTTGGGGATTTCGGGTTTTGGGGTTTCGGGATTTTGGGACTCATGGCCGTGGCTTCAAGCCCATGAACACGTCACGTAATCGCTTGAACAAACGACTTCGTATTGGTCGGTCTCCGGTCGGACAGGGTATGTTGGTCGCGCGATCGGGGCCTCGACGCCGCAGCGCCGGCCGACAGCGACAAGCTCTCGATCAACGCAACCCGATCGGCGATCAACTCGCGCACCGACGGCTCGTCGGGAGCCTGGAGCAGCGCGGCGAGAAATCGCTCGCTCAGTAGACAACCGTTTTTCTCTTGCGGGCTACCAGGCTCCGGCAAACCCGACTCGGCGAGCAAACGGTGAATGAGAATCTCGCGTCGGGCTTGGGCCTCCGACTCGCGCAGCCGATCCAAGTCGCCCTCGGCCTGGGCCAGCTTGTCGCTTGTCGATTTCAACCGCTCGGCCTGCTCACCCAACAGGCCGTCGACCAAATCGGGCCGCAGCGCCTTGAGCAGCGCGACCGTCGCCTCGGCCAAGGTCGGCGCCGGCTCGCCGTCTTGTGCCGACGACTCGAACAGACCTCGCGTCGTGGCCGGATCGGCGACCAGATCGACGCTTTGCACCTTGGTGATGGCTTCGACAACCGTCCGATCGCCGCGGCGCGCCGTCCTGGCAAGCACGTTGTGAGAAAAGCCGACATTTTCGGCCGCATGCTCCGCGTCCCAGACCAATTGTTCGGCCAGCGCGTGCTTCGGGTTGAAATGGAAGTCGGCAAAAAGCCCCGCGTCGGCGCGAACCAAAACGTTCCGGAGATTGCCGATGCGGTCCTGGTAATCGCGCGGGCCCAGCGGGTTGGCCTTCGGGTGATTGACGTTCACCTTGGCCCCTTCGTAGAGCGGAACCGCTCTTTCCAGCGCCTCGGCCAGATAGGTCCGGCCGTTGCGCGACCGCAGGCCGAGCACTTTCACCCCGCGAATGACTCCCTGCTCGCGGTCGACTCGCATCATCACGCCGCGCGAATCGACGAATTCTTGAAGCGTTTCACTCATCGCGTCATGTTCCTCCGAACGGTTTTGGGGCTGGGTGGGTTGAGCCAGCTTTCTTGCACAAAGGCACGAAAAAAGCCCACCAACCACGAAGGGTTAAGGTGGGCTCTTCCGATACCTGCCGCCAGCGGCAAGCTCTTTGGATACCAAATTGTGTTGACGACAATTAAGGCTTGAAGCCTATCGAAAAACCTCCCGCGCCGCTGATTGTCATCCTGAGCGCAGCGAAGGATCTCAAGTGGTTTCTGCGCAAACGAGATCCTTCGCTGCGCTCAGGATGACGTGTTCCACCAGGTTGCTGGATCGTCTCTCGGTCGCTAACGTTCAATCCGTTCGATTCGGCGGCGGATGTCTTGAATCGTTCCATCCTGCACTTGCAGTTCGACACTGGCCCGTCCGTAAAACCCGCGCCGAAGCGTTTCACCAAGCACTTCCGCCAACGTCGCGCGGAGCTGCACGATTTTGTGGTGATTGGTCGGCGTTGTGCTTTGCGTGATCATGGAATTGAAGATAGCCGCCAGAGAAGAAAATTTCAAGTCGAGTTTTTGGCCACCTCGCTGCCGAGGTTTCAAACCATGATCAAGGTCTCGCCCGTGATCCACGTTCCGAGAAAGGTATAAGGTGTATCGAGCCCACCGCGTTCTCCAGATCGTTCGCGCGGATTGGTCTCATGCGAAGCGCGCAAGAAAAGGGTGCGATTGAATAGACCCACGCGGAAGACGAAACGCCTGCGTGGCAAAGACGGTGGCCAATCACAACGCATTTCCCGCGCGGCACCGCGTTTTCTATTCCGTGGTTTTTTGGAAGAGCGGCCATCCGTTTCCACACCGCGAAATTTAACCCCGCCACGCGATGCAAGGTTCCGTTTGGCGAGTCTGTTTCCCCATCGATTGGACAAACTCACCCGAAAGGACGGCCATGGTCCCGGGCGTCCGGCGTCGACTTCACGCGTCGCGGACCGCGTTCAGGAGCACCCCATGCTATTGCCGCAGTTGTAGCAGAGGTAGCAATTGCCGTTGCGGACGGTGATCGCGCCGCAATTGTCGCATGAGGGCGCGTCGGTTTGGAAACGGGCGAACTGATCGCTGCGGCCCGAGGGCGACGGCGAATAGCCTGGCTGCGGATCATCGCCCGTGTGTTCGAGCACGGCGATGCTGGCCTTGGTTTTCACGTCGGACGACAACGGGGCGTGCGCGTTCACTCGGCCGTTGCCTGAACCGTTGGCGCTGCTGGCGGCCGCTCCTTGCCCGGCGTCCGGCCCACCGGCCTTCATGGCGGTGGGCCCTGGCTCGGTTTCGGATTCGCCTGACTCATCACCGAAAGGTTTGCTGATGGGAGCCGTTCCGTTGTTGGCTTCGCGAAAGCCCGGCAAAAACGTGACTCCCAACCATCGGAAGATATAATCGATGATGCTCTTCGCGAAGCGAACGTCCGGATTCTTCGTATGGCCCATCGGCTCGAATCGCGTATGGGAGAACTTCTGAACGTAGACTTCCAGCGGTACGCCGTATTGCAGGCTCATCGAGACGGCCGTGCCGAAACAATCCATCATGCCGCCGATGGTGCTTCCTTCCTTGGCCATGGTGATGAACAACTCGCCGGGCCGCCCGTCGGGATACAGGCCGACGGTGATATAACCTTCGTGGCCCGCGACGCTGAATTTGTGGGTCACTGATTGTCTCGTGTCGGGCAATCGTTCGCGGCGCGGCGCGGCGGCCGACTTCTCTTTCTTCTTGCTGGTCGACAGGGGTTGAGCTCCCTTCGAACCGTCCCGATAGATAGCCAACGCCTTCAGGCCGCATCGCCATCCCTCGAGGTACGCTTGGGCAATATCCTCCGCCGTGCTATCCTTGGGCATATTCACCGTTTTCGAGATGGCGCCGGAGACAAACGGTTGGGCCGCGGCCATCATGCGAACGTGCGCCATCCATGGAATCGATCGTGTTCCGTCCGCCGATGCAAAAGCACAATCGAACACCGCCAAGTGTTCGTCCTTGACCGCGGGAGCTCCTTCGATGGTTCCCTCTTTCTCGATATGCGCCGTGATGGCCTCGATTTCCTCAGGTTCGTAGCCGAGCGTCTCCAAGGCCAGTGGCACGGTCCCGTTGACGATGCGGAGCATCCCCCCGCCGGCCAACTGCTTGTATTTCACCAGCGCGATATCCGGTTCGATGCCCGTCGTATCACAGTCCATCATGAAGCTGATCGTCCCGGTCGGAGCCAGGACGGTGGCCTGGGCGTTGCGGAAGCCGTATTTGTCGCCTTGTTCAAGCACCTCGTTCCAGAGCGTCCTGGCAGCCTGGGTGAGGTACTCGGGACAGTGCTTGATGTCCTCGACCTTTTCACGATGTTTCAGCATGACGCGGAGCATCGGCAGGCGGTTTTCCTCGAAGGCGTCAAACGGGCCGACCGTGGCGGCCAGTTCGGCGCTGGTTCGATTGGCCGTCCCGTGCAGCAGCGCCGTAATCGCCCCGCAAAGCCCCCTGGCTTCGTCCGAATCGTAGGGCAAACCGGACGCCATCAGCAAACTGCCCAGGTTGGAATAACCCAGTCCGAGCGGCCGAAAACGATGGCTGTTCTCGGCGATTCGCTTCGTTGGATAGCTGGCGTGATCGACCAGGATTTCCTGGGCGACGAACACCAGGCGGCATGCCTTGGCGAACCGTTCGACATCGAAATGCCCGTCCTCGGCGAGGAACTTCCTCAGGTTGATGCTGGCCAAATTGCAGGCTGAATCGTCGAGAAACATGTACTCGCTGCACGGATTCGATGCGTTGATCCGGCCCGAGTTCGGACACGTGTGCCAGTGATTGATGGTCGTGTCGTACTGGAGGCCCGGATCGCCGCACGCCCAAGCGGCCTTGGCGATCGTCTCCATCAGTTCCTTCGCCCGGTGCGTGGGGCCTTCGCGCTTTTCGTCGGTAACCCAACGCGTCGTCCAGGTTTGGTCCTGCTCGACCGCCTTCATGAATTCGTCCGAAACACGGACCGAAAGGTTGGCGTTCTGAAAAAGAATCGAGCTATACGCGTCGTCCGCCGAATAGCCTTCTTCCATCAATAGAAACGCCTTCTTCTCTTCGTTGCACTTGCACTCGATGAATTCGAGGATGTCGGGGTGCCAGACTTTCAACGACTGCATCTTGGCCGCCCGGCGGGTCTTGCCTCCGCTCTTGACCACGGCCGCAATCTGGTCGTAGACTCGCATGAACGACAGCGGTCCAGAAGGTTTTCCGCCGCCAGCCAACTTCTCGCGGTGCGAACGCAGCGTGGAGAGATCGGTCCCCGTCCCGGAACCGAACTTGAAGAGCATGGCTTCGGCGCGGGCCAACTCCATGATGTCTTCCATGTTGTCCTGGACGCTCTGAATGAAGCAAGCCGACGCCTGGGGATATTCGTACGGGTTCTCCGGCTGCCGGACTCGTTTCTCCTCCGGGTCCCAGTGCCAATTGCACACCGCGCCCTTCACGCCGTATTGGTGATGCAGTCCGACGTTGAACCAGACGGGCGAATTGAACGCGGCATGTTGATGGAGACAGAGCCACGTCAACTCGCGATAGAATCGCTCGGCATCGTCGGCCGTGGCGAAATAGCCGTCGCCCAATCCCCAATCGGCAATCGTCCGACAGACGCGATGGATCAACTGCCGCACGCCCGTCTCGCGCTCGGCCGTGCCGATTTCTCCGTAGAAATACTTGCTGGCTACGACGTTCGTGGCCAGTTGGCTCCACGTCGACGGGATTTCGCAGTCGCGCTGCTCGAAGAGTACACCGCCCCCTTCCTCCTTGATCGTCGCGATTCTCAGATCCCACTCGACCGTGTCAAAGGGATCGGAAACGTCGGTCGGACAGAAACAAGGATCGATCGTGAGTCCTTCGCTGGGTCGAGCGAAACTCGCGTCCACGTGATCCTCCCGCTCCGGGTAGGTTGCTTGCCGCGCTTCCTTGATCTCCACGTTATCCATGATTGAAGTTCCTTCCTCCGTGAGCGCCAGCTATCCGTGCCGAATAATGTACAAATGTACAATTATACACTGAGGCAACCGGGCCGCCACCGCAGTTTGTCTATTCTCCAAAGAATTCACCCTTGTGTCCCGTTCGACACCACCCGATGACCGAAATACGCCCCCTTGCCACCTATATATTGTACCTCGCTCCCGAAGCACCACAACATACAGGTGAGATCGTCAAAGTGTAGCCAGATCTTTCCCTTCGTCAATGAGGGCTTTCCAAACCGTCCCAACACCTTGTTGCCCAAGTCTTTGTGTGGTTTCCGTTAGACATTCCCCTCGATAGGGCCCTATAGGACAATACCTCGAATTGTTCGAGTTTTCGCGGGGTTTGGGAGATTTCGCCCGAAGCATACGACGACCAGGCGAGGTCAAAATTTTCTCGAAATAGTCGGCCGATTCTTGAATTGACCAAACAACGGGGGAAACAAGGTAAGCACCGTCGCCTTTCCCCCACGATGGTCTGCCGACTATTGGCCAGGGACCGCCACCTCCGTAGGCCATGCCTTC
>JAFGIR010000409.1 GCA_016929515.1 Pirellulales bacterium | reverse complement strand
GATCTTTCCGGCCAGGGCGAAGACCTTGGTGCCTTTGCTCGCTTCGGTACCCAACGCGGCGAATGCGTCGGCGCCGTTGCGAATGATCCACGGAACGAGACAATACGTCTCGACGTTGTTGACCAGGGTCGGTTTTCCGTGGAGGCCCGACTCGGCCGGAAACGGCGGGCGCAATCGCGGCATCCCCCGGCGGCCCTCGATCGAGGCCAGCAGCGCGGTCTCTTCGCCGCAGACAAACGCCCCGGCGCCCTCCTTGATCGACAATCGCAACGGTCTACCGCTTCCGGCGACCGACTCGCCGAGAATTTCTCGTTGCTCGCACTCGGCCAGGGCTTCGCGAATCCGGCGAACGGCCAGCGGGTATTCAGCGCGAATGTACAAGAATCCTTCTTCGGCGCCGACGGCCCGCGCGGCGATGGCCATTCCCTCGATTACGCGATAGGGAAACGATTCGAGAATCATCCGATCCATGAACGCGCCGGGGTCGCCTTCGTCGCCATTGCAGATCAGGTACTTGGGAGTTCCTTTGGCCCGGCGGACCCCGGCCCATTTCCGGCCCGTCGGAAAACCGGCGCCGCCACGACCGCGCAAGCCGGCCTTCTGGATTTCCTCGATGATCGACTCGGGCGAGGACTGCTTGACGCATTGTTCGAGTGCCTTGAATCCGTCGTGGCGCAAGTATTCGTCCAAGTCGGTCGGGTCGATCCGGCCGCAGAACTCGGTTGCCACGCGGCGCTGGGGACCGAGAAAATCGCAGACCGGCCCTTCGCCCACCTCCAACGCATGGTGCATGACCTCGTCGCTATGTACGCCGCCAATGAACTGGTCGAACAGTTGGGTCGCGCTGTGGCGAAGACGTCGGAAGCCCTTTGGTTTGAAGTGTTGGAGAACGATGTGTCGAATCTGCTCGGGCGCGACCTTGGCATAAAGGCTCGGCTTGCCTGCCGTCGGCACGATCTCGACCAGGGGCGTCTGGTGGCACATGCCCACGCACCCAACGCGTTTCACCGTCGCTCGGGCACCCGTCTCGGCCAACACGCGTTCGAGCGCTTCGCGGACCTTGCCGCTGCCTTGAGCCACGCAACACGAGCCCAGGCCGATCCGGATTTCACCCAACGCGTCGCCGTCGAAGACCTTCGCCCGGCCGGCGGCCGGGGCGCGGCGGCTTTCGTTGCGAAGAAAGTCGTCGAGCATCTCGGGCACCTTGCTCGTCGTCAACCGACCATACGTTACCCCGTCGATCTGGACGACCGGAGCCAGGGTGCAGCAACCCAGGCAGGCCACCTTCTCGACGGTGAACAGGCCGTCGGGATCCGTGTCGCCACCGTCGGGAATATCCAGGCGTCGGCAGAGCGCGTCTTGGATCAACCCGGCGCCTTTCACGTGGCAGGCCGTGCCATGGCACACGTTGATCAGGTGCTTGCCGAGCGGGCGGTGGCGAAAACGACTGTAAAACGTCGCCACGCCCGTGATCGCCGCCGGCGTGATTTGGGTCACCTCGCAGACGCGCCGCATCGCCTCTTCGGGCAGATAGCGGTAGTGCGTCTGAATGGCTTGCAGAATGGGAATGACCGCATCCGGCCGATCGCCGTGTTGCTCGACGGTTGCGTCGATGAAATCGCGCATTTCGTCGTCCACCGAGCCGGCGCTACCGCAATCGGCGCACGGCGGCAGACCGGCGTCGGTCGTCCGCGCCGGATCGGTCATCGAGCTTTGCGCGTCGCGTTGGTTCATGGATAGCGTCTATTCTGGTTTGGTGTTGTCTTCTTCGGAGTGGCCAATGCAGAACAGGTGTTTTTTGCCGCGAACGTAGAATCGGCCGTCTTGCATGGCGGGGCTGGTGACGCACGGCTCGCCCAGGTCCGTTTCGGCCACGGTCGTGCAGCCCTCGCGCGACAACGCAACGATCCAACCTTTGCCTTCCTGACCAAACAGAAAGACCCGATCGCCGACTAGCGTAGGCGAGGAGGTGAAACGCATGTCAAATTCTTTTTCCCAGAGAACCTCGCCCTCGATCGCGTCGTAGCACGTGAGAACGCCAAAACTGGTCGACAGCAGAAGCAGCTTTCCGACGACCAGCGGGCTGACCGTGTCAGGCAACCCATCCTCGCCGCGCCACTTGATGTGGGTCTCGGTCACATTGCCGCTTCCGTCGGTCCGAATCGCGAACCACTCGCTGTATTCACTGCCGACCTGGAGCAACCCATCGGCCACGACCGGCGTGACGCCCTGGTCGCCCGTGGTGCCCTCGGCCCGCCAAAGCTCGCGGCCGTCGGCCGGATCGTAAGCGATGACCCAAGGATCGGACGCCGTGAGGAGTTGTGCCTGATCACCCTGTTGGACAACGATTGGCGAGCTCCAGGAGTTGGCCACCGGGCGTTTCACTTGCCAAACGGGCCGACCGGTCGAAGCTTCCAATGCGATCATTTTGGAAAGCTGGTCGTCGTCGGCGCCTTGGTCGAATTGGATCAGCAACCGGTCGCGATACATGGCCAGCGAACTGGCATGGCCATAGGCGTTGTCGGGAATACCGAGACTTCGCGACCAGACGACATTGCCGTCAAAGTCGACCGCGACGACGTCGCCGTTGGCGAAGATGGCATAGGCCCGCCGGCCGTCGACCGCCATCGTCGGGGCGGCAAAGCCCGTGTCTTCCATGACCTGGGGTGCCTCGGCCCTGCTTTGCGGTGTTGAGGGCGCTTCGGTGGTCCAAAGCAGCTTCCCGGTTGTCGCATCGAAACCGTAGACCTCGCGCCGCTTCTCGTTGGCGCCCGAGAGAAACACGCGGTCGCTCCAAACGATCGGCGAGTTGTTGCCCGGCAGCGGCACGGGCGTTTTCCAAAGGACGTTCTTGCCCGAGGCTCCATCCCATTCAAGCGGGAGGTTCGAATAGGCCGAGATGCCCGAACCGTGAGGTCCCCGAAAACAGGCCCAGTTCCGCAAGAGTTCCTCGTCGGTCGGGAAGTCAGGCGTTTTTGTTTCGGTCTGGGGCTCGGCTTCGACATCGCCAGCCGGCGCGAAGGGACCGACCAAAGGGGAGCCCCCCGGTTCAGGCCCAAGCGAGGCCAGTTCCGCAGCATTCGTTGGCAGATCAGTACTGACGTCGGAGGCGATTATTTCGGCCGTGACCACCACGACCACGGCCAATACAACGACTGCGCCCCGGGCCCAGCGACCGCAAACGGCTTGCCGCGTTGCGTTGGATGACGGATCGACCGGCTCGGGGTTGGGCAATCGCCGACGCAACATTGCGGCCGTCTTCTCGCTCACCACCAGCACGACGACACTCAGCAGAAGCAGGTGGGCACCCAAACGCACGAAGCGCCGTTGCTGGAAATACTCCTGACGCAACTTCAGGTCGAGATCGCGAACCTGGCGTTTGAGCCCTTCGTCGCTCGGGTTTTTGGCCAACGCTTCCCTGAGCGCGACGAACTCGGGCGAGTCGAGTGGATCTTCCGCGGCCTCCGTCGAGGCACCACCCACCACGAGTTTCATCAAGGAACGCAAGTCTTTCGCTCCCAGCCGGCGACCGTAGTCGATCAACAGAATGGCGCAAATCACCGCAACGACGATCCAAGCCACCCAGGCCGTGCGCCGTGCAGCGTCGTAGCCGGCCGTGATTGCCGGAGTCTCGTTGTTCAGGTCAGTTGCGTTCATGAGTCTTGTAGGCCGGGGTCCGGCCAAGCGACGTTTGTGCGGTTCGATGGTCTTAACGCAGGGTTACGGTTCGGCCTGCGTCCTTCTCTTCTGCGCCGATCCAGCCTTGCCGAATGTGTTCTTGCGGACAATACCAGAAACAGCGTCCACAGGAAACGCAATTAGCCGTATCGGGAGCATAGTCGACTTGTTTCCGGGAGCGTGAAAGCCAAATGAGCTTGACACCAATGACCAATCCGACCCAAGCTCCGAATGCCCCGCCGGCCCAAGCAAGCTTGTCGCGCTGCAGGACTGCCGCTCGGATGAGTTCATCAATGGGGCGTTGTGTATTGCGGTAGGCGTCGCTGGCGTCGGTTGTGCCTTCAACCAGCCCGTGATCCTCGGCCCAGATCCGCTCGGCCAGTTCGACCGTGGGATCGAGCATCGACAGAGGCACGGCCAATTCTCGTCCCAGGAGGGCCCCGCCGGCAACCAAAATCGGCAAGAACAACGCGAAAAACACCAAACGCCGTCGGGCGGATGGCATCGCCTCGGGCTGGAGTCCCTCGGTCGGCGCCTCGATTGCTCCATAGGGACACACGTCTTCGCACAGCCGGCAGTGTATGCACTCGTCGGGCGTGATCCGCACGTGCCACTTCGACACTTTCGACAACCAGCCGAGCACCGCGCCGTAAGGACACAAGAACCGGCAATAGGGCCGGCCGACAAAAACTCCAAACAGCAGCAGACAGCCGCCCACGATCAGCATCGACGCGCTGCCGCCGAGACGGAAGAAACCGACCAATGGATCGTAACGGCAAATCACGAAAGCCGTGCCCGTCGCCGCCAACGCCACGCCCAGGCCCAGATAAACGTAGCGCAGCAAGCCGAGCGCGTGGGCAAGCCATTGAGGGACGGACACCGGGTGCAGCGCGACCATCTCCTGCAAGGCGCCCAAGGGACACACGGCCGCACAAAACGTCCGCCCGAAAAACAACGTGAACAACAACGGCAAGACGAAGAACGCGATGACCGGCAGCCCAATCGCATAGGTTGGGTCAAACAGAGCCAGCGTCACGTTCTGGATCGCGCCGATCGGACACACGCAGCCGTGGCGAACGAACCCGAACCAGGCAAGCGATGCGACAGCCAGAAAAAACAATCCGCGGCGCGAGCGCCGAACCAGCGCCAAGTAACTGGCCAGTCCCAACGCGCCGGCCAGCAGAGCCACGTCGACGTATTGCATCGCGGCCGCTCGCGGCGGTGCAAACTGGGTTGCCGGAAGTTGGTGATTCGTGAACTCGGGCGGGGGAAACCGCTCGACGCCGTACGCCGTACCGGCCAACATCGCAACGACCCACGCCACGAACAGCCATCGTCCACACGCTTTCACTAGGCTGGCCCCCCGTTCTGATCCTTGGGCAGATAGGGCTTGCCAGCCGGTACTCGCTTGATCGCTTCGGAGGGGCAGGCAATCGCAATGGCGCATTCATTGCAGTGCATGCAGCGATCCTGATCGATCTGAAGGTAGAGCGAACCGTTGCCGAAAGCCGTGCATCCCTTGACGCATTTCCCGCAGCCGATGCAGAGCGGTTCGTCGATTGCGTATTCGTAATAGGGATCCTCGATAAACGTGCGGCGGATCGCCCCGGTTGGGCAAAGCTGGTTCTCGGCGCCGGTCGTCAACTCGTTGGCATCCGGCTCGAAATAGCCCGTGCACAAATTGCAGTAGCCGCACATGGCGTAGGCATGCTTGCAAACGACGGCCGATTTGTCGAGAACGCAGTGGGTTGCGCAGTTGCCGCAGGCGACGCACTGATGCGGATCGATTTGCCATAGATTGTCGTCGTCTTCGGCGCGGCGCCCCGCCCAGAATCCCGTAGCGCCGGCAATTCCCACGGCGCCGACGATTCGCAGGCCGTCGCCCACGAACTTTCGCCGATCGATCTTGCGTTGGTTCTCGGCCATGGAACTCACCGACTCCGCTCTCGTTTGATTTTGTTCGCCCGGGGAAGATCGCATTGTGCCAAATGGTTGCAGTGCCGACAATCGGCTCCAAGCCGGCATTCCGCGCCGCTGCGCCACGCGAGCGAAGCTGACAGCACGCCAAGCCCACCCAGTGCGGTCCAGCGCGCGACGGCGCGCAGCCACTCGCGCCGCCCAGTGGCTAACGAGGTTGCTTCTCTCTTCGAGATCGCTCGTTGCTCTCTACTCATCATTCACCTCGCCGCTTTCGGAATCATCCGCTGCATGCGGTTTTTTCTTCACGAACACGCGAACCCCGCGCGCCGCTGGGTCGAGAACCAGGATACGCCCTTGGCGGTCCACGGCCAAGTCGACCGCCAGCAACTTGTGGGCCGTGCGAGTTTCTTCGGTCATCGTATCCGTCGACGTCAATTGCTCGGGCGAGGCTACGACGCACTCAAAGCGTCCTTCGGCCGAGTAGACTTTCACCCGCGGAATGCCCTTTTCAGCCGTAACGACACGGTTGTCGGCCAACAGGGCAATGGCGACCGGGTTGCAACAACCGCAAAAACGCTCGATCGCCAAACCGGATTGTCCCCAGGTCAACGGCGCTTCGTAGTCACCGCGGCGAGTGAAGTACTCGATCCGATGTCGGCCCGGATTGACCACGCGCAGCAGACCGTCCGAGCCGACCGCCACGTCGCAATAGGGACTCGGAATGACCAACGCGGGCACATTGCGGCGCGCGTCGCGCCGGGCAAGCGTTGCTGTCATCTTGCCCGACTTGTCGTAGCGGAGCACGCACTTGGTGCCTGCGTCGGCCACGAACACATCGTCTTGGCTCACGGCGATCGAGGTCAACAACGCGTCGGGGCCGCGAGAGTCCCATTGTGCTGAAACCGTACCGTCCAGGTCAACCACCGCAACGTGGTTTTCGAAACCGACATAGAACAAGTCCCCGTCGGCAGCCAGGCAACGGGGCGCCTCGTCCAACGCGATCTTGCGACGCAGCCGGCCGTCGTCGGGTTCGAGAACGTGAATGGCCCGGTCGCCAGCCACGCAAATCAAGCCGTCCGGTCCGAGGGCAACGCCGCGCACGACTCGCATCGCAACTGGGAACCACGCCGTTGGCTCGTAGCCGATCCATTTCGGGTCGACCTTGGCAAGGGAACTCAAATCGTAGTCAAACGACGGCGGCAGGGTATTTCGCGCGGGCGGGCCACTGTCTGTCCGCATCAAGGCGACCAGCCCCACGACTCCCAACACGGTCAGCAACAATAGAACCCACAGGCCGGGCTGTTTGACCGCGTCGCGCCGATTCGCATTTCCATCGGGTGTCATATCAAGGGCCCTTCCGGTCGTCGATCATTGGCCCGGCAGCCGGAAGCGATTCCGCCACGTCGAGACAAACCATGCGCGTGAAATCGCGGAGCAACAATCGGCCGGCGACCAACGCCATGGGTGCCCAGGCATCGTGACCTTCAAGGACTTGTGCCTGGGCGAGCGGCTTGTAGCCGGACGGCGTCGCCTCGGCGAGGGTGAGCAGTCCCGAATCATCCAACACGAAGAGGAGCCCGTCGGCCACCAGATAGGGCCCCAGCCCGAACGTTGCGTCGGGTCCGCTGTTCCAGATTTCGTTTCCATCCAGATCGAGGCACACCAGGTTTTCGTGGCGCTCACGGTCACGGACCCCGTACAAATAGTCCTCGTGGAAGATGGGCGTCTGTTGGGTCGAACCGAATTGTCTGGGACCCAGCCGGAACCGTTCGTGGGCGGTAATCCGGCCGTCTTTTTCCTCGAGTTGCAGCATGACCGAGCCCGACTCATAGCCGGCGGCGCAGAAAAGCCGTCCCTCGGTCAGGATTGTCGGCGAGGGGCAGGTAATCTGGATTTGCCCCCAGGCCGTCGTGTCCCAAAGCCTTGTTCCGTCCTCGGCCGAGACGCCCGCCATACCGCCTTTGCCACAATAAACGAACATCTTTTGGCCGGCAAATTCCATCGGCATGATCGACGAATGGGTCATCTTCCAGCCAGACGGGTTGGGAGACTGCCACACAAGCTTGCCCGAGCGGCAGTCGAGAGCAATCATCAACGCGTCGCCGCCCGGTGCGAAGATCGCTCGTTCGCCGTCGATGAGCGGACACTGACCTGCGTACCAGAGCGGAACCGTCGCGCCGAACTCGCGAACCAAATCCTTAAGCCAATAGCACTCGCCGGTCTTGGCGTCGAGACACATGATGTGGCACTTCGGCCCGAGCGCGACGACGTACTTATCGCTGACCGCGGGAATCGTCCGCGACATGCCGTGGTTTCGCTTAACAGCGACCGGATACGAATATCGCCAAATCTCTTGGCCGTCGGCCAACGAAAGACAACGCAAGGCATCGGCCTTCTTTTTCTCGTCGTAGTCGAGCACGTAGACGCGACCGTCGCGAACGGCCGCGCCGGCGTAGCCTTCGCCCAGCTCGATCGACCAAAGCACAACCGGCGTGCCGGACGGCCACGAACGAGCCAATGGAACCGTGTCGTGGGCAATGCCGTCGCTATGCTCGCCGCGAAATTGCGGCCACGCACCAGGCAACTCGGCGGGGCGCCCCGGGCCGGCCACAAACGTGCCGATCAGCGGTCGCGTTTCAGCCACCGCAGTCGTTCGGGATAGACCAGAGTTGGGTAGTCTGGCCTGCAAATCGTCCACGTCGATCATCGTCAGCCAACACAGAAGGGCCATCGACGAAAGAATGAGGAAGCAGGCAGGAATGAGAACGGCGAGCGGAGTGAGTCTCATATCCTACCAATGTATTCAAACCGGCGGCGCATGCAATCTGGTTGCTTGCTGGAAACACGAGAATTTTGTCTTGGTGGGGCATTGCCACCTGACTTCTTCCGAGCCGTCAAACGGTGAGAATCGAAGAGCCGAAAGGGCCCAAGGCGTGCATTACCAAGTTGACGTTTATGTTGACGCGGCAAGGGCGGTCCAGTCGTTAACAAAGGTAGTTAATCCGTAGTGTACACCCTGCCACGTGATACACCGCGCGGGACCGAGCCAGGGACGGCCGATTCGTCCACAGGCGACGACAGCCGTCCGGAAAAGAACCCGCAGTCGTCAGGGCTTAACAAGAAGGACGGAAAGTCCATGGCGGACATCTTAAATCCCGCCATGTCAGATACACTTTGTGTCGAGCGGTCAACTTGCCTATTCCGATCCAAGATAAACAGGATAGTCGCGGTCGATGTGAAGGAATGGGAGATGACGGAGTGCATTACTGATCATCCGTCAGCGAGATGCACATCTATCACGGATGCATTCGGAGGAGGCCTCAGGCATGGCAGAACGTGAGCCAATTAAAGGGGGCACCTTGGCGTGTTTCAGCACGAGTCGGCAATTACCCTGCATGCTGCTGGGGTATTTCCTTCTGGCCGCCGCTGCTCCGGCCCAACAAGTTGTTCCGGCACCGTTGCCATCACTACAATACGTGTCGCTTGCCGACAACGAGCAGCCGGCCAACGAGCCACCGGCGGAGGTCAAACCTGAAAAGGAAGATGACGAGCTCGATTTTCTCAAAAAGGACATTCGGGAGTTGTCCCAGACCCGGGTCAGCGCGCCCATGATGAACACCGAGGTGACCTCGGTGATGCGAACGCCGACCACGATCGGTCGTTCACCGGCAGCCATCTATGTCATCACCCAAGAGATGATTCAGCGCAGCGGCGCGACGGATATTCCTGAACTTCTGCGGATGGTTCCCGGACTCGAAGTGGCCCGCGCCAACGCCAGCCAATGGTCGGTGACCTCGCGTGGTTTCAGCAGCCGTTTCGCCAACAAGCTATTGGTGCAGATCGATGGTCGAGTGCTCTATAACGCGGTTTTCTCTGGCGTCTACTGGGAGGCCAATCTGGTCATGTTGCAGGACATCGACCGGATCGAGGTGATCCGCGGTCCCGGGGCGAGCGTTTGGGGCGCGAATGCCGTGAACGGCGTGATCAACATCATCACGAAGTCGTCGAAGGATACTCAAGGATCATTGGTGTACGGAGCGTCGGGAAACGAATTGCGGGGAATGACCAACCTCCGCTACGGCGGAAAGGTCTGTGACCATCTCACGTGGCGCGCCTACGGGATGTTCCAGGACCAGGACCAAGGATTCCTTCCGAACGATCAAGCATGCGACGATTGGCGCTCGGCTCAGGGCGGTTTCCGAATGGACTGGGAACCGAACGGCGTCGACAAGATGACCGTTCAGGGCGACGTGTATAACGGCTACGCAGGCGGGGAATATCGTGAGCAACTGCCCCTGTTTCCCTATCAACAGAACATCGTGGGCGACGCCCACATGAGCGGTGGCAACGTGCTGGGTCGCTGGACGCGGGATTTCGACGAGGCAAACGGCTGGGCGATACAATTCTATTATGATCGTCTGCGACGAAACTCGCCTTTGGCAGCCGGGACGGTCGACGTCATCGACCTCGATTTTCAGCGTCAGGTTCCCTGGGGCGAGCGTCATCAGATTGTCTGGGGTGCCGAGTATCGTCACCACTACGACCATATCGGAGGTAGTTACACGGTTTCATTTGATCCACCCGACCGTGGACTGAACATCTACAGTTGCTTTGTGCAAGATGAGATCACACTGGTCGAAGATCGCCTTTTC
The DNA here is from genome assembly GCA_016929515.1 of Pirellulales bacterium. Classification (GTDB taxonomy): domain Bacteria; phylum Planctomycetota; class Planctomycetia; order Pirellulales; family Thermoguttaceae; genus UBA11386. The sequence continues at coordinate 8,901 of JAFGIR010000409.1, read as the reverse complement.
CTGACGGTCGGATCAAAATTCGAGTATAACGACTACACGCATTTCGAGTATCAACCCACGGTTCGTCTGTTGTACAGTCTGGACGAGCGACGAGCCGTTTGGGGAGCCATTTCCCGGGCCGTCCGAACCCCCAGTCGGGTCGAGAGGGAATCGTTATACCGCTATGGGTTCATTCCGATTGCCCCGCCGCCCACCCCGCCGATTCGTCTCACCATTATCGGAAACGAGGACGTTCAATCGGAAGAACTGTTGGCCTACGAACTGGGGTATCGCGCCCAGCCGAGCGATCGTTTTTCTTGGGACATGGCCATGTTCTATAACCAATACGAGAACCTGATCTACAGTCAACCGAATCCGCCGTCGCCCCAGTGGCCGAACTGGTACTGGCCGTGGGTAAACTGCATGGACGGCGAAACCTACGGCTGCGAACTGTCGGCCACGTTTCAGATCAATCCTCGCTGGAAGCTCCGAGGATGCTACACTTATCTGCGGATGTTTCTCCACATGGACGATGGCTACGCGACGACCGGCGAACAGCAGGAAGGTTGGTCGCCCATCAATCAGGTCTATTTTCAATCTTCCTGGGACCTGCGCCACGACGTGAATTTCGACATGATGCTCCGCTACGTCGACGCACTCACGACGCTCGATATTCCCGCCTATGTAACGATGGATTTCCGGTTGGCGTGGCGGCCGACGGAACATTTCGAAGCAGCGCTGGTCGGACGCAACCTGCTCGATCCACGCCATTTCGAGTATGTGCGCAATCAAGGTCCCGAAGCGGAAGCGACCGAAGTCGAACGCGGCATGTACGGAACGGTCACCTTCCGATACTAGGCCAATCAACAGGCCTTTCGGAAGTAGCCTAACAGGAGCGACACATGTGCAAGAACGTTGTCAACATTCTTGTTTGCTGCATAATGCCGCTGGGCTTGCTTGTGCCTGCTGCCGCCCAACAAATTTCTCCAGCACCGTTGCCACTGTTGCAATACGCATCACTTGCCGACAATGATCAGCCGGCCGGTGCGTCCACCACCGACGCCAAGCCTGACGACGAAGACAACGAACTTGACTTCCTCGAAAAAGACATCCGCGAGTTGTCCCAAACCCGGGTCAACGCCCCGGCCATGGATACTGCGGTCAGCAGTGTCTCGAAGCAGCATGGCACCGTGGGCCGCTCGCCGGCCGCCATCTTCGTGATCACTAGCGAAATGATCCGCCGCAGCGGGTCCACCTGCGTGCCCGAACTCCTGCGCATGGCGCCCGGCGTCAACGTTTCGAAAGTCTCTTCCCACTCCTGGGCTATCGGCACCCGAGGTGACCGAAGCCGCTTCAACAAAATGATGTTGGTGCTGATCGATGGGCGGAGCATCTACAGTCCGACCTTTGGTGGTGTTTATTGGGACATGCAGGATCTGCTGCTGGACGACATCGAACGGATCGAGGTGATCCGTGGACCCGGTGGAACGATCTGGGGGGCCAACGCCGTTGACGGGGTGATCAACATCATCACCAAGAAAGCATCCGATACCCAAGGCGTCTACGTTGCCGCGGGCGGTGGCAACTACGACCTGCTGGTCGACGGCGCTCGCGTCGGCGGCAGCAACGGGAAAGGTCTGACTTGGCGATTGTGGGGAAAACACGCCGAACGTGGCCCGGGGTGGTTGCCCGGCACCGGACTGGCCTACGATGATTGGCGCGTCGCACACAGTGGGTTTCGGGTCGACTGGTCCGATCCGTGCAAGGTCAACGCGCTGACCGCCCTGGGAACCTATTGCGCCGGCGTTGAGGGGGAAAACGGCAATTGGCCCGTCCCCATTCCGCCACGCTATTCCCAAGAGGTCCTCGAAGACATAGGCTTTGCCGCCGAAAACGTCCTGCTTCGCTGGGAACACGCGATCGACGACGAGTCCGACTGGTGTTTTCAGACGTACTACGATCGCACTTTTCGCGAGCAGTGGGCAGGCAAGATGATGTGGACGACCATGGACTTCGATTTCCAACATCGATTCCCGCTTGGTCAACGCCACAAAGTGATTTGGGGTCTCAACCATCGCCAGATCCACAACTACAGCGCCGACAGCAACTTCTATCTGCACTTCACGCCCGAGCAGATCACCTACAACGTTTTCAGCGGCTTCATCCAGGATGAAATCGAGTTGGCCGAGGATCGATGGTACTTGACCGTCGGCACCAAATTGGAACGGAACAACTTCTCGGGCTTCGAGGTGCAACCCAGCATTCGGCTCTTGTGGACGCCCGACGAGCGTCACTCCGTCTGGGGAGCCATTTCGCGGGCCGTTTCCTCGCCGGCGCTCTACGAAGAAACCGGTACGCTGAACTTCGGTCCTTCCAACGTTCCCGTCTGGCCAACGTTTGTTCGGTTGAACGGCACCTCCGATTTCAAGTCGGAGAAGCTGTTGGCCTACGAGATCGGCTATCGGGCCCAAGTCACCGATCGATTTTCCTGGGACATCGCCACCTACTACAACGTCTACAGCGATCTTCACGGATACGATCTAAGCCCACCCTTCGTGGAAGACACGTACGTTGTTCTTGAAGCCGATTGGAACAACAACGTCGGCGGACAGGGCTACGGCGTCGAGCTATCCGCCAGTTGGAACCTTACCGACAACTGGCGGCTGTGGGGTTTCTACAACTACCAGCATCTCCATTGGGACGTGACGCCCGAGGAAGCGATGCTCTATTCCGATGGAGTCATCCCGTTGAATCAGGTCCGACTCCAATCGTCCTGGAACTTGCCCAATGCTTGCGAATTCGACGCGGTGCTGCGCTACGTCGACAACCTGGTCGGGTTGGATGTACCCAGCTACTTGACCATGGATCTTCGTCTCGGTTGGAAACCCAGCGAGAATATCGAGTTCGCCATAGTGGGCCAGAACCTGTTCGATCCCCACTTCCCCGAATTCTATGCCGAACCCTACGGACTGGGCGCGACCGAAGTCCGGCGAACGGTCTTCGGCCAAATGACCTGGCGACACTGATTGTGATCAATGAGATTCTCGCGTTGCCTATGGAGGTTAATCGTATGTCACCTAGGATATGTCTGTTTCTTGTTTTGTGTGTTGCTTACCATGGCCTGTTTCCATCCAACGCGGTGCTGGCCCAGCAAGTAACCCCGGCACCGCTCCCGACACTACAATACGCATCGCTCATCGGCGACGAACCGTCGCGTGATGCGACACCGGGGACGCAAGCGGAGAAGGACGACGACCTCGATTTCTTGGAAAAAGACATTCGAGAATTGTCCCAGACTCGGGTCAACGCGCCCGCAATGGACATCGCGGTGACGAGTGTGTCAAGGCAGCAGAGCACCATTGGCCGTTCGCCGGCGGCCGTATTTGTGATTACCAGCGAGATGATCCGCCGTAGCGGAGCCACTTGTTTGCCCGAGCTGTTGCGCATGGCACCCGGCGTGAGTGTCTCGAAGATTACATCTCATGCTTGGGCCGTTGGCATCCGTGGCGGGCAGAGCCGCTTCGACAAGCAACTTCTGGTGATGATCGACGGCCGCAGTGTATACAATCCGTTTTTCGGCGGCGTCTATTGGGACATGCAGGATCTGCTGTTGGACGACATCGAGCGAATCGAAGTGATCCGTGGACCTGGCGGAACGATCTGGGGTGCTAACGCCGTCGACGGCGTCATCAACATCATGACCAAGAAGGCGTCCGATACGCAGGGTGCGTACGCCATGATCGGCGGCGGAAATTACGATAAGTCGGTCGATGCGGTACGCGTCGGCGGCAGCAATGGCAAAGGACTCTCCTGGCGATTGTGGGGAAAGCACTTTGAACGAGGGCCTGGCTATCTTCCCGGCATCGGGCTGGCCTGGGATGATTGGCGCGCCGGCCACGGTGGTTTCCGCGTCGACTACGATTTGGATCGGTGCGGAGTCAACAAGTTGACCGCCCTGGGCAATTACTACGGCGGGAACGAGGGACAAGAGAGCATTCGGCCCGTGCCCGTCTTTCCCTATTCCGAGATAATCTCCGAAGACATGGGGTTCGCCGGCCAGAGTGTCCTGCTCCGATGGGATCACACCACGGACGAAGACTCTGACTGGTCGTTCCAGACCTACTACGATCGGTGTTTTCGAAGCCAGACGGTGGGCAACGAAATGTGGACCACCATGGACTTCGATTTTCAGCATCGCTTTCCACTCGGTCGGCGACATAACGTAATCTGGGGGCTGAACTACCGCCAGATTCACAACTATGCTCCGGACGGCAGTTTCTTCCTGAGCTTCTCGCCCGAGCAACTCAGCTACACGATGTTTAGCGGGTTCATCCAAGACGAGATCGAGTTGGCCGAAGACCGGTGGTATCTAACGGCTGGTACCAAGCTGGAGCGAAACAACTTCTCGGGATTCGAGGTGCAGCCGAGCATCCGGCTCCTCTGGACGCCCGACGACCGCCACTCGGTTTGGGCCGCCGTCTCGCGCGCCGTTTCGACGCCGGCGCTCTACGAGGAAAATGGCACTCTCAACCTGGGTCCCTTCCCGGCACCCGTCGCGCCAACGTTTGTGCGACTCAACGGTACCTCCGACTTCAAGTCGGAAAAGCTGTTGGCCTACGAGGTCGGTTACCGCACGCAAGTCACCGAACGATTTTCCTGGGACCTGGCGACTTACTTCCACGATTACACCGACTACCATGGGTTTCAACTGAACAACTTCTTCCCGGAAGATACGTACTGGGTTCTGCAATCGAATTGGGAGAACCACGTCACGGGACGGGGCTACGGCGTCGAACTCTCCGCGACGTGGGACGTCAACGAGCGATGGCGGCTCTGGGGCTTCTATTGCTACCAGTACATGCACTGGAACGCCGATGTCTACGAACAGATGATCTATGCCGATGATATCAACCCACTCAATCAGGTCCGACTGCAATCGTCCTGGAAGCTGTCTCCCCGTTGCGATTTCGATGCTGTCTTGCGTTACGTCGACAACCTGTCGGGCCTCAACGTGCCCAAATACGTGACCATGGACCTGCGGCTCGGTTGGAGACCCAACGAAAGCATCGAGATGGCTCTGGTCGGCCAGAACCTGTTGGACTCCCACCACTACGAGTTTGGTCCGGAAGCGTATGGACTGGGCGCGACCGAAGTCCGGCGAACGGTCTTCGGCCAAATGACCTGGCGACATTAGACGCCTAGCGCGATCGTTGTGGGCTTGCTCACGAGTTGTGGTGCTTCGGTACCCGCAACACCAATGCCAAGGCGGCCGCGACTAAACAGGCAATGCCGGCGATCATAAACGGCGTGATCCAGGCCGTCGGGTCGCCGCCCTTGGCCGCATCTTGAAAGTAACCGCCCAGAAGCGGGCCGGCGATTCCGCCGACGCCGTAGGCGGTGAATACCCAGCCGTAGTTCGGGCCGACGTGCTTGCTGCCGAAGTAGTCGGCCGTCGCGGCCGGGAACAGAGCGAAGTTGCCGCCGAAATTGAAGCCGATCAACGCGGCGCCCAGGTAAAGCAGCCAAACATGGAAACCCATCTGGTAGAACAGCAGCATCACAACGCCCTGGGTCAAGAGCATCAAGAATAGGCTTGCCTTGCGGCCGAGCTTGTCGGAGGCTATTCCCCATCCGATGCGTCCCAGGCCGTTGGCCAGAGCGAAGAAGACGGCCATCGCGGTTCCCGCGCAACCCGAGGCGACCTCCTCTTCCATGCCCGTGCTCCGCAGCGCATCGATGCCGAAAAGCTTGATGCAGCCGATGACCATCAATCCGGCCATCGCTCCCGCGATGAACATGAACCACAACAGGAAGAACTGAGGTGTGGCCAACATTTCACTGCTGGTTACGTCAATGGAACCGCCTGACTTGCCTGCAGCGCTGGCCGGTGGTTCCCAGCCCGCCGGCTTGTAACCCTCTGGCGGATTGACCATCCAGATCGAACCGATAACGACAATGACGGCAAACGCGATGCCATAGTAGAGAAAGACATTGGCAATGCCACACGTCTCGATCAGGTTACCCCAGGTGCCCGCCAGCTTGACCCAGGCAAGCGCCCCGAATCCGAACCCAGCCACGGCCAGGCCCGTCAGCATGCCCTTGCGGTCGGGGAACCACTTCACGCCGACGGCGATAGGCACGACGTAGGCCATGCCGATTCCGGCACCGCCGACCAACCCGATGCAAATCAGATGTCCAATGAAACTAGTGCCCATGAAGGAAGCAGCCGCATAGCCGAGCCCAAGAATAATTCCCCCCAACGCGGCCACGTTCCGCGGCGGAAACTTGGCCTGCATCCGGCCCGCCAGAATCATCACCAAGGCGAACGACGCCAGCCCCACGCTAAAGACCCACTGGGTCTGTGCCGCGGTAAAATTGTAGGGGTCGGCTTTCAACGTCGGGGTAAACACGCTCCACGCGTAAATCGCCCCGAGACAAAGCTGTGTGAGGATGGCTCCAAGAACCACCAACCACCGATTCATGACACGTTGTTCCGACATAGTATCCTCCTGATGGTTCTACAAGTCGTGGCTGCCCAGTTTCTGATTTTCGAGATAAGAGAAATGCTTTGACTCTTACCCGTTGCCCTGGAGTCATTTGCGGTTGCAGTGGTCCATTGAGTCCTTGTGCATTCCGAACGGATACCGCTTTCCCACGAACGGCCAAGGGCCAGAGACGGAAAACGCATATTCTAGAGAAAACCGCGGAATGCCGAAAGTGGTCCCGCCGGATTTCGCCCGCGACGGGCGAGAGACGTAATGCGCCGTCCCAGTCCGAGCGTGAGCCATAGAACAAGATGACTGCGACCGCCGCGGTCGACGGCCATTCAGGAAAAGAACCCGCCCCCCAACTTGACGGGCAGCCGCTCAGGAATTACCCCCTCTTCTGGTTTCTTGCCCGATCGAACCCGCCTCCACAGTTGCCACAACGCCAGCCCGGCGGCCAGACCGAGCAGGTTTTCGACCGCGTCCAGCCACTCGACACTGCGTGGTGGGCTGAGGAACTGGAGCAATTCGATCCCGATGGCGTACGTCACCATCGTGGCGGCCAGCCGCGCGCGTCGCATCGGAATCCGGCTGGCGGCCACCAGAAGGCCCAGCACCGTGAAGGCCGCGAAGTGCCGCCCGATGCCGCCGGGCCCGCCGCGCAAGACCCACCATCCCAATAGAAATCCCACGTTGGGCAAAAGCAACAAGACACTCAGCGCCAGAGTGTAAGCGATGCAAGTGAGGCGGACAATTCGCAACATGCTACTGCGTCAACAAACCCTCAAACTGTTCTTCGGTCAACACGGCGACGCCCAGCTTTTGGGCCTTCTCCAGCTTGCTGCCGGCCTTCTCGCCGGCAACGACGTAGTCGGTCTTTTTCGACACGCTCGAAGCGGCCCGGCCGCCGTGGCGCGTGATCATCTCCTCGATTTCTTCCCGAGTATACTTCTTCAGCGTGCCGGTCACCACCAGCGTCTTGCCGGAGAGCACGTCGGACGATTCTTCATCCGGTTCGCCTTCGCTCATCGCGACGCCCAGCTTGGCCAGTTCGTCGATCGTTGCCCGGCCGAAATCGCCGTGCAGATAGTCAAAGACGCTTTGGGCGATGATCGGTCCGATCTCGTCGACCTCGCTTAATTGCTCGACGCTTGCGTCGTCGAGCGCGTCGATCGAGCGGAAACGGCCGGCCAACACGGCCGCGACCCGGGCGCCGACGTGGCGAATCGACAAAGCGGCCAGCAGTCGCGCCGGCCCCCGCGTTTTGCTCGCCTCGATCGAGGCCAGCAGGTTTTCGGCCGATTTTTTGCCCATCCGCTCCAGCCCGATCAAGTTATCGAGCGTGAGTCGATACAAATCGCCATAGCCGGCGACGAGCTTTTGCGCGACCAACTGCTCGACCAGTTTATCGCCCAGTCCTTCGATGTCCATCGCGTTGCGACCGGCGAAGAAGCGAAGGCGTTCCTTGAGCTGCGCGGGGCAAGCCACGTTCGGACAGCGGATATAAACGCCCCCCTCGTCCTTGACCAGACCGTGGCCGCACTCGGGGCATTCGGTCGGAAACACGAACTTGCGCGGCCGGCCTTCGCGGCGGTGTTTTTCGACGCGGACGATGTGGGGGATGATCTTGCCGGCCTTCTCGACCACGACGACGTCGCCGGGCCGGACGTCCTTTCGCTCGATCTCGTCGGCGTTGTGCAGGCTGGCCCGGCTGACCGTCGTGCCGGCCAGCTCGACCGGTTCGAGTTCGGCGACCGGGGTGATCGCGCCGGTCTTGCCCACCTGGACGCGGATTTCGTTCAGCCGCGTGGTCGCTTCGTATTTCTCGAATTTGTAGGCGATCATCCACCGAGGGCTTTTGGCCGTGCTGCCGAGCCGCTCGCGCTGGTCGAACCGGTTGACCTTGAGGACCAGCCCGTCAATCTCGAAATCCAGCTCGTGCAGCCCCGCGATCAGTCCGTCGCAATGGTCCAGCGCGGCCGCGAACGAGCCGAAACACTCGACCCGGGGCGTCGGCGGCAAGCCGTAGTCGCGTAGTTCGTCAAGGAACTCCATGTGGCTCGCGGCCCGAAGCCCTTCGACGTAGCCCACCCCGTGGCAGAAGAGCCGCAAACGCCGCTGGGCGCAAACGCGCGGGTCAAGCAGCCGAATGCTGCCGGCCGTGACGTTTCGCGTGTTGGCAAACGGCGGCAGTCCGGCGTCGCGCTGGCGCTGGTTGAGGGCGACCAAGTCGGAATTGGTCATGTAGATTTCGCCGCGGACCTCCAGCACCGGCGGCACGTCCCGGCCCGAGAGCCGCAGCGGCACGTCGACCACCGTGCGGACGTTGTGCGTGATGTCGTCGCCCAGCCGGCCGTTGCCCCGGGTCAACCCGCGCACGAGCCGGCCCCGCTCGTACAACAGCGAGACGGCCACGCCGTCGATTTTCAGTTCGACG
>JAFGIR010000408.1 GCA_016929515.1 Pirellulales bacterium | reverse complement strand
GCGGCGCCGGCAAGGACAAAAAAAAGGCCGAGTCGAAAGAAAAGAAGCCCGTGGCCATCGACTTCGACGACATCCACCGTCGCGTACGCCGCGTGTCGCTGCCCGGCACGAAAGAAAGGAACCTCTTCTGGTCTCACGATTCGACGAAGCTCCTCTTCACGGCCCAGGTCGACGGCAAGGGAGGCACCTATTCGATCAGCCCGGCCGAAAGCCTCAAGCCCACGCTGCTCAGTACCCGTACCGGTGCCCAAGCGAAATGGATCGCGCCGGGCAACCAGATCGTGTGGCTCTCGGGCAAGGTGCCGGGAAGCATGTCGTCGTCGGGTTCGACCAAGTCCTACAAGTTCTCGGTGGTGCAAGAGGTCGATCGGTCGAAACGCAACAAGGCGGCCTTCGATTTGTGCTGGCGAACGATGCGCGATTTCTACTACGACGAGGCGTACAACAACCGCAATTGGGACGAGATCCGCCGGAAATACGCCGTCGCGGCCGACCAAAGCCTCACGCTTGACGAATTGTCAACCATCGTGAACATGATGCTGGGCGAACTGAACGGCTCGCACCTCGGTTTCATGACCTGGGACCGGATTCCACACCGCTTCCGGACACCGGGGATGCCACCGTCGAGAACCTCGAATCAACCGCCCGAGACCACCGCGCACCTGGGCGTCCGATTCGACTCGGCCTATCGCGGTCCAGGGCTGAAGGTCCGCGACGTCCTCAAAGGCGGCCCGGCCGACAAACGCAAGAGCAAGATCCTCGCGGGCGAAATTATCCTCTCGATCGACGACCATAACGTCGACCCCGCCATGGATTTGACCGAACTCGTCAACGGGCCGCTCGCACGGGACTTCCGCCTGAAAGTCCGCGACGCCAAGGGCAACGACCGCGACGTCGTGCTGCGACCGATCGACTATGAGGCGGCTCGCGACTTGCTCTACGAGGGCTGGGTCCACCGAACACGCAAGCAAGTCGACAAACTCTCGGGCGGCAAGTTCGGCTATCTGCACATCCGCGTGATGGAGATGGATTGCTTCTATCGTTTCGAACGCGAGCTCTACGCGGCCGGAGCAGGCAAGGACGGACTGGTGATCGACGTCCGCGAGAACCCGGGCGGATTCATCGCCGACCATCTGCTGACCATGCTCACCCAACCCGCCCACGCCGTCACGGTCAATCGCGGCGGCCAGCCCGGCTATCCCCAAGACCGCATGGTCTATGCCACGTGGCACAAGCCAATCGTCGTCTTGTGCAACCAAAACAGTTTCAGCAACGCCGAGATCTTCTCCCACGCGATCAAGACGCTCAAACGGGGAAAACTCGTCGGTGTGCAGACGGGCGGATGCGTGATCAGCACGGGCGCGACGACCGTCATGGACCTGGGGATGCTCCGCATGCCTTTCCGCGGCTGGTTCGTGCTGGGCGACGGCCAGGACATGGAACTCAACGGCGCCATGCCCGACTACGTCGTTTGGGCGAAGCCGTGCGAGATGCCCTCGGGCATCGACCACCAGTTGACCAAGGCCGTCGAAGTGCTCAAGGAAGAGGTTGCCGTCGAGAAAAAACGCCCACGTCCCCGGCTGTTGAAAGCCAGCGAGCGGTGAGGCCTCGGTTCAATCAAAAGGGAGAATCACGATGATAGTACGCTCACTCGTCTTGGTTCTCGGGGCACTCTCGATCTTCCCCGGCAACGTTGCGGCCGAAGCACCTTGGGAGGTGAACACCCCGATTTGCACGGTGAAACGCGAGTTGTGCCAGTCGCACCCCAAGCCCCGTGTCGCGGTGTTCGTGAGTCAACGTTATGTCGGCCCGGCGGGTCAGCTTGAGGAAACCGTGTCGTTCATGGCAAAGAGCGACACGCCCTACAAACCCAAGCGACGACGGTCGTCGGACAATGGCCGAACCTGGTCCGTGTTCGAACCGATTCCCGAAATCGTAACTCACGTGAACGGCACCCGGATCTGCTGGACACCGCTGCCGATGATCTACGATCCGTCCTCGAAAGCATTGGTCGCGGTTTGGCTGCGCCAGACGAAACACAAAGGCACGTATTACAACCATTGCTTCATCCGGTTGTCGCGCGACTTCGGGCACACGTGGGGCGAGCCGCAACTGCTGCATTACGAAGAAGGCGCCGATTTCGATCCCAAGGACCCGTTTAACCCGGATTTCCTGAATCACAACGTGGCCTATTTTCCCACGAATCTCTATCTCCGGCGGGATGGCTCTTTGTTGTTGAGCCTGTCGTGCTGCAACGTTCCCGACGACGCGCCCGATTTGAATCCCCAGAATATCCGGCCGGGCTTCAAGGGCGTGCCCGCACACGGCCGCAACGGCGGCGCCATCACGTGCGTGGGACGCTGGGACGCCGATTCGGACCAGTACACATGGACGGCCAGCAACGTGGTTTGGGTACCCCGGCACGTCTCGTCGCGCGGCCTTTCGGAACCGACCGCCGCGGAGTTGGTCGACGGCCGGTTGCTGACCATCTATCGCTGCTCGAACGTCTATCTGAAACCAGAGCACCATCAGCCGGGCCGCAAGCGATATTCCATCTCGACCGACGGCGACCAATAGAACGCCGGCATGATCCGGGCGGTCGAAACACGATGACCTACCGCTACCCAATATCGTTTCCCCGACGGCGGGCAACGGTTCGGTAGACGGCCAGGACGTTTTCCAGCGGCGTGTCGGGCTGGATGTGGTGGCTTGGGGCAAGGAGGTAGCCGCCGCCGGCGCCGACCTCGTCCATCAGGCGATTCACTTCGGCCTCGATCTGGTCCAGGGTGGCACGCTGGAGCCAGCCTTGCACGTCGACCGCGCCGTGCAGGGCAATCCGGCCACCGAATTCGCGTTTCAGTTCATAAGGGTCCATGCCGGCGGCACGCGGCTGGATCGTCTGCAACGCGTCGATGCCGCAATCGATGAACCGCGGGATCAACGCCCGGCTCGATCCGCAACAGTGGTGCGAGATTTTGGCTCCATAGGCATGGGCCAGGTCGCACATTTCCTTCTTCTTCGCCGCAAACAGCCGATCGAAACTGTCGGGCGAAATGAGCGGCCCACGCTGGCTCCCGAAATCGTCGCCGCAGTGGACCACGTCGATCCGTCCCCGGGCCGCCACCAGGATTCGCTCGATATAGGCCATGTAGAATCGGTGCCGCTGCTCGACGATGGACAGGTACACCGGGTCTTCCAGCGCGATATCCAGCAGAGTCTGCTCGATACCCCGACCGTAAGACACGCCATTAATAAAATCTTGGACGTGCGACCCGCCCGTGGCGATAGCCATGCCGGGATACTCCGCGCAAAGCGCCGGGATCGCGCGGTAGTCGAACCAGTCGGGGCTGGGCCAGGGAAATGCCTCAACCTGGTCGACCGAGGTCCAGGCGGCGTAGGGCGTCTCGACCGGCTCGGAATACTCGCCGTACTCGTTGGGCATCGGCCGAAGCCGGATTCCCCAGAGATTCGTGGCCGAGCCGTCGTCGAACGTCGGCGGCGTCGGGCCGATGAAGGGTGGATTGACGTAGCGAATGTCGGCACCCAACCGATCGGCCACGCCGGCGTCTTCCAACGCCACGGAACCACCGCCCAAGCGGCCGGTAATCGCCCGTGGCCGGCTCAACCCAAAATGGTCGACCAGCGCCAGGTGGATCTCGGGCGTCGCGTAATAGTCGCACGGCGTGAAGTCGGGCCGCACGTGGGCCAACGCTGCTCGGACGCGTTCTCTCGATGTCATGACCATCTCTTCGACCACCCGGCGGCAACCACGGTTCCTATCCACCAATCCGCATCAACAGCCAGGCGATGCCCACCAGACCGAAGACCATACCCCAAGCCAGTGTGAATCCGACCAGATCCTCGCGGTAGCGATGGAAGAACCCGTGCCATCGCTCGGCGGTCAGCCAAGAAGGCAAATCCAACAGCACGAGATCCTTGCCCTCGTCGGCGGCCAGCGGTTTCGATTCTCCCTCGGGCAATGTCTCGTGGTCGGTCGAGCGGCGCATGTTGTCGAAGAACCGTTCGAGTCGCCCGGCGTCTTCGGGCGCGGTGCACAGGCTGACCAGGATCAGACCGGCTAGTCCGGAGAGCATGGCGCAGCCGAACGGACCAGGCATCCACTTGTAGACGAGCATCAGTTCGCCGCTGGCGACGTAAGCTCCGAGCGCTCCGTCGACCGACGATTGCCGGAGCCAGCCGAAGCTTTGTCGCAAAGTGTCGGCCGTCTGTCCGTCGACCTGGCAAGTCATCAGGTAATTCATGAAGTAGTAGGTCACGAAGGCCAGGATGGTGGCGGCCCAGGCGCCTTGGCGATTGGCCCGTTTCCAGAGGATGCCGCCGAGGAACATGATGCCCATCAGCGCGGCGATGGTTTCGGTAAACAGGAAAGCCTGGAGCACCTGATCGACGTAGAAGGCGAAGAGTACCCCCAATCCCGTGAGCGACAAGCCCGAAAACCGCCCGACCCAAAGCAACCGCCGATCGCCCGAGTTCGGAAATCGCGGGGCATAGACGTTGCGCGTGAAGAGCGCGCCGGTGTTGACCATGAAATTAGAGCAGGTCGACATGTTGGCGGCCATCACGCAAGCGACCATCAATCCGGTCAGGCCGGGGCCGAGAAGATGAAGGCTGGCGAAACCGAACGCTGCTTCCGGGTCGTCCAACTCGGTGCCGAATTTGAGGACCATGGCGGCGACGATCAGTCCGGTCAGAGCCCAGCCGATCGTGCAAAATCGCTTGACCAGCGAGCCGTAGGTCTGGCCGACGCGCCCGGCGCGTTCACTGCTTCCCGTCGCATTCATCGAGAGCGTGTGCGGCATGGCGGTGATTCCGACCAGGCCGTTGAGCGTGAGCATGACGATGGTAAACAGGTCGAGGCCGCTCGCCTCGCTGTAGAGATCGAAGAAGTGAGGTGGCAGACTCTCGTGTAGACCAGAGAAACCACCGATGACACGCAATCCCAGCGGGATCAACAGAAACGAGAGGACGATGATCAGCAGGCCCTGGATGAAGTCGGTATAGGCGGCGGCGATCAGCCCGCCGAAGAAGCTGTAGAGGATGAAAGCGACGGTCATCAGCAAGACGACACCGTCGGGCGAGATGATTTGGCCGCCGGTCGCGACCGAGATAATCTTGCCGGCTCCTTTGAGCATGGCTCCCTGATTGAACACGAGAAAGGCAATGGCAAAGAACGTATAGACCATGGCCAACGCAGAGCCGTAACGGTCCTCGACGATTTCGCCGATGGTCGTCCGTTCGCTGCGGCGATACCACGGCGCCATGAGCCAGTAGAACGGCGTAATGAGGATATTCTTCCACTGATACCAGATCGTCGCGAAGCCCGCGTTGAAGCTCGCACCCGTCTGGGCAACGGGATTCTCGGCGTTCGTGCCGGTGCCGAACGATTGGCCGACCATGACCCACCAGGGAAGCTGGCGGTCGCCGAGAAAATAGCTTCCGCTGGAACGGATCCGCCGCGCGATCCACAGGCCAAAGCCCGTGACCCCAAGGAAATAGCCCAGTAAAACGATCCAGTCCAACGTACCGAAACCGCCTGCCGTATCCATGTGGAATCACCTGGTCCGAAAAGGAACGAAAAAACCGCTTCGAGACAAACCGTCAGTTTAGCGGATGCCGACCGGGCTGACCATGGGGCCGCACAACACTTCGCCTATTGACGCTTGCCTAGCCATGGAACGATCATTCGTGGCCAAAGGGCTCGAAATCGAGCTTCAGCGACCTCATCGCCGCAGGGCCAGCATCGCGAGCGTGGCGAAACCCCACCACTTAATGGCATTCACGAGGAGGTCCGCGGAGCTTCCGCGATTCGAGTCTCAGTAGGCGCTGGGAATATCGCGGTGCGAGAAGATGACGGCCGCCGCGAAGTAGCCAATCAACCCCAGCCCGAGGAGCGTGCCGTTGTACCAAAGCGACAGCGACCAGGTTTGTTCGTGGTCGAGAATCAGACGTTGCGGTTCGTAGGCCGACAGGAACGAGAGATAGCCAAGCCACGCGCCGGGTTGCCAAACACGAGAGACCATCTGGACGATGAGCGACGCAATATAGAAACCGACCACGATTGAAATCGCACGCCACCGACTACGATTCCACGAAGAAACGAATGCCGTGATGCCGGTCAACGCGAACGTCAGCGCGGCCAGATTGACGGCGCCCGGCAAGAAGGTATCCACCGAGAGATTCTCGCCCGGCCGCGCCAGAACCAGTCCCAGCCAGTTCCCCAACAGCACCGACGCAGCCAGGATCACCGCACCGAGGGCGGCCACGACCGCCGGAATCAACAGAACGCTCGTGCGCCGCACCGGCAGACTCATGGTCAGATCCATGGTGCCGCGGCTGATCTCGCCGCTGATCGCATCCGAACCTCGGCCAATGGCCCAACCCAAACACAACAGGATTGTAACGACATGGACGTAGAGGACGCTGATTTGTCCTTCGGGCGTCGCCAGTTGAGCTACGGGCGTTCCGAGCATCCGCCGGGTGAAGTCGGGCAACATCTTCAGAAAGCCGCTCCAAGCACCCAGTTTGAACATGCCCATTAGCCAGACGAATGTCCAGCCGAAGAGAATCAACAACAGACTGCTCACGAGCAGTTGGAGCCACGCCGCTCGAATCGCTTTTTTCCAGAGCGCCCGACTCATCGCGTGTCCGCCGATGGAGAGAACCGGAAGGGCAATCCCTTCCTCCGACGTGCCACCTTAGCGGAAAAACTCGTCGAGGACAATCCTTGATCGAGGCCCCCCTTCTCAGGAGCCTTCGTCGTCCGACGGTTTCAATCCCAATCGAGCCAACCATCGGCGGCCGGTCGGCTCTTGGGGAACCTCGGGTTCCATGGGCAAGGGCGTGACTTGTTCCGCGAATTGGCGCATGATTTCCTCGACTTCGGCCTGTTGGCGAGCGATATCGGCCCGCTCAATCGAAATGTCGATTTCCGCCTGGCGAAGCTTCTCGTGCAACTCATCCTGGAGACGCTTGAGGTTTGCACGCTCTTCCTGGACGATTGTGTCCTGGTCGAGTATCTCGTCGAGGGCCGCCGAACGGGTGACGGTCAATTCTCCCAGACTACTTTGTTGTTCGACGATTCGTCTCAGTTCGGCGAGTTCCCGGTCTTTGGCGGCAATGGTTGCGTCGGTCGCTTGAATGACCTTCTCGATCTCGACCCGCTCGGCCGCCTCTGCTTCATCGTCTTCGTCCAGCTCCTCCAGCGTTGCCATGAGACGTTGTTTCCGCGCCTCCCAATCGAGGCCGTTTCCCAACAGAGAACTGGCCGGTGGACCAGCCTTTTTCGCTTCGCTCAATTGCTTCTTGAGTTGCTCGTTTTGAGCATTCAGATTCTGAAGATCATCCATCGCCGTTTGATAGCGTTCCTGATAGTCCTCGCGGTCGTCCGACGCGTTGGCGGCCTCGGCTTCATCGAGTCGACGCTGCAGTTCGGCCAAACGCTGCTCGGATTGCGTCAGGCGCTCGGCAAGCGCGTCGCGTTCCGACTGAAGTGCCTGGCGCGCTTCGGCGTCTCCGTCCGGATCGCCGGCAGATCGTTGGGCCAGTTCGTCTTCCAACTTCGCACACGTCTCGCGCGCCGTGGCCAGTTCACCTTCCAGCAGACTCTCACGTTCCGTTGCTTCGCGCAGGCGTGATTCGAATTTCTCAATCCGCTCACTTGTTTCTTGGTCGACCTGATCGGCCCTGCCGGCCGTTTGTTCCGTCTCGTCCAATCGGTTGCGCAGTTCAAGCCGCTGGTTTTCAACCGACGCGAGTTGCTCCCGCAGCGCGCTTTCTTGCTGGTAAACTCGCTGCTTTTCGGCTTCCCATTCCGATTCGCGCGCTCGCGACGCTTCGAGCTGGGCCGTCTGCTCCTCGACCTGACGGCTCTTTTCCGCCAATGCGGCGCCGAGTTCCTGGCCTTGCTGTTCGGCGGCGGCCAGTTTCTCTCGTATCTCGCTCAGTTGGTCCGTGGCCAATCGATCCACCTCGGAACGCATCTGTTCCAACTCGCGACGCCCGGACCGACGCTGGTCTTCGAGCTTGTGGGCAATGTGGCGACGCTGATCCTCGGTCTGGGCACGCCGGGCAGCCAACTCCTCGCGATCAGCCTCCAACGCCTGGAGCTTGGTTTCCAGGGTGCGGCGGCTCTGGGCCAATTCCCGGTTCTCTTGTTCCATTCGCGATTTAGTCAGCGCGAGATCCTTCTCGTCGTGACGCAAACGAGCTTCCGCCTCGGCAATTTCCGTCTGACGCTGGGCAAGTTCGTCAAGGCGACAGGCCATGGCCTCCTGCTCCGCATGAATCCGATCGGCCAATTGGCGTTGTTGATCGGCAGCCCGATCCTGGGTCGTACGCCATTCGGCCTGCGTCGTTTGAAGCGTCTGCTTGAGTTCGGCGATGCTCTCGGCTTCCAACGCAAGCTGTTCGCCGCGGGACGACTGCTGTTGCTCGGTCCGTCGATTCTCTGATTGCACCTTGGTCAGGTCCCGCGCGATGCGCTGGATCTGCCCCGTCAGCTTTGCCTCGGCATTGGCCAGACGCTCGCGCTGCGCGGCCAAGAACGCTTCCAGCTCGCCTCGTTGCTGGCGCAGCGTTTGTGCGATTCCGTCTTTTCGAGACGATTCGAGCGAGTTGGTCGGGTCTTCCATGGGTTCCGAATGTCTGGCGATCGAGGGGTCAGGATAAATCAAACGGTTCGCCGCGCGCCGATTCTCTCGTCGACGCGGCAACTCCGTTGCCGCCAGTGAACGACGCGACCGTCTGCGACGGCCATGACGTCGCACGGGGCACCCTGTACTTCGCGTGCAACGAAGTACCGGGTGGCCAGGCAGGACGCAACGTCCCCAAATACCTATAGGTTACATCCTATTCCAGGTCAAAAATGATCGCCCGAGTGTGACGATTGAGCGAATTGAAACGGCGACGCCACGTTCGTTCGGTCAAATGGATGGCCAGGTTCGGGCAGGGCCCTCGTCGACCGACGCTCGAACACGGCTCACTCCACCTTGTCCATGTACCGTCCAAACTGAGCGTCGAACAATCTCCAATTGCTACCAAAGATCGACGTGAAATCGGCCAATCGCTCTTTGGCGGTGTACGGAACAAACGGCGGCCGTGACGCCATGATCGCCAGGTAGCGGGCGAACTTGCGAGGTTGCGTCTCGACCAGGTAAAACGTCATGGCCCAGGCTTCCGCGTAGGCGGCCATGGGGGCAACATCGAAGAAACGGTCGGTGGCGGTCAGTTCGGCCGGCAGCCGCCCGTCATGTCTGTCGGCAATCATCGCGCGATAGTCGTGAAACCGTTCGCGATTGATCCGGTCATCCTGCTGTTGGTGGCTTTGCGAGTCGTGGATGCCCACCGCTTCGAACAGCGTGGCCAGACCTTCGACCACCCAAAGCGGCGGCGGACAATAGCGGCTCTGAACGCCCGTGTTGAAAGCCATCTGGTGCGTAGCCTCGTGGATAATGGTCGACGCACTGTATTGCCAATTTTCTTCGTTGCTGCCCTTTTCGGCCACGTCGTAGACCATGATGCGGTTTGTCGTCAAATCGTAGAAACCCAACGCACCGCTGCCGACCGGCACGCCTTGCCCGGCCGCACGACGCTCGAAGTCTTTCCGGTCGGGACAGACGATGCCGATGAGCGGGAACGGCGGTTTCTCCAACTCGAAACCGCGGACGGAGAAGTAACGTACGAACGAACGATAGAGATCCTCGAAACGCTGAGCCCATTTGTCCTTTTGGCCCTTTGGGTGAGCCACCAGATAATGCGTCGTTCCGCTCACTTCGTAACCGTGGCCCAGTTCGCGGAGCAGGCCGGCGCGGAGTTCCGAGATGGAATAGGGTCGAAACCGCGACGCAGTTTGTCGGTAGTCCGTGGCCTCTTTGGGATCGAACGACCAGAGGCGGCCGTCGCGGCCCAAGAGATGGACCACGTTCGAAGCCCAAGCCAGCGGCATGCCTTCGATCTTCTGCCCCGCCACGGTGACCTCGATCATCCCCATCGCCGGGCGACTCGATTCGGCCGATCGGGCCGGGGCGATCAACGCCAGACAGGACAACAGTACTCCGATGAAAACAACACGCATGGTTGTTGGGTCTCGCGCAAGTGCCGACAACACAAACCTCAATAGACTCTACGTTGCATTCCGTTGGGGGGGCCAGGCAGAGCCAGGCCCCGGTCGATGCTCCCCACCGCCGACCACAGATAGTACAATAGTCGGGCCGGACGCCGTGGCACGCCAGCGAGTTGTGGACCGATTGTGTCGAAACCACGGATCGTGTCGGCGGTTTTCGACGTAGCGAATTGGGTGGCGTTACTTGCGGAGAGGTTATCGAATGGTCGGAACCCTGATGATGGTCGGTTCTCTGCTGGTCGTCGGCCAGCAGTCGCTTCCCACGACCGACCTGACGCCCGAGGTTCGGCGTTTGACCCGCCAACTCGACGCGCCGCAACTCGAACGGCGCAATGCGGCCGAGGCCGAGTTGATCGGCCTGGGCCCCCGCATCCTTTCGTTGCTGCCCTCGCCCGAAACACGCCTGAGTGCCGAAGTCGAGCAACGACTCGCCCGCGTGCGTCAGAAGCTCGAACAACAACTGGCCGCGGCCGCCGTGGAAGCCTCGCATGTGACCCTGAACAACCCACATATCAAACTCTCCCGGCTCCTGATTCAGATCGAGCGTCAGACAGGCAATCGCGTGATCGACGCGCGGCGTCAGTTCGGCCAGCAACCGTCCGATCCGGAACTGGCGGTCGATTTCGACAAAACGCCCTTCTGGAAGGCCGTCGATCGGGTGCTCGAACAGACGGGCCTGACCGTTTATCCTTTTGGACCCGATCGGGCCGTC
>JAFGIR010000407.1 GCA_016929515.1 Pirellulales bacterium | reverse complement strand
TGATGATCGTATCGTACATAGGCTAAGCCGTCGGCAGCGAAATACGTCCACGCAAAAAGGGAGAGTCTCCGCGCGGCCAAGGCCGCGCTCGGGCGCCATTGCCGGCTCGCCCGGCAGTAGCCGTTGGGGAACAGGATAACCTTCTCGAAGCACCGTCTACAGGTCTTTCATCAACGGTTCGAGATACTCGACCGTGCTTTTCATGCTGGCCAACGCCGTGTAGTCTTCCTCGGGAATCTGAACGCGGTAGCGCTTGCGCAATTCCATGACGATATCGAGAAAATCCATGCTGTCCAGTTCGAGCTGCTCGCGAAACGCAACGTCCTCTTTCAATTCGCCAAGATCTTCGTCCGGCGCGATGTCCGAAAGAATCGCGAGTACTGCTTCTCTTATCTGCGTAGCCGTCATGCACTCTTTCTCCAAGTAAATTCGGTGGGCCGCGCCCACTCATCGTCGCTTCTAGAGTCTTCCCACAATCACCACGGAATTGATGCCCAGCATTCCGAACGAGTTATTCAATATATAGTCGACTTTGCTCAACTCCTGAGGTTCATTCACCACGAGTCCCGGCAGTTCGCACTCGGGATCCAACGTGTCGAGATTGATCGTCGCGTGGCAGACGCGGTCGTCGAAAGCCGGCAGATTGCCCGCCAATTCGAGCGCGCCGGCCGACCCCATCGCGTGGCCAATGAAGCTCTTCGTATTGTTGAATCGGGTGGGGCCGTCCTGGTTCTTCCAGATCCGACGCAGCGCGTCGCATTCTTGAATGTCGCCGCTGGTCGTGGCCGTCGCATGGGTGCTGACGATGTCGATATCGTCGGGGTTCAATTCGGCTTGGGCCAGGGCCCGTTCGATGCATTGGGCCTGGCGCGTCGGGTCGGGCAAGACGAAATCGGTCGCGTCGGTGTTCATCGCATAACCGACCACCTCGCCGTAGATCCGCGCGCCGCGCGCTTTTGCGTCGGAGAACCGTTCGAGAACGTACAAGCACCCCCCTTCGGCAACGACGATGCCGGTGCGATCGCGGTCGAACGGACGCGAGGCCTTCGTCGGATCGTCGTGATGGGCCAGGGCGCCTTGGCTGTTGAAACCGGCAAAAATGCCGAACGTGTGAATGCTTTCCGACACGCCGCCCGCCAGTGCCACGTCGCACTCGCCCAAACGCAACATCTGCACGCCTTGCACGATGCCGGCGTTTCCCGCCGCGCACGCCGCGCCGATCGTATAATGGGGACCAGTGATGCCCAGGTTCAAGCTGATCTCGCCGGCGGGGCTGTTGGCCACGGTACGTGGGTTGTGGTGGTGCGACCAGTATTGGCAGTCGTAATCGTACGCCTTGATCTGATAGATTTCGTTTTCCGTTTCGACATTGCCGTGCTCGGTCACGCCGACGTAGACGCCGACCCGCGACTTGTCGAGGTTCTCCCAATCGAGTCCCGCGTCGGCGATGGTCTCGTGGGCACAGTAGACGCCTACGCTGCCGGCGCGGGTTCCTCGGCGGACTTCCTTGCGTCGCTGGTATTTGCAAGGGTCGAAGTCGCAGATTCCGGCCACGGTCTTGCCGAAGTACCGGATTTCGTAATCGCTCACGCCGCTGCGGCCGGCGAGCAGACTCTCGCGAAACGCGCCGAGCGAATTTCCGTTCGGCGCGGTGAGCCCGACGCCGGTGATCACAATTCGCTGTTGGTCTGTTCGGGCCACAACCATGACTTATTGATCGGTGTCCTGCTGATGTGCGAGGGTTTTCATCCGTGGCGTCTGGAAGCCAAGTCTCGCCGGGTTTTCCCCGCGATTCGAATGATCAAGTGTGAGTCGGTAGGTTCACCTGCCTCGGAGGGCGTTCGCTTCGGGAGACTTTATTGCTCCGGATGGGCCGCTTCGTGCCGCGATTACAACCGAAAGGCACGCTCGACGGGGCGTATCACACTATGCCCAAGGCCAACCGACGCGACGTCGAGTCGGCCGAGGAAATCGCCAGACTCGCTTGATCGACCTCGATGCAAGCGTCAATGAGCCCGAAAGAGACCATGCCAAATGAACGAGGGTACCCATTTATGAGCCATTTGACAAGGCGTCCCGTCTCCCGGCTGTTGTGGGGGGAATTGCTGTACGAGATCGATCGAGTCGACAAACCCATGCCCGACGAATGCGACTCGTCCGATTCATGGATTCGGTTCCACCGACGAGGCGTTGTCATGCTATCAATCCACCCCCCCACAGTGGTCGCAGGATCGGTTTTTCCGCATTACCCATCCCTTCTGAGTGCGTCTCCCCGTGAAACAGGGCAAATTCTCGTTGTCGAGTTTGACTGGTTTGTCCGTCTCGATTTTAATGAACGTGTCGGGTTGGGAGCTTCGCGAAGGCTGCCGGCTCGCGAAGCCAATTTCGGAGCAGGAATTACAGTCGGTGGGCGATGATTTTCGCCGCGCCGTCCTTTTCACAACATGAACGTCCTCTGACGCCACCAATGCCCGGGCGAACGTTTTGATTTTGATCTCGGGCCGAGAGAGCAAGATTATGAAGAGAACGCATTTCAAGCTGTGCGTCGCGTTTCTGCTCGCCGCGGTCGTGTCGGCCGTCGGGCACCCGCGGGCCGAGGCCGTGATTGTGGCGACGACCACCGGAAACACGACAGCCCCGGTCGACGATTTCGGCTTTGCCAACGTGGGGATCAAGGGCGGCGCGACGGGCGTCTACCTGGGCTATCGTTGGGTGCTCACCGCCGCACATAGCCTCGCCGCCGATATTGTGCTCAACGGCCGTACCTACGAGTGGGACGAAGAAACGAACATTCGATTGAAGAACCCCACGGACCTGGAGTTGACCGAGTTCACCGACCTCCGGCTCTTTCGGATCACGGAGGATCCATGGTTGCCGACTATTAAGATCGCCGACGAGCCGCTTAATGCCTGGGATGAGGTAGTGATGGTCGGCAATGGGCGAGACCGCGCCGACGTGCTGACCGCTTGGGAGGTTACCGGTACTTACAATAGCGGCGACGAATGGACTTGGACCGTGACGGCTCCGCCCGGTGACGTGCAAGGCTACTATTCGGAGACCTATAATACGCTTCGATGGGGTACCAACCGCGTCGAACCCGGCATGTACGCAGTCAAATTGAGCGACACGAACCAGGTTCTCGCCTTCTGGACGGATTTCGACCAGTACAACGGAACCGAGTTCGAAGCCCAGGCAACCTCCGGAGACTCGGGCGGCGGTGTCTTTCACAAGAACGGCGACCAATGGGAGTTGGTCGGGATAATGAGTGCCGTAAGCGACTTGCCCAATCAACCGAGCCAGGCTCTGTTCGAACTGGAAACTTATTCGGCCGATTTGTCCATCTACGTCGATCAGATTCTCGCAATCATCACGCCGTTGGGCGGCGACGCCAATCTCGACGGCATTGTCAACGCCCGCGACGCCGCGATCTTCGCGGCCAATTGGGGACGAACCGACGGAGTGCTCTGGGGCCACGGTGATTTCAACGAGGACGGCGTTATCAACCAGCTCGACGCGATCATCCTCGCCGACAATTGGGGCCAAACCCAGGCACCGGCCGGCTCCCAAAACGCCGATGCCGTGCCCGAACCCTCCGCGATCATGCTTGTGCTGGCCGGTCTGATCGGTCTCGTCGCGCGGCGCGTTCAACCTGCCTGAGTTCTTCGGCTCAAGCCGCCTGAAAATGCACGCGGCAAAGGCCCGGCGTTCTGCCGCCTGGGTCACCTGCGGGCATAAATCCCCCAATTACTACAGTTTCTCTTGTTTTACTCCGCCGCTTCTGGTATGAGGCGGACTTCTCAAACGGCTTCCTAAAACTGTCTGCCGACGCATGCCGTATCACGATAGCGTGACCGTTTCTGTTTTCACATGATCCAAGCAACCAGGTGATCGAAATGCCACGCGGCGCTCATCGCGGCTCTTTGCCGGAGAAGGACAACTCTCGACAAGTGACGGGTTACAAGAATCGTCTTCTCATGCGAGCCGCGTGGGTTATCCTGGCCGCTTGGATCGGCGGCGCTTCGGTTGGAAGTTCGCCGGTCGAGGCACAGGAAACGGTTTGGCCGGCGGCCGGGCCACCCATCACGTTGCTCGGCGAGCCGCTGCTGGGCGAGCCGGCCGTTATTCGCGCGACGTTCAATCGGCCCTTGGTCGATCAGCCTCTGCCCGGCCCGCCCTTGCCCAGTGAGCCGTTGCCCGAGCAATCCAACACGGCCGACGCCAACGTGGATGCCAACGTCGACTTCAGAGCCGACTCATGCTCCAGCCTTGCCGGGTTGCATGAGTTCTGGGGCTATCGCTATAGCACCAGCGTCACGGAGTGGGTCATCGGCGGCGCCGATTATTTCGGGATGTTTTCGTTCGGCTGCGACCACTACCAACCGGCCGGTTTCCATTCCAACGTAGGTACGGGCATGGAGTTTCATTTTCTCAACGGTCCGCGACAGACCGACATGCCGCCGCGCGTCTACGATTTCAGTCTCGCCTATCAATGCCGCCAGCAACTCGGCCCACTGGCCTACGACCTCGCCACGTCGGTCAAGGCCTCCAGCGATTTCGAGGGCGACTGCCACGAGGGCATTCGCTTTCCAAGCCACGCCGTCGGCTACCTGCAACTCAACCCGGCGACCCAACTCGTCTTCGGCGTCGATTATCTGGATCGGGCCGACATTAAACTCCTTCCGGTCGGGGGACTCATCTGGCTGCCGCGGCCCGACATGCGTTTCGAACTCGTCTTTCCCCGGCCCCGGGTCGTCTTTCAATTATCGCCACCAGGCGTACCGGTCAACGGCGAAGACGGCTGCTTCTCGAGAGGCCAGGAGTGCCGCTTGTACATCGCGGGCGACTTGGGCGGAGGCACCTGGGCCGTCGAGCGAGCGGCCCTTTACGACGATCGGGCCACTTATCGCGATTTGCGATTGATGGTCGGCATCGAATCGGTCAACTCGGACGGGTCGTGCTCGGCCCTGGAAATCGGCTACTTGTTCGCCCGCCACCTGGAATACACGTCGGCCAACGGCGACCAATCCCTCGATGACACGGCCATGATCCGGTTCGTCCGTTTCCGTTAGTTCGCCGCAAGTGTCTGCATCGATTGAAGACCCCGGCTTCCAACGGTCTTCCATGCCATCGTCACGGCTGGACTGGAGCCAGGATTCGACGATGACGCCGGCTCGACAATGCTGTGACGCCGCTTGCCCCTTGTGAAAAGGGGTCACCCCCTCTGATGGCGACTCGTTTCTATGTCCCTCTCGTAACCGTCCTCTTTCATTGTCCGACACGGCCCTTGAAAAATCTGTCACATGTATGTAAGTTAAATGATGGAACTTTGGCAGGCCGGTGGCATGGGTTGTCGGCATTAGAGACTGGAGGCAAACGATGAAGCGGCTACGTGCGTGGCTGTGTGTACTTATGGTTCTTGCGTGCGCCTCGCCCGCGGGAGCCATTGTTTATTATGGGGACTTCGACTGGCGGCAGAACGGCGGAAACTACGTCACGCCGATTAGGAACCAAGGCGGGCTGGGCTCTTGCTGGGCTTTCAGCGCGGTGGCCGCCCTGGAATCGCAGTTTCTGATCAACGCCGGCACGCCCGGCATGAATCTTGATCTCTCCGAGCAGCATCTCGTCTGCGATTCGTCGACCGGGATGGGTGGCCACGAAAACCTGGCCCTCAGTTACATCGTCAGTCTGGGCATCACGGACGAGGCTACACTGCCCTACCTGGCACAGCCCACTTCGCCGCTGTGGCCCGTCGAGCGACCCTACACGGTCTACAAAACCGACGCGGTGACAAACTACTGCACGGGCTCCTACACCACGACGAGCGAAATCAAGTCTTGGCTGACGAGCACCGGCCCGCTTTCGTGTGCCATATACACGGGTGACTGGTTCGATCCCGCAACGGTCGGCGCCGAAGGGGCCGCCGGTTCGGCAATGGACTTCTCGCTGCCCGAATGGCTCCGACACCGCGAGGATCCCGGCCCGCTGGGGCCTGACGATCCGGTTGGCGCCATCAACCACTCCGTTTGCATCGTAGGCTACAAGGACGTGCCCAGCATGTCCTCGGGTGGTTATTGGATTATCAAGAATAGCTGGGGCAGCAATTGGGGAGACAGCGGCTACGGATTCATGGAATATGGCGACGTGGAGAAGTACAACCGAATCCACGCCGTCACGGGTGCCACGTACACCGTGGTGGAACCGTCACGCGCCCCGGTCGCGGCCGATGACGCGTACGTCGTCAACGAGGATGAGCGAATGGTCGGTTATCGGTACCAAGGCGTACTTGTTAACGATACCGACATCAATACACCCCACGATGAACTGACCTCGCTGAAAATAACTGATCCGGAACACGGCACGGTCACGTTGGGTTCGACCGGGTGGATTACCTACACGCCTGACGAAGACTACTCCGGGCCCGACAGCTTCACCTACATGGCTTACGACGGCCAATCGTATTCCGACCCGGCGACGGTCAATTTGGATATTGTGTCGATCAACGACGTGCCGGTCGCCGTGGACGACGCTTACAGCGTCGAGCAGAACAGCGTGCTCAACACCTACGGCTAC
>JAFGIR010000406.1 GCA_016929515.1 Pirellulales bacterium | reverse complement strand
GTCTGCGATCCGGCTTGCGGCAGTGCGTCGTTCTTGGTGGCGGCACTGCACTACCTGACCGAGGCGCTCTACCGATCGCTTTGCCTTCACCGCAGGCTGGACGATCCCCGCCAGGCGAAGCGGGTCACATTGCCTTATGGCCGACCGAAGAACGGCAACGATGGCGACGAACTACTGCCTTTCCCGCCCGATGATCCCAACCGGGGCGAGATGTTCGCCGATCGCGTAAAGGCGCTCTTGCGACGGCATGTCGTCGAACGGTGTATCTACGGTGTGGACATCAACCCGCTGGCGGTCGAACTGGCCCGCGTGTCGCTTTGGGTCGAGACGCTCGATCCCGACCTGCCGTTCTCGTTCCTCGACCACAAGATCAAAGTGGGCAATTCGCTGGTCGGCTGCTGGCTCGATCGGGTTGAAGACTACCCGCTCAAGGCTTGGGAACGTGAAGGCGGCGACGGCAAGAAAGGGCCACGGACCGAGCGTATCGAGGAATTCCTCAAGGGACCGCGTGTCCCCTCGCCCTCTGGGAGAGGGAAGGGTGAGGGTCGGCGCACGGGCGATGGCCAAATCAAGCGGGAAATGCGGGAAGTCATCGAGAGCCGGTTCAGCGAGCAGGCACCCTTGTTTGACGACATGAAGGTCACGACCGAAACCGTCGTCGCCGAGGCCCGCGCCGAGTACGAAAAGCTCCACAGTCTGTCCGTGGCCGATCCCGACCAACGTGAAAGGTACTATCGTGAACACGTCCAGGCCAGTCCGGCATTGCGGCAACTCAAACAGGCAATGGACGAATGGTGTGCCGTCTGGTTCTGGCCCGCCGATGAAGAGTCGCTCAAACACGTCCCAACGCCGCTTTCGTTTCACAACCATGAATGCAGCGAAAAGGACGAAATTATCGGGAAATTGAGCGAGGAACTGAGGTTTCTTCACTGGGAACTCGAATTTCCCGATGTTTTCACGCCCAAACGTGCTGGGTTCGACGCCATGATCGGCAATCCGCCCTGGGACGTGATTGAGCCGAAATCCCAGGAGTTTTTCACGGAATTTGATCCACTCTATCGCACCTATGGCCAACAGGCCGCGCTGAGAAAGCAACAAGAGCTATTCAGTGATGTGCCGGGCGTGGCCGATCAGTGGGACCAGTACAACGCCCAGTTCAAGTCGCTCGGCAACTGGGCCAGAAATGCAGGCGATCCATTCGACGTTGCCTTAGCACGAGGAAAACAGGGTGAATCGCTGGCCAGACTCTCGGCGGCACACCGCAGCCAGGCAGTCGGCTATGCCAATTCTGAACATCCTTTCCGCCACCTCGGCAGCGGGAAACAAAATGCGTACAAGTTGTTCACTGAGGCATTCTGGAGCCTGCTGCGACATGACGGCCGCTTGGGCATCATCCTGCCGACGGGTATTTACTCCGACCTCGGCACCAAAGACCTACGTGAGGAACTTCTGTTCCGTGGACGGCTAGAACTCCTCTACGCATTCCAGAATGAGAAGAAGATCTTTGTTGCAGCCGATCACCGTTTCAAACAAATTGCTTTGTTGGCAACGCGGGGCGGCCGGACGGAAACCTTCTTGGCCCGTTTTCGCATGGGCGTGGGTGATTCGCCGCTGGCCCACGAAATTCCTAACGATCTGCTGCACGGCGACGGCCAAGCAATGATATTTTCGCCGGACGATGTGCGACGTAATAGCCCGAACTCACTGAGCATCGTCGAACTCCGAAGCGCCCGTGATCTTACCATCTTCCGCAATATCTACGAACACTCGTTCCGCATTGGTGACGATGTTCCCGACTGGAAAATATCGTATTCGCAAGAGGTCAACATAACAAGCGATTCCAAGCATTTTCCGCTGTTGCAAAAGTGGGAGTCGAAAGGCTACAAGCCGGACGTTTTCGGCCGCTGGATCGGGCCGGACGAGGACATGGCCGTGCCAGTTTATGAAGGGCGAATGATTGGGCAATTCGACTTTTCCCAGAAAGGTTGGGTTAGTGGGAAAGGTCGGACGGCCGTTTGGCATCCTCTTCCATTTGATGACAAGCATGTTGAACCGCAATACCTGATGTCTTTAGAGACACTTGAAACATGGCCGAAGGCGAATCGTGGAGCGAAAGTGGCGATTATGGACATCTCGTCGTCCACGAACACTCGTTCGATGATTGCTGCTACAACCTCGTTCTTTCCCTTTGGTCATTCTGCTCCAGTCCTGACTCTGACAAGTGCGAGTTTTGCAAAGCCCCTGTTCCTCTCTGCAACGCTGAACTCATTCGCCTTTGACTTCGTTGCACGCCCCCGCGTTAGCGGAGTGCATTTCACTTGGTTTATTCTGGCAGAATGTCCAATTCCTCGCCTGCGATCATACAATCAGACCGAGTTGACGGCCCTTGCTGTTCTCGCTGCACAACTGTCCTTTCTCCACCGTCGCTTTGCCCCGGAGTGGCTAAAGCTCGCGCACTTGTATCCTGACGTATTCGATTTCGATCCGCTTTCTCTGGCCACTGTCACCCGCCCGACATCCACTCGCCAATGGAAGCATTGGTGGGCCGTAACGGAAGCCGACCGATTGCGGCTTCGGGTCGAGATCGACGCCCTGTGTGCCGACCTCTACGGACTCGACCCGGACGATTTCGACTGGATCGTGCGGGATGATCCGACCGATCCGAAGGGTTTCTATCGTGTGGACCGCGATCTGCCGTTCCGCGAGCGGCTGACCGGCTTGGCCGCCGCTGCCTTCCGAGCGTTGAAGGACGGCCGCTGGTCGGCAGAATCCGCCGCCGGTCTGTCGAACGACGAGTTCTTCGACATCCTCGGCATTCCCGAGCTAACCAGCGCCGAGGCGGCCAAGGCCAAGGGCCTGCCCGGCCCGCTGATCCTCAAGCGGAACGGCTGTCACGTCTGGCAGCCCGAAAACTTCCCCAAAGACGATCCCCGCCACGGTTGGACCTGGGACGACTGCTGGAACGACGCCATCGCCCTGTTGGGCAGCCGTGAAGCCGTCGAGAAGTACATCGCCGAGGAACCTGAGGCCGAGTCAGATGCAGGCGGTGACGCCAACAAGGATGAATCCTCGCAATCGAAGGCCAACAAGCCGACAGACCAGCAGATGAAGATGTTTTGATTGAGGGCATTGCCATGCAGACAACCGTTCAGAACGACACGAAGATTCGGATTGCGAAGTCCGGGCCGGTTCGGACATTCGGCGATTACGACAAGCGGAAGCAGATGACCGACGAGGAACTCGTTGCGGTTTTCGACCGTGCGTGGGCTGCCGGTCTTGAAAACGCCGTAGCAAATGCCCTGCCATGCGAGTTCGAGGTCGCCCAGGCTCGTCTGAAAGGGCGTCAGCCGGAGTTTCTGAACATCAACCAAGAACAATGGCAGTTTCAGT
>JAFGIR010000405.1 GCA_016929515.1 Pirellulales bacterium | reverse complement strand
TCGTTCTCCAGCACGGCCGTAGCCAGATCGTGTTCGATGCCCCAGATGGTCTCCGGCGACCGCGCGACTTCCTCTTGCTGGCGAGGCAGTGCTTCGCGCGACGGATTCCAAACCCGAACCAAGGCGATTGCGACGCCGTTGATGAGAACCGCGCCGCCGACGGCCACGAGAAGGTAGACATAGACCGGATAACCCAGCACGCCTAACGCCGGTTCGGGCCGAGCAAGCGGCACGATGGTCTGCAGGATGGCCCGCCACGGACTCATCCCGGCTGCCCAAGCCTCGCACGAGAGCCCCCACCACTGGCCGCCGAACAGGCCATGGACAACCGCCTCCCAGAAAACCACCCAAAGCATGATCGCCATGACGGTCACGGACAGGGCCTGAAAAGCCTTCTCGCGCCACAGAGCCACGGTCGAGCCCAGGCTCCCACAAACGAGGACGCTCGCCAACGTGACGGCGTACATCTGTCCCACTTGGAAAAAAGAAACTCCTCCCAACAAAACCGAGACCATGAATAACGGTACGGCGGCCGCCAGAAGCACCAGCACGCCCAGCAAACTGGCCAGCAACTTGCCCAACACCAATTCGCTATTCGACAAATTGGTCAACAGCAGCAGCACCAACGTCCGCCGGTCCTTCTCTTGCGAAACGGCGCTAGCCGCCAGCATGGCCGAAAAGAAGACGCCGACGACCAACTGCAACGGGGCCAGAATCTGAAACATGATGTTCCCGAATCGGGCCAAATCGCCCACGTCCCGGACCACCTGCGTGCCCGTAAGCATCAGCCAGGCAATAATCATCAACCCCAGCAGCGACCCAACGTAGACCGCCCGCCCAACGTACACCCGCGCGCGGCGGGGCGCAATGGTCAATTCTCGGGTAAAAATGGGGCCGACTAGCAACTCGCCGCTCCTCATTACTGGACAGGTACCCCCTGCCGGTTGGCCCAACCGTGCCGTCAGCGTTCTATTCTACCCCGCCGGCCGATTCCCTACCAGTTCCAGTGTCCGATCGATCCGCGCCAGGCAGCTTTCGCGGCCGAGAATGGCCATGGTGTCGAACATGCCCAGGCCGACTCCCTTGCCGGTAACGGCCACGCGGATTGCATGGATAATCTGACCGACCTTGATCGCTTCGGCCTCGACGAATTCGTGCAGTGCGCGGTCGAGCGTCGGAGGATCGAACGGTTCGCACTGGGCCAACACCGAACGAAATCGAGTGAGCAACTCGACTGCGTCAACCGGTTTGCACACACGCTTTTCGAGGGCCTTCTCATCGTAAGTCAACTCGGCATCGGCCGTGAAGAAGTCGGCATAGTCGAGGATGTCGCCAGCCAGCTTGACCCGGTCGCCCGCCGCTTCGAGAAGTTGCGCGACCCGGGCCTCGACGTCGGCCCCGGCCGGCGCCGGCACGAGTCCCGCCTTCTGCAAGTAAGGGAGCACCATGACCGTCTTGTCGGCCAGCGGCACTTCCCGCATGTGGGCGTCTTGAAACGCCAGAAGTTTTACCGGGTCGAAACTGGCCGGGGCCCGATTCACCCGATCGAGCGAAAAATGCTCGATCAGTCCCGACGGCCGGAAGTGCTCGGTCCGATCGTCCAGCGACCAACCCAGCAAGGCCAGGTAGTTGACCATCGCCTCGCTCGTAAAACCAATCTGGCGATAGAAATCGACCACCACGGGATTAAACTCCTCGGGCGGCGTCGCCAGGCCGATGGCCTGGGCAATCTGCTGGCCGTGTTCGAGCAGCTTGGCAAAGTCGCGGTTTTTCAGATATTTGTCGAGCTTGCGCTTGCTAAGCTTCACCTTGCTGCCCGGCTCGGCCACGAACGGCAAGTGGGCATAGGCGGGCAACTCGTAGCCGAGCGACTGGGCGATGAACACCTGGCGCGGCGTGTTCGACAAATGCTCCTCGGCGCGGATCACGTGGCTGATTTCCATCGCCCGATCGTCGACCACGTTGGCCAGGTGATAGAGGCACGAACCGTCGGCTCGCTGGATCACGTGGTCCTGTTCGCGGGCCCATTGGAACTCGACCCGACCGCGGATCAGATCGTCGATCACCAACGTCCCCTCGCGAGGCATCTTGAGCCGAACGACCGACTGCCGGCCTTCGGCCTCGAACCGGGCTTGCTGCTCGGGCGTTTCGGCCATCCACCGCCGGCTGGTGACGAAATCGCGCTTCTCGGCCTGCGCCGCCTCGCGCTCGGCCTGAACCTCTTCGGCCGTGGCATAGTCGCGGTAGGCGAACCCGTCGCGAAGCAACGCCTCGACGGCCTTCTCGTAGAGTGCCGTCCGCTGCGATTGGTAATACGGGCCGAACGGGCCGCCGACCTCGGGCCCTTCGTCCCAATCAATCCCCAACCATTTGAGCCCTTCGAGGATCGGCGCGAGCGACTCCTGCACGTTTCGCTGCTGGTCCGTGTCGTCAATCCGAAGAATGAACCTGCCGCCGTGTCGCCGGGCAAAAAGCCAACAGAACAATGCGGTGCGAACACCGCCAATGTGCAGGTAACCAGTCGGAGAAGGAGCGAATCGGGTGCGAATCATTTTTCAGCGGGCAGCGGGCAGTAGGCAGCGGGCAGTAGGCAGCGGGCAGTAAATTCTTATGGTAGCCGTCGGGCCTGCTCGACGCAATGGACCTGCACGTACATCCCTGGGTAGCATGTCCCTCAGCGCAGCGAAGGGCGTGGTTTCGGTGGACAAACCCGCCCCGAGATTCTTGAACGGGCCGCTAAGCACTGCGCCGTTCTCGCTCGCGCCGCATCTTTTCGAGCCGGCGGCGCAAGGCTTTTTTCTCTTGTTTGGTCAGCCTGCGGCCGACTCGGTCTTCGGCTGCTTGCATGCCGGCCGAGAACGCATCGACTTCCTTCTTGGCGGCCGGTTTGGCACGCTTCACGCGATTGCCCAGAGGTCGCCGCGATCCGTGCGGAGGATGAACACGCACCGGGTGGCCAAACAACGCTGCTTCTTCCGCGGCCAGCTCTTCCCGGTCGTAGTCCTCTTCCTCCTCTTCTTCTTCGTACTCCTCGTCGGCCACGTCTTCCTCTTCGTCGTCGGTCTCATTCTGGGGCAAGAGTCCCTCGGCGTCGAGAATCACGTGCCGGGCGTGCAGGCCCATGGCCAGGAGCAAGAAAAGGTTGCCCATCATCTCGGCACCTTCTTCGAGCATGATCGCCCGAGCGGTCTCCGTTTCCCAGATCCACCCCAACTGAGCAATCACGGCCAGACCGTAGCAGGCGGCCACGCATAGAAAAGCCACGAACGACCGACGGCACTCGCGCATGTCGAGCGCCAGCCGGGTGCCGACGCCGCCCAACAGGAAGAAGTAGGCTATCATCCACCAGGCCGAACCGTCGCCGTAGAGCCGCGTTCCGGTCAGGTAGGTCATCATGCCCGTGAAGCCCTCGTGCAAACTGGCCGTTTCGTCGAGACTCAACAGCCCCCAGCACAAGGCAGCCCAAAGCCATACCCGATAGTAACCCTGGTAATCGTTCTTCTTGTACCGGCGAATCGTGTAGACGACCACGGCGGTGAGCGACGCCAGCAAAAGAACGGTCGAGGAGAACCAGACGGCCAGGGTACCTTCGCCGTCCAGATCGAACGCCGCCACGGCCCCGTCAGTCGTCATCGGGCCGAAACGAGCCGTCCAAACGTGAAGGGTCAGCAGCCCAGCCACGACAAGCGTTCCGACAAGGAACAGGAGCACGAACACGCCGATACGCCGTGGAATCAGATCGGTCAGCCGAAGCTGCTCGTCCAGGAAACGGGCCTCGCCATAGTTCTTCGACCGCGGCTCGACCGACGAGCGGCCCCAGGTGTCGGCCGTCCGATCGGCCCCGGGCAGGCGCCCCAAAACCAGATCGGCAAGCACGCGCCGGCGGCGCGGATCACGTTGGCCACTTTGACGAAAGTGCATTATCTCACGAACTACCAGGTCCTAAGGTGGAAAACAGGTGGGCCCATCATAATCGGACCCACCACTTGGCGCAAGCCGGATTTGCCCTCTTCATGCTGTTTCGGCGTTTCGATGCCCAGGCACCCGCCACGGGACATTCGGTACGTACGGCCAGCACGTCCGTAACAGACTTCGTGTCCGCGACCAACCACCCTGCTTGCCCAACGTTTCTATTTTCCGGCAACCTGAGACCCAGAATCTTCTTCGAGCAGCGTGTACCTGGCCGAAGACCGTCGGCATCGAAGAGAGTCGGATTGACCCACGTGAAGCCCCTCGGTACGCTGCCGTCCCGAATGGGTGGTTTCCGGGCGGCCACAACGCCCACAGGGCAAGGTCCCTGTTTCTCTGGTTTGGAGTCCGCACCCGGAAATACGCCGGTTGACCGAAAAATGGACCAGTCCCCAACCAACGATCCTTCGGCCATGGCTTTCCGGTCTTGGAGTGTCGCTCCACGGATGTCGCGCAGACACCACGTCGTGGCACTGATCGGCGTCGTCTGTCTGGCCTCGCTGGTCCAGATTGTGATGATTCGCTG
>JAFGIR010000006.1 GCA_016929515.1 Pirellulales bacterium | reverse complement strand
CGCGATCGCCGGCAGTCGCCGCGCGCTGGGCCAGGCGATAGGTTGCGTCGGCCCAATAGCGGCTCTCGGGAAAGTCCTTGTGCAATCGCTCCCACAATGCCGTGGCCTCGTCCGACCGCTGGGCGTCGGTGAGCATCCAACTCCACTCGTAGAGGATCGTATCGAGTTGGTCGCTCGCCGGAAAATCCTTCGCGGTCGATTCGTAGAGCGTGGCGGCCTGGTCGTGGTGGCCCAGCCGCCCATGGAGCCGAGCCGCGGCCAGCATGACGTCGGCTTGTTCGCGACTCGTGGGGTACTCGTCAATCGCTCGTTGATAGACGGCCAGTGCCGCTTCGAGACGGCCGAGTTGTTCGAGCACGTGTCCGCACGCCCTGGCCGCATGGGCCGCCAGTCGTGGTTCGGGCTTCCGGTCCAACAGCCGCTGGAACGTGGCCGCTGCCTGGTCGTACTGTCCTTGTCGAAACCGAGTCCATCCGAGTCCCGAGAGTCCCCGGTTGACGTATGGTTCTTGCTCGGCGTGGTCGACCAGCCAGGTGAATTGCTTGGCGGCCCGCGGCCAATCGCCCGCGGCGTAGGCGATTTCGGCCAGTTGTTCGGCGGTCGGAGGGAGGATCGGATGAGCCGGATGGCCGGCGGCGAGCGTGTCGAATTGCGCCGCGGCCGACTTCCATTTTTCCGACTTCGCGAGGCTGACCGCCAACTGGGCTCTGGCTTGGGCAGCCAGATCGCCGGGCGGGTCGGCTTCCAACAGCGTTTCGAGCGGGTCGACGGCGTCGTCGAATTGTCCCAACTCGATCGACAACGCGGCATGCAACAGGCACGCCTCGGCCCACGGGGACGAGGTGGTCTTGGCGGCGGAGACAACCGGCGCCAGGCAATCGAGGGCCTCGCGTGTTTGTCCGTTGCCGCGATAGGCCAAGGCAAGCAAGTAGCTGGTTTCGAGCGAACCCGGCTTGTGATCGTCACGCTCGACGAGCGGGCGAAGGACGTCGACCGCTTGTCCACACTCGGCGCGAGCCAAGAGGGATCGGGCCCAGGTTCGTCGAACGTCGTCGGCCAGGGGACTATCCGAGAAGCATTCGAGGAATTGTCTGGCTTGCCGGTCGACCGCGCCGGGATCCTGCTGTTGAATCGCGAGTTGGATTTTGCCCATCGCGGCGTCGTCGAGCCATGCGTTATCTTCCTGGTCGATCGCGAGTACGCGATCGAACTGTTCGGTGGCTTCGGCGATTCGCTTGGCCCGGAGCAGGGCGTGGCCGGCGTGGAATCGAATGGCCGGGATCAGCGGGTGATTGGGATTTTTTTGGGCAGTCGTCAAGAGAATCGCGGCCGCGGCGTCCCACTGTTGCTGGTCTTTGCGTACCGCGGCAAGCCAGTATTGGGCTTCGACACCAACCGTCGGGTCGGTGGAAAGACCTTCGAGCAAAGCGGCCGCCTCGTCGAATTGCTTCAGTTTGCGGAGTCCCATGGCGCGGACGAGCCGTGCTCGCGGCTGCCAGCGGGACGCGTCGAGGGCTTCGTCGAGTTGCCGCAGCGTTGCGATGGCGTCGCGATAGGCCCCTTGGGCGTATTCGAGTGCCCCGAGACGAAATCGAGCTTCAGCCGAAAGGGGACCGAGGCCCTCGGCCGCCAACGCCTCGTAGAGCCGTAACGCTTCGTCTGGTTGGTCAAGTCCTTGCAACGATCGTGCCAGACCAAGCCGGCAACGCTGGTTCATTTTGCTGTCGGGAAAACGCTTCAGTGCAAGACGAAAATGGTCGGCCGCCTTGGCTGCCGCGTCTTGGGCCAGCTCGATTTCGCCCAGGTAGGGCAGGACGAACGCATCCAACGGGTCGTCTGGATACTCACGGTAGAACGCTTCGAGATCGAGCCGTGCCTGATCGAGTCGACCGGCCAGATAGGCCGCTTCACCGAGGCGGAAGCGAGCTACTCGGGCATAGGGTCCCTCGGGCGTTCGACGGAGATACTCGGCAAACCGCTCAGCGGCCTCGTCCGCGCGGCGTTGCTGGAGCCGGGCCTCGGCCGTGAAGAAGACACTCTGGTCGGCTTTCGGATGCGAGGGAAACCGGGCCAGAAACGTGCCGAATTCTTCGGCAGCAAGCTCCCACCGCCCGCGAGCGTAATGGCCGGCCGCCACTCGATATTGGTCCTCGGCTTCGTCGCCCGAGGCACACGGCGCCAAGACGACAAGCAAGAGCACCAACAGAGCGAAAACCGGTCGGCTAACGATCTCCGGGAGTCGCGTTTGCATGGGGGCGTCTATTATTACGTGCAATACCCCAGTGGCTCCGGCCTGCTGCGCCGTTTCCACTGGGGTGTGTTGGTCAAACCAATTGGACCGGTTGTTGAGGGAGCCGTCAGCTTAGAATTCGGCACCCGGACCGCTGTCAACATTACCCACCATATGCAGGTGATTGTGGTCAATATAGATAACCTCTTGCGCATCTTCATCCGTGATCGTGTAGGGGATCGGCCAGCCGACACGGGTCGTATTGGTGTAGTAGATGATGCACTTGTAGTGGGCGTGGTGGAGTTGGGCCGGACCAACCAGCGGAAAAACACGAGGCGGATCAACATAGTCGGCAATCGGTTCCACAACGATCCGAACGTTGTCGCGCTGGGTTGTATGCAAGAAAGGAACGCCACCCTCGGTCGGATGGGCCTTCTCTAACGCTCGCATGATCTCGTCGTCCGACGGCGGATCCAATGCCCGGACTTCGCTACCCGAGGTGATTGGACCCAAGATAGGTACGCGTTCATAGCGTTCGTGTTCATAGGCGCGATCTTCCAGCTTGTCCTGGAAGTAGGGCGACATGGGAATGGGCGGGCCCAGCGGGCCCATGTTCGGCCCGTAGACGGTCTGGCAACCGGTCAATGCAAAAAGCGAGACCAGCAGCAATCCGGCAACGGGAATGAAAGATGTCTTCCGTGACATGATTGGTTCCTCGGCCAATTGGTTGGGGACTCCCCGAATCTCACAACTTGGACTAGTTATCGTGTCAAACTGCGCTGAACTTGTGGGTATTTCGGGTTCTGACGAATAAATCGGCAGAAGGCCCGCGAGTCTTGAGCGCAGTTCCTCCCAGCGGGGGATTGTCTAACGTTTTTCGGCTTTTGTCGGAGAATAAAAAAGCCCCGGCTCCACCGGTGGAGTCGGGGCTCGAAGGACTTCTAGAATTCGCAGACCGCCCAATCTCGCAGGACACTAGTCCTTGAAATCAAGCTGCCACCAACCGTCGTCCCACTCCAAAGTCACCTTCCGCCATCCCAAGGGGACCTGCGGATAAGGATAGAATGGGCCGATGTAGGGCCACGCCGTCGGCGAATATTGCTTCGGATAGGTTACCGCCGCGTAGTTTGGATGGGCCGCATAGCTGGGCCATGAGTAGTTCGGCATGCACGGTTGGTCGTATCGAGCCGGGGCTACGCCGGAACCCATGGGGGCCGAATAGGCCGGAACCGGACCGCCGCTGTTGTACGAGGGCTCGGCCTGTTCGCCGATGTAGGCAACCGGGACGGGTCGGTTGGACCGCCGCATCACCTGTCGGGCGACCGGTCGCACCGCGGATTGCGGAATGACGGCCGGCTCGGCCGTGGTCATGGCCGAAACGGGACGCGCGGCCTGCTGTTCGTAGGAGCTCTCCAACGGCTCGACTTGGCTAGCCAAGGCTTCCTCCTCCTGCGATTCGAGGTTGCTGTCGACAACCTTTTGCAGCAGATGGGCCGTTCGGGAAAGGTTGCCCGAATAACGCTGCGGATTCCGCCCCGTGGCAGGGGAAACCTGCTCGGGTGCGAGCGTTCCCTCGGGCGTCTTCAACCGTCCTTTGATCGTTTTCTTGGCGAGCTTGGTAGGTGGGGCAACGTCGATTTGATTGACAACCTGATCGACCCCTTCCGTATTCCAAGTGAGTTTGAGAACCTTCGCAAGCTGGTCCTCCGAGACAACATGGCCACGGAGCCAAACCGTGCCGTTTTGCACTTTTACCCCGATCTTGTAGTCATGCAGCTGGCCACCTTCGCGGAGGTTGCCGGCAATTCGTTCCGCAACCTCTTGGTTGGCTGCCAAGGCCCAGACGGGCAGTAAGACGGTGGTTGCGGCGACCACCAAACCAATGAACAAACGTTGCATGCCTTCCCTCCTGTAAGAATTCTCTCCGTGGTGGGTCACCATCGGAAATCGACGCACCGAGCATCGCTCTTTGACACCCGACGCTGGGAGCGTGACCCGGCGAGAACGATCGCGCCGGACACCTGCCCGCAGTCGCCGGGAACCCGTGTTCTTCCTTCGTACGCTCGACAGCAAATCGGGACACGAGGATGGAGGGAGGGGACCGGTTGTCCATTGGGCAACCTGAGCGGAAAGCTGCGTGGACCCCCCTGCGCAACTTCCTCGTCCGTGTATTGCTGTCTGACAATAGGTTTCGGTTCGGGATTGTGCCGAAAGGAAGCTTTTTTTCGATTTTGCCGATCTTCGCGGTCGTACGACGAGAGACGATTGTGGTGAATGGTCCGCAAGGCGTTGTGTGTAAACGTTTTAGGACGAAGTCGCCCCGGGGACCCAATTTTCGCAAAAACGACAGAATCCCCCTTCAATCGCTCACCGCAATGGAGGGCCGGCTGACTTGATGCAGTGGCTACAGGTTGACAAGGCAAAATGTAACGGTGCCGTGGCGACCTTACCAGGCGACGGCTTCCCGCCGACGACCGCCCTGGAATGTGGCGACGATCACCATCATCGCAAGAGTTGTGCCCGAGGTGAGCCAACAGTCGGGCTCAAAATGGAGGGAAACGACGGAGGAACAGGCAACTAGGGAAAGGCAGACAAAAAACAGACCCTGACAAGCCGTCTGGCAGTCGCAACCCTGGCTGAATCGGGCGAGACAAGCACTGACGATGCCAATAATCTGGATGGACACAATTGTCCAGGCTATGGCGGGACCTTCGAGAAAACCCATTTGATTCACATCCGTGTTGGCAAGAAATGTTCGACCAAACGCTCGCGGCGCCCCCCTGGGCACTGAAACGCTCGCGAGCGGAGCAACGTCCTGTCGCCTCGGCCCACGACACGTGCGAACAGTGTGCCACGGAGAGGCCTATTTCTCCAATAGCAGATTGGGTGAATGCCGCAAGTTGTTTTGGGAAAAGGGTTTCAGGGAGGAATGTGTCTTGTTCGCACGGCGAGTTTCTCGGTTCGGCGGTCTGTGAGATCGGTGGATTTTGCAACTTTTACATTCCGAAGCGAGGTGGGTCGAGGTCCTCCGTCTTGCCCAGCAGGTGGCCACCAGAGCCTGGCTTGGGTGGCACGGTCTTGGGAACGAGCCGGTGGCAGTACCTCGTTGTCGGAGCCGAACCGCTGATGGGCAACGTGCAAAGAAAGAAAAACAGCGGTCCAATTCGTTTCCAAATCGGACCGCTGTCTGTTTCTCGACCAGGCCCAACTCCTGCTACTGGCGAGGAGTGGCCTTAGACTGACTCGCTGCTATTTGCAGCACGCGGGGGCACAGGCCTCGGGGGCACAGGCCGGCTCGCAACATTCGACGACCGGGGTGCAGACCTTGACGGGCACCTGCGTGCACACAACGCGGGGCACGCATCGGGTTACCGTGTACGGAACCTTCTTCGGCACCATCTGCACACAGTTGACCGTCTTTGTGTAATGCACGGGCTTGCAGACCGTGTAAGGCACCATCTTCGTCCGGCACTCCTTGACCATCTTGCAGACCTTGTAAGGCACCTGCTTCGAATGGCACTCGCGGACCATCTTGCAAACCTTGTACGTGCAGGTCTTGACCCGTTGCTCCGGCACCATCTTGCAAACCTTGTAGGTGCAAGTCTTGACCCGTTGCTCGGGCACCATCTTGCAGACCTTGTAGGTGCAGGTCTTGACCCGTTGTTCGGGCACCATCTTGCAAACCGTGTAGGTGCAATTCTTGACCCGATTCTCGCGGACCATCTTGCAAACCTTGTAGGTGCAGGTCTTG
>JAFGIR010000049.1 GCA_016929515.1 Pirellulales bacterium | reverse complement strand
TCGGGGCAGGGCCCCGGCGCCGCAAGATGGTCGCGTCCGAATAGACGACCTCAAATCGGCTCGGATTGCAGCTCGCGGGGGCTTAGAGTGCCGTCGACAAATGCTATACTGGAACAGGTTTGGGCAGGAGCGTCGGTGGTCGTTGGCGGGTGGCCCGCGCGCTGTCCCTGGCCCGGAGGCGAAGCCTGACGTGATCGCGCCGCCGCTCCATTTCCTGTTCACGCCGATTTTTCGCTTTGGTTATTTCGACGTTGGTGGCTACCCAGCCAATTCTCCCATAATCCATGGAAACACGAAAACGCTCACGCCATGAAACAAATGCTCCAGAACCTCCGCTCGGGCAAGATCAGCGTGGCCGACGTCCCGCGGCCCCTGCAACTGCCCGATGGAATCGTCGTCCGTTCTCGTAAATCGCTCATCTCGGCCGGCACCGAGAAAATGATGCTCGAACTGGGTAAGAAAAGCCTGGTGGGCAAGGCCAAGGAACGCCCCGACCTCGTCAAGCAAGTCCTCGACAAGGTTCGCCGCGATGGATTCCTTGCGACCTTCAAAGCGATTCGCGACAAGCTCGACAGCGATATGCCGCTCGGCTACAGCAGCGCCGGCGAGGTTCTCGAAGTCGGGGCACGGGCCAGACGCTTCGAGGTGGGCCAACAGGTCGCTTGCGCCGGGGCCGGCTATGCCAACCATGCCGAGGTCAACTACATTCCCCGGCTTCTGGCCGTGCCCGTCCCCAAGGGCGTGAGCATGGAATCGGCCGCCTACGCGACCGTCGGCACCATCGCCCTGCAAGGCGTCCGGCTGGCCGATCTTCGCGTCGGCGAAGTCGTGGTCGTCCTTGGGCTCGGGTTGATCGGACAACTGAGCGTGCAAATCCTCAAGGCCTCGGGCTGCCGCGTGGCGGCCCTCGACTACGCGGCCGACCGCGTCAAACTGGCCGCCGAACACGGAGCCGATCTGGCCCTGGTCATCGAGGGCGAGCAGACCGAAAAAGAGGTGCTCCATTTCACGCGCGGACGCGGCGCCGATGCCATTCTCATCACGGCCGCCACCAGCAGCAACGAGCCGGTCGAGCAAGCGGCGCGTCTGGCTCGCGATCGTGCCCGCGTGATCATGGTCGGCGTTACCGGCATGAATATCCCGCGGCGCGACTACTTCCAGAAGGAACTGACGTTCATGGTCTCGCGGAGCTACGGCCCGGGCCGCTACGACGTCAACTACGAAGAACACGGCCACGACTACCCGGCCGGCTACGTCCGTTGGACCGAGAATCGCAATATCGAGGCGTTTCTCGACCTGGTCGCCGGCGGCAGCGTCCGGCCCGAGGTCCTCACCACGCACCGCTTCCCGATCGCCGAGGCTCAAAAGGCCTATGAAATGATCCTCGGCGGCAGTGAACCCTATCTGGGCGTGGTTCTCGAATATCCCGAGGCCGAGAACGGCCCAGGCACGGCCGAGGTCACCCGGATCGAACTCCGCAAACCGCCCGCCCTGAAGAAAGCGAACACCGTGGGCGTCTCGTTTGTCGGCGCCGGTGGATTCGCACGGTCCTTCCACCTTCCCAATCTGGCCAAGCTGCCGACCGCGCGGATGCGCGGTGTCGTCGACGCGTCGGGCGTCGCGGCTCGCAGCTCGGGCGACAAGTTCGGCTTCGAATTCTGTGCCTCGACCGAAGACGAAGTATTGAACGACGCGGAGACGGACGTGATCTTCCTCACCACGCCCCATTCGCAACATGCCGATGGAGTGTGCCGGGTTCTTTCCGCAGGCAAGTCGGTTTTTGTCGAGAAGCCGTTGGCCATCGACATCGAGGGACTTCGGAGAGTCCACGAAGCGTTGCAGGCGAATCCGGGCAGCCTTCTGGTCGGGTTCAACCGCCGCTTCTCGCCCTTGGCCGTCTCCCTGCGAGAGTTCATGTCCGGCCGGGGACCGTTGTCCATTCACTACCGCTGCAACGCCGGACCGCTGCCTGCGGGCCACTGGATCGGCGATCCGTCCGAGGGCGGACGAATCATTGGAGAGGCTTGCCACTTCTTCGACTTTTTCACGTTCTTGACCGGCGCGAAGCCTGTCACGGTCATGGCCGCGGCGCCGTCGACCGGTTCGGCCGACGATGCGGTCGCCACGATCAGCTACGACGACGGTTCCGTCGGGCAGTTGATCTACACGTCGGTCGGCCCCAAGTCGTACAGCAAGGAACGGATCGAAGTATTTGCCGGCGGCGCGGCCGGGGCGATCGACGATTTCCGCCTGCTCAACCTCACAAGCGACGCAAAACACGTCAAACCGCGAAAGCTCATGCAACCCGACAAGGGACATGCCCAAGAACTTGCCGAATTCCTCCTGACCTTGAAGCAGGGAAGCCCGTCGCCGATCAGTGTCGAATCGCTTCTCGACACCACGCTGGTGAGCCTCGCGGTGCTCCAGAGCATTCAG
Organism: Pirellulales bacterium; assembly: GCA_016929515.1. Classification (GTDB taxonomy): domain Bacteria; phylum Planctomycetota; class Planctomycetia; order Pirellulales; family Thermoguttaceae; genus UBA11386. The sequence continues at coordinate 6,063 of JAFGIR010000049.1, read as the reverse complement.
CGCGGGGAACCGATCGCCATGGATAGCATGAGACTCGCGTTGACCGGCGAAGGCGACGACACGGCACCGCCCGAGAACGCGTGATCAAGGTTTCGAATATTCGCGCATGTCCAATTTGGCCAGAACGTTTCGCACGCTTCGCCATCTGCGGCTTTCGCAGTTCTATTGGCGGCTGCGCTACCGGCGAGAGAGCGGCCGGCCGGCCGTGCCGCCTCACGTGCCCGCGACGCTGAACGTTCGACAGGACTTCCCTCGTTCGCTCTTGCTCGCCGAAGACGATGCGCCGGCCGAAGAATCCTCTCAAGACGCGAGCGACGTCGAATTTGTCGAGCAACTGGAACTGGGACGGTTCGTCCATCTCAACGAGTCTCGCGAATTGGGCACCGACTCGGTCGACTGGCTGCTCGGGCAGCGCGACACCGATCGACTCTGGACGGTCACGCTCCACTACCACGCCTGGGCGTGGCGGCTTGCCCGGCTCGTGCATGAAAACGGAGAATTGGGCCGCCGCGCCGATCGACTCCTGAGACGCTTGTTGGGTGACTGGATCACGCGTTGCGATCCGACGGTCGAAGGCAGCCGCGCGTTGGCCTGGAACGCCTACGCCATCGCCACGCGAATCGGATGGTGGTGCCGCCTCTATCATCGGCTCGGCGCCGAGGGCCGCGCGACGTGGGGAAACCTCGACACGGTTTTTCTCGAAAGCCTTTCGAGCCAAGCCGCTTACTTACATAACCACCTCGAATGGGACCTCCGCGCTAATCATCTGCTGCGCGACGCCGTGGGGCTGGCATGGGCCGGACGATTCTTCGGAGGTCCCCGCGCCCGGCGCTGGCTCGATCTGGCGACTCGACTCGCCGTCGAACAAGCGGCCGAGCAGGTGCTTCCCGACGGCGGCCACTTCGAACGCTCGCCCATGTACCACGTCGAGGTCATGAACGATTTCGCCGTGCTCGGCGTGTTGCTCGAAGATCCAAATGCCCGACGGCAAATCACGAAGACCTGGCAGCGGATGGCCCAGTTCCTCGCTTGGGTTCGCCACGACGACGGGCAGATTCCGTTGTTCAACGACGGTGGGTTCAACGGCACCTGCACGCCAGCCGCCATGTTCGCCAAGGGCAGGGAACTGCTCCAGGTTGTGGTCGATCCGCAGCCACGCGAAGGCGGTCGGTTCTTCGCCGATTTCGGCATGGCCGTCTGGCACGGCCGGCCTTGGAGCGTCCTGTTCGACGTCGGCCCCGTGGGCGTCGACTATCAACCGGGTCACGCCCACGCCGACACGCTCGCCTTCGAAGCGTCCTACGACGGCCAACGGCTGTTCGTCGACCCGGGCAGTTTCGGCTACGACGACGATCAACGGCGGCGCTACGACCGCGCCACGGCGTCGCACAATACCGTGACCGTCGACGAAACCGATTCGAGCGAAGTCTGGCATGTCTTCCGCGTCGGCCGCCGGGCAAAGCCTGTCGAGGTGCGGTTCGACGCCATGTCCGATTCCGTGCTCATGGTCGGCGGTCACACCGGCTACGATCATCTGCCGGGACGCCCGCGACATCGACGTGAAATTCGGATCGACGCGTCCGGCGTCCTCACCCTGGTCGATCGCTTCGAGGGCCGTGGAAAGCACTCGCTCTCGGCCGGGCTGCTTCTGGACCCCGCCTGGTCAATAAGCGAAACCTCGGACGGCTGGCAGTTGCACTGCGGCGAGAAGACGCTCCAGGTCGTGCTCGCGGACAACCGGCTCGACCGAGCTATCCGGCGGGTTCCGTACCATCCGCAGTATGGGTTCGAACAACCAACCGGCCGACTGGCGTGGCAAGCCGTGCTACAATTACCTTGTGAAATAGTGCTCCGCGTCGAGCCCTCGACGCCCTCGTAGGAATCCGTCAACGATGCATATCCTGATTCTGACCGACCGCTTCGTGCCCGAAATCACGGCGCCTTCGTTCCGCGAGATGGAACACGCCCAGGAGTGGGTCCGAATGGGGCATGAAGTGACGGTCGTGACGTGTGCGCCGAATTTTCCGCACGGGAAAGTCTTTCCGGGCTACCGAAACCGGTGCTATCAAGTCGAGTGGATGGACGGAATCCGCGTGATTCGGATCTGGTCGTACATGGCGGCCAACGTGGGTTCCTTGAAGCGAACACTGGATTATCTCAGCTACGTATTCTCGGCCATTTTTTTCTTCTGGCGTTATCCGAAATTCGACGTCATCGTGGCTTCTTCGCCGCCGCTTTTCGTCCCCATCGCCGGCTACGCGATCTCGCGTCTGCGGCGGCGGCCCTGGGTGTTCGAGATCCGCGATCTCTGGCCGGCCACGATCGAGGCGGTCGGGGCGGGCCGCGGTCGAATGCTCAAGTGGTTGACTCGCCTCGAAATGTTCCTCTACCGCAAGGCCGATCACATCATCCCACTGACCGACTCGTTCAAGGACGACCTGACGAGTCGTGGAGTTCCGGCCGCGAAAATCGACGTCGTCACCAACGGCGTGGATACCCACAAATTCAACCGCGACAACGTTCGTTTCGACGCCCGGGAACGTCTCGGCGTCGCGCCCGACAAGTTTCTCGCCGCCTACGTCGGAACCATCGGAATGTGCCAGGGGCTGGAAACGATGGTCGATGCGGCCGAGCAATGTCGCGACAACCCGGACGTGGTCCTCCTGATGATGGGCGAAGGCGCGGAGCGCGCGACGCTCGAAGCCGAGGCTCGGCGCCGCGGACTTGACAACCTCCTGTTTCACGACTTCGTTCCCCACGAAGAGGTGATCTCCTACTTGGGCGCGCTCGACGCGACCATCGTCCATCTGCGCCCCCATCCCCTCTTCAAAACGGTGATCCCCTCGAAGATCTTCGAGAGCATGGCCATGGGCGTTCCCATGATCTACGCCGTCGAGGGACACAGTGCCGAGATCGTCGAGAAGGCGGGCGCCGGAATCTGCATCCCGTCGGGCGACCCCGAGGCCATGGCCCACGCCGTGCTCGAACTCGCTCGCAATCCGGAAAAGCGAAAACAACTCAGCGAGGACGGGCAGGCCGCCGTTTCGCGAGAATACAGCCGCCGGGCGAAGGCGGAAGACATGATACACATACTCGAGAAGCCCCTGGCTCGCGCCGGCCGATCGGGCGCGGCGAAGCCCGCGGATACGGAATCGCCCGCGCCGGCCGAATCGACAACCCGTAGGGAAGAACGCTCATGACCCCATTGCGAATCGTGGTTTTCGGAGGAAGTGGTTTCATCGGCACGCGGCTGGTGGCCCGGCTCGTTCGGGCAGGCCACGAGGTGCGGATTGCCGACAAGCAGCCCAGCCAGGCCTTTCCGGAACTCCGCGTGGCGTGCAACGTGCGAAATCTGGACGAGACGATCAAGGCTTCCGAGGGCATGGACGTCGTCATCAATCTCGCAGCCGAACACGTCGACGACGTCTCGCCCTTCGAACTCTACTACCAGACCAACGTCGAGGGCGCGGAGAACGTCTGCAAGGCGGCCGACGCTAACGGCATCCGCCGGATGATCTTCACGAGCACGGTCGCCGTCTACGGAATGCCCGACGGCGAACTCGACGAAACGGCCCCGCTGAATCCGTTCAATGAATATGGGCGGACCAAGGTCCTTGCCGAGGAGGTCTATCACAAGTGGGCCGCGGTGTCGGAAGACCGGCGGTTGACGATCGTCCGGCCCACCGTTGTTTTTGGCGAGGGCAACCGCTGCAACTTCTATCATTTCCTCTGCCAGATGGACTCCGGCAAGTTCATGATGGTCGGAAACGGCCGGAACCGAAAGTCGATCGCCTACGTGGAGAACGTGGCCGCCTTCCTCGAATTCGCTCTCACGTTCGACACGCGCGACGAAACCTACAACTACGTCGATCCGCACGACATGGACATGAATGAATTCGTGCCCCTGGTCAATTCGTTCTATGGCCGGCCGGCGAAGATCGGCCGCCGGTTGCCCTATTGGCTCGGCTATGGAATCGGACGGTGCTTCGACCTCCTCGCGTGGCTCACGCGAAGAAAAATGACCATCAGCGCCATCCGCGTGAAGAAGTTCTGTGGAAGCACGCTTTTCAGCGCTCGCAAGGCCATGGCGACCGGGTTCAAGCCGCCGGTCGACGTCCGCGAAGGATTGGCCCAAACGATCCGCGCCGAGTTCATCGACAAAACGGCCCGGCCGACGTGTGGATTGCTCGGGCCGAAACAAGACTGACGAGAAGGGTGACCCATTGGCTCCGCAATGAAGGCGGGCCGCCTATCGGAGACTATCCGCCCATGCCCTCGCTAAGAAAATACGTCTTTATCCAGGACGATCCGTTCTATCTACCCAAGGTCCTCGACAAATACCTCCGCGAGTACCATGACTCGACCGTGGGCGTCAACATTCAGCCGGTCGTGATGGGCAAACGAACGGCCTTCCAGACAGCCTGGGAACTGTACCGGCTCTACGGCTTCCACTATTTTCAATGGAAGCTGCGCCGTTTTGTTTGTGCCCGACTGAAAGCCAAGTTGATCAACGGTCTGTTGGGCTCGACGTCGAAATTCTACTCGATCGGCGCGGTGGCGAAGAAATACGGCGTCCCCGTCCATATTACCGACGACGTCAACGGCGAGCCGTTTCGCGCCCTGCTCCGGGAGCTGAAGGCCGATCTGATCGTGTCCATCTCCGGAACCCAGTGGTACGGCAAGAAGCTCCGCGAGCAGATGCCCGCCGGCATCGTCAATTGCCACGGGGCGTTGTTGCCCAAGTATCGAGGGCTCATGCCCTCGTTCTGGACGCTGGCCAACAACGAACACGAAGGAGGCGTCAGCGTTCACTACATCGATGGCGGACTCGACAGCGGGCCGATCGTCGTGCAGGGTCGCTATCGCATCAACCCTCAAGATACCCTCGAAGACATCATGGCCCGAAGCAAGGACATGGCGGCCGAGTTGATCATCGAGTCGGTGCGCCGGATCGAGGCGGGCTCGCCCGAGCTGCTGCCGAATCCGGCCGACCAGGCAAGTCAATTTTCCGTACCAACGCGCGAGGACGTCGAACGCTTCCGAGCCACGGGGCACCGTTTTTTTTGAACCGGCCGACGACCCCTTCGAGAGTCTTTCGCCCAAAGTGAATCATCGAGTATCCAACGGATGAGTGAATCGCCGGACATCACGCACGCAATTTCTTTTGATATCGAGGATTGGTTTCACATCGTCGAGATCAAGGCCTCGGAGGACCCCGCCACCTGGCCCTCGTTCGAGTCGATCGTCCAAAAACGGACCCGCCAAATCCTCGATATTCTCTCGGAGGCCAACGTCCGGGCCACGTTTTTTATTCTTGGTTGGGTGGCCGAGAAGTATCCCGACTCGGTTCGCATGATCGCCGAGCGGGGCCACGAAATCGGCACCCATTCGTTCTGGCATCGCAAGGTCTACGAACTGACGCCGGACGTGTTTCGCAAAGACCTGGCCCGGTCGATCGACGCCATCCAAAACGCCTGCGGCGCCAAGGTCTATGGATTTCGCGCGCCGTCGTTTTCGATCACGCCGGGCACCGAGTGGGCTTTCGACGTCATCCGGGAAGTCGGCCTGGTGTACGACGCGAGCCTGTTCCCCGCCCGGCGTGCCCACGGCGGCTACCCTTGCCAACTCGGCCCGCATCTCCTCCAATGGGGTGAGGGCAACACCTTGCCCGAGCTGCCCATGAGCGTGATGGACCTTGGCCGATTTCGATTCTGTTTTTCGGGCGGCGGTTATTTCCGGCTGTTGCCGCTCCGGTTGATCGAGCGCGGCATTCGCCGCGAGCTGAAAGAGGACCGTCCGACGGTCATCTACCTCCATCCGCGCGACTTCGCCACCGATTGCCCCGTGATGCCCATGCCGCTTTATCGCCGTTTCAAATGCTACATCGGCCAGAAGACGACGGCTTCGAAGCTGCGAAAGCTCCTTGCGCGACACCGCTTCTCGACCTGCTACGAGGTGCTGCGACAACGCGGATGGCTGCCCGCCGTGAACCCGCCCGAAGACGTCACCAAAATAGACACTGCCAACGAATAGACGCCGCGAGCCTGAAACTGAACTCCGAAC
>JAFGIR010000404.1 GCA_016929515.1 Pirellulales bacterium | reverse complement strand
CAGAAGGTTGTCGACCAGGATCATCAGATGGCTGACGCAGTGGTCGATGTCGTCGAGCGAGTCCTGCTGCGTGCTGTCGAAGGGTCTGTCGGCATCGTTCAGCAGGGCGTCGGCGAGGGTACGCACGGTTACCAGGGACCGGTGTATTTCGCGAGACGTTTTTGCCAAGGCGGCTCCCCGGTCCGCCGAGATCTTCTTTTCGACGTCTTGTTTCACCCGCTGCTGGATCTCTTCCGCTTGGAAGCGATAGACCTCGGCCGCCACGCGCCAGCCCATGTAGAGCAGAACAAACCAGAACATCACATCGGCCGCCCCCGCCAGAATCGGATCGGCTATTCCCGGCTTGGCCGCCAAATAGACGCCGAGCAGGGTTCTGGCGACGGCCGCAAAAATGACGAATTCCATCAAGGCCATCGCACGGTGCCGAGCCAGCACGTAAACGGCGGCCGCGACACCGACAAAGTAGCAATTCAACAGCATGCGGTCCTTGACCGCATAATCGTGGAGAACCGCAATGAAGGCTAGCGTAAGGATCGCGAGAAGCCCCGTGGACCATCGCGATTTCCAATCCTGCGATCCAAAGACGGTCGCGGTGACATTCTGAAGTGTCATGAGCCGTTCTCTATAGTCTTGACAACGCTGTAGAATGTGGAGTGAATCGTCGCCGGCCATGAAGTTCGACTCGATGCGTTGGGCTTGCGCCGGCGCCCGTGGTCTTGGCCGAACATGCGACCGGAAGGTCCGCGGCGTCTAGAAGTCCAATAGCGACGAGGTGCCTCGACGGCTGGCAAACCTCTTGACGAAACCGGCCTATCGACGCTTGCGTGAGTGGTGAACTCGGGGCGACCATCGTCCTCCGCCATGGGCTTCGGCCGACGGCGGACGGGAGCCCGGTTCTCAGAACGCTTCGGCAGGGCGCCCGCGTCACTACTTCCGCGAAGATCAATAGATGCGCGGATCGACTGATCAAATGTAGCTCACGTGTAGCTCACGGATAGGACCGGATGGCACACTGCCAGCAGGTGGGTAACATCGTTCTTGTTGTAACGATGATTAGGGAGGGGGAGGCGGCGGCGGCGGAGAGAAGGTCTCCGGTAAATCGTTGGCAGCCGGCACGGCTGACGGCGTTGCCGTAACCAGCCAGATTTCGCCTCCCTCCGCGTGGTCTTCTTGATACTCGAACGTGATATCCGTGGTCGAAACCGCCGGTGCTGCCGGGAAGGCATACGTGGAGGGAGACTCCGTGGGCGTGCCGGTTTCCAGCAGGGCCACGCCCGCGGCCAGCGCCTCGATAGTCTGGTCGTGCTGCTCGGTGGTGCGACGCAATGTCTCGATGCGTATCGCGGTGGCGAGTTGCTTGTAGCTCAATACCAGAAACAAATTCACCAGAGCGATGAACACGACCACCAACAGCATGGCGTAGCCCCGGCGGGCCGATTGGTCGATCATGGCGTTCTCCTAGAGAAGCGTCTGCTTGAAGACCAGCCTATAGACGGTCTTGACAGGGTTGCCTCGGTAGCCGGGGAGCGAAAAAGTCAGGTCGATCGTGACGTCGGCCCCCACCGTAACGTTCATGGCCTCCAGGTCCTTGGCGACGACGAATTTGTTCGTGCCGTTGATCCGCAGAAGACGGTTGTCTCCGAGGTTATCGGTGGGCGTGCTCATTCGGTAAGTGACGTTCTTCGCGCTGTCGGCAAATCCAATCGTCAGATCGGAACCGTCGGTGGTGGTCACGCCGGCGAGGCCGCCGGCCACGGTGTCCTCGGGAGGGTCGAACGTCACGCCGGTTACGATCTTCGTGGGCACGCTGCCACGGAGATCCTCGGCCAAACTGAGCGTGGCCATTTGCGCCTCCTGAAGGAGCCGGCATCGCTCCATGGCGTCGACCGAGGGCTGTCCAAGCCCTACCCACGCCGTGGAGAGAAGGACCACGAGCAGGCTCAGCAGTACGCTTACCACCGCGGCCTCGATCAGCGTGAAACCGTTTCGATTAGGGCGATTGTGGCTCATGGCTCCACTTCCTTTTCCTTGACCCACACCTTGGCTTGGACTTTCTTCTCGTCCCGCCACGTGTCGAGAGTCGTATCGAGCCACATGAGTTTCACTTCCATGTCCTTTGTCGATTCAGGGGGGGCCACCGAGGCGGGAATCTCCGCCTCGGACGCGAGAATCATCGCGCGCGCGCCCAGTTTGCGGGCCCAGCGACCGGCGCTCGGCGTCCGATCTTGGATGACCACTGGCGTGAGATAGTAAGTCGTCGGCACATAGTCGGTTCGTTCGACGTCGCCCGTGGTGTGATGGTCGTGAAGTCTCTCAAGTTCCTTGAGTTGTCGTTGTTGCATGACGACCAAGGGCACCAGCGCCGCAAATGCGATCCCAAGCAGGATCAGCGCGACCTGGAGCTCCAAGAAGGAGAAGCCAGGCCGGTCGGCATTTGACAAACGAGGCGACTTCATGAAACCAACCCAAACCTAAAAACTAACGCCAATGACAAATCCATCGGTGGAGTGGACGCTCCCAACCACCGCTCCCGTTTCGTCAATCGTGAAGGAACCACTCCAGGTGCTGCTGCCCGATCGAGTGGCGGTGACCGTGAACGACGGCACGTCATCGTCGACCGTCGGTTGAGAGTACGTGTAGTGGCCCATGGTCACGTCGCTCGTCTCGGAATTGAACTCCGAATCGAGAAGCCCCAGTTCCACGAGATCGGCGAAGCTGTCGGCGTACTGGCCGTACTCGATCCAGTAGAGCCGCTCGGCCGTCCAGATGGCTCGGAGATTGGCCGTGGCGATGTCGGCGTGTGATTGCTCAGCGCTTCGACGAAACGAAGGAACGGCGAAGGCAACGACCACGCCCAGAATGGCCAAGGTCACCATGAACTCGATCAGCGAGAATCCGGGGCGCGAGCGTGTCGGCGACGGCGCCACGGGGGTCATGCGAGCATTTCGAGACCCGGCCGCGAGCAAGATGCTTGTCGCATTGTCGTGTTGGGCTTCGGCCCGGCCGTTCCATGCCTGAACGCGGTCGCCCCGTCGTCGAGCGGACTCGGCGGCTGAAACGCGTTCGGATTTGTGTCGTGTACTCACGTCTGGCATGAACGGTTCATCCTGGCTCTACTTTACCTTGCCCGACATCTCGAACATGGGGATATAGATTGCCAGCATCAAAGTGGCGATCGTGGCGCCCATGAACAGAATAATGACGGGTTCCATCAGCTTGGTGGTCTTGGCAATGAAGCTTTCCATTCGCTCCTTGTAGTAAGGAGCGAGTTGCTCCATCACTTGAGGCAGTTGTGCCGACTGCTCGCCGATTCGAATCATGTTGGTCATCATCGTCGTGAACAGCGCGGTTTCTTCGAGCGAGTCGGCCAACGACGTGCCCGCCGCCACGCGGTTTTGCGACTGAACCAGAGCGTCACGATAGATCGGGTTGCCGCGGAATACGGTTCCCAAAGTCGTGAGCGTTTCCAGCATGGGCACTCCGCTCTTGAGCAGCAGGGCCAAATTGGAGGAGAACTTGTACATGGCGGATTGAACCATCAATTCGCCCGACAGTGGAACGGCCAACATGATCGATGTGATATTGCGAAGCCCGGCTTCGGTCTTGATGTACTTGCGAAATGCGACAACGACCGTGACGACGGTCCCAAGGACATAGAGGCCGTAGGCAACGACTCCGTCAGACAGGTTCATGACGAACTTGGTGATGCCGGGCAATTCGGCACCCATTTCCTTGAACATGTCGGCGAAGGTCGGCACGACGAACGAAAGCATCGCAACAATCAACAGGATGGCCACGATCAGGAGGATGAAGGGATACATCAGGGCTCCCTTGACCTTGCGCCTGGTTTGACTCGAATCAAGTATTTGCCGGTTCAAGTCGTTGAGCACCATGACCATTTCGCCGGACACCTCGCCGATGCCGATCAATTCGATCCAGTGGTCGGCAAACACATTACGATGCGCTAGCAGAACGGAGTGAAGCGTGGCTCCCGCGGCAACTCGGCCGGCCACCTCCTTCAGAATTCCTTGCATCTGTATGCTTTCGCTCTGATGAGAGCAAATCTGGATGGCCTCCAACAGGGGTGTGCCGGAAGCCACGAGCGTCGCAAGTTGCTGGAAGAACATCATCTTGTCGTCCAGCGTAATGCGCTTGTGCGGCTTGCTCGAAACCCGAGCATGATCGACAAACCAATTCTCAGAAGCCATGACTAGTCTTCCTCTCCAATCGTCACGCTCAGTGCCTCTTCAAGGCTCGTAAGTCCTGCACGGACTTTCTCCAAGGCACTGTCGTAGAGCAGATTCATACCCTGTTCGGTGGCCGCCTTCCGGAGTTCGGACAGCGGGGTCTTCGTCTGGATCAGGTTGGCCAGCTTGTCGGTGATACGAATGACTTCGAAGATGCCTACGCGCCCCCGATAGCCCAGATCGCGGCATTCACGGCACCCCACGGGTTTGAATATTTTCACGCCTGACTCCAATCCGACGCGACGGGCGGTCTCTTCGTCACACTCGTAAGACTCGCGGCACTTCGGACAGAGACGCCGGATCAGACGCTGTGCAACCAAAACGCGCAAGGTGGACGCGAGCAGAAACGCTTCGATATCCATGTCCTGCAGCCGGTTCACCGCGGAGAGCGCGTCATTCGTGTGAATGGTCGACAAGACGAAGTGGCCTGTCAATGCGGCTCGCATGCAGATCTGGGCCGTCTCCTGGTCGCGTACCTCGCCGACCATGATGACATCCGGATCCTGCCGCAGAAACGACCGCAAGGCATTGGCAAACGTCAAACCGACCTGTGCCTTCACCTGAATCTGGTTGATGCCCGTGAATTTATATTCCACCGGGTCCTCGACCGTGCAGATGTTCACGTCCGGCTTGTTGAGCCGGGTCAAACAGGCGTAGAGTGTCGTGCTTTTGCCGCTTCCCGTCGGGCCGGTAACCAGCATCAGACCATGAGGCATTTCGATCGATTCACACAAGTCCTTGGCCTGGCGATCGTCGAAGCCGAGGTCCAGTAATTCCAACGGGATCGAGCTTCGGTCGAGTACGCGCAGGACCACTTTCTCCCCGTGCACGGTGGGCACGGTATTGACGCGCAAGTCGATGCGCTTGTCGCCCGTCTTCAAGGAAATGGCGCCGTCCTGTGGCTTGCGTTTCTCGGCGATGTCCATTTTCGAGAGGACCTTGATGCGTGCCACGACGGCCGGATAAAGCGACAACGACGGCGGAGCAACCTCGATCAACTTGCCGTCGACGCGAAGCCGAATCGTGCAGCGTTCCTCGAACCGTTCGATGTGGATGTCGCTGGCGCCCGCGCGAAAGGCT
>JAFGIR010000403.1 GCA_016929515.1 Pirellulales bacterium | reverse complement strand
GCACAATGATGGAAGAGCCTTTTTCATTGCAAGATCAGTTTTGAATCACAACCGGCCTACCGCCGTTTTTTCAGAAAGTGCAGAACGTACGAAACAAGTTCGATGACGGGGAACTCCTTCTCAACTGACTACGAGATGATCAGCGGCACGTCGATGGCCGCGCCACACGTTACCGGCGCGGTAGCGCTTCTGTGTTCCATTGCACCCTATGCAACGGCCGATCAAGTGCGTGACGCGATTCTCAACGGTGTCGATCCCATTGACATGCCACAATACAAAGAGACAGTCACGAACGGTCGTCTCAATCTGGCCGGTGCGATTACTGCGCTGGATTTCAGAATCGGCAGCAGCGATCCCGTAGCTGGGAACACATTTCATACGTGTCCGCCGACGGATTTCACGATTGTTTTCTCCGAACCGTTTGATCCTGGGAGTATCATTACTGACCCCAGCGATATCCACTATTTGCTCAAGGGTTTCCTGTTCAACGGCGTTACGGCTTACGATTATGACTTGACTTCAGAGTACAGCGTGACATACGACCTGGACTTGGTGGACAACTGCTTCATCACATTTCATTTCAGCAATGACGCAGGCACCAGTCCGAAGAGCCCCGTGGCCGTGACTCCGCTTGGTGAACAAAGCATGAGCTTCGAGGCTGGTTTTGTGTCTCGCACACGCGACCCGGAGGGCAACCAACCCTGGAATGTGACTTTCACGTATCACGAGCTTACCGCATCCGATGACTGCCTCGTGGCAAATGAAGACGAGCCGCTGGAAATCCTCATTTCCAGCCTCACCAACAACGATTTGCAGCAGATTCCTTTGAGTGGAAATGCCGTCTACTTCGTCGAGGGCGATTTCCAGTTGCCGGTCCGCACACTGTACGGAACAGTGACGCTCCTCAATCCCCAGCCTGCAAGCGGTCCCACGCTGCTTTACGAGCCTGACCCCGATTTCCGTGGTGTCGATACGTTTACGTACTCACTGACCGATGGTGGCGATTATTATGATGAAGCGACTGTAAGCATTATCGTCGTTCGGACCGAATTCAAGATGCTCTCGGGGGAGACGTTGAACGGCACGTTAGCGCCCGGCGCCGAGACCGGAGTACTCGTCTTCGATAATTGGATCGAGCCGGCGCACGCCGGGCAGTGGGTAGTCCAAAGCGACGGTACGTTCACGTATCAGCCCACTGCCGGCTGGACCGGAGTCGACCGCTTCAAGGTCCGCTATTCCGGTCTAGGTGTAACAAGAACGCTGACCGTTCCGATTCATGTCTGCGAGGTGGTGTACCCAACCGTCGAGTTCATCCACGCGGACGAGCAGATGGCCACGGAAACCTATTGGGGCGGTTCAGTCGCAATCGACGAAGATGAGTTCATCGCCGGCATGCGTTGCACGGCTGATACTATGGAGCACGAATACGCAACAGTGCTCATCTATCGTGACACGACACAGGGCTCTGCGCCTTGGCAACAGATCGCCGACCTTCCCGATCCGAATGATCCGTACGACCAAGAATTTGAGTGTTTCGGGTGGTCCGTGGCGATCAGCGGTGATACGGCCGTCGTTGGCGCCAAATGGGCAGGTGATTCTTGGTGGTCGCCGGGCAAGGTGTATGTCTATCAGCGAAACGGTACTCAATGGGATTACGTTATTACACTACAGGAAGGTGCTGACACCCCTGAACCGGACAAGCTGGCGTTCGGCACCTCCGTAGCGATAAACGAGGAGGCGGACACGATCGTCGTTGGCGCGCCCGGATACACTGTCGACGACAGCTGGCCTCCGCAGAGTGAAACTGGCGCCGTCTACGTGTACTCGTTCGACCAAACGCTGGGCTGGCAGAAGAAGCAGAAGCTGCTCGCGGATGAGAGTGCCATTCAAAACTACTTGACGGTGGGAGATATGTTCGGCAGCTCAGTGAGCATCAGCGGCGATACGATCTTAATAGGAGCCGAGGGTGCTGGACCAAATTCTTCGATCGATCCGGGCGCCACCGGGGCGGCCTACGTATCCACGTTTGACAACGAAACAGATCAGTGGAGTCTCCCCACAAGACTCCCCGTCATTGGCCTGGAGGACTTCGCTCACTTCGGCTATTCGGTTGCGGTAGACGGCGACGTGGCTGCAATTGGCGCCTATGGCACCACAGATGGGCAAGGAGCCGTCTACCTCTTCGAGCGAACTGCCCCATGTGGTCCGTGGCAAGCGGTGGGAGCTAATCCGATCACGCTTGGAGCAGAGGCCGTTGCCAATGATCGTTTTGGCAGTTGTGTTGACATCACGGCCGATTGTGGTGACGTATCGATCATCGTGGTCGGCGCCCCCGGGCGTGATTTCAGCACTGGAGACAATGCCGGGGCCATATTCGTTTACCAATATGACGGGATTGCCGTATCACTGATTGGAACGACCTGCATGGACGAGGCAGGCCAAGAGCTAGGGACATCTGTGGCCGTCGATGGCACGAGTGTCGTAGCCGGTGCACCAGGGTACGACACAACTCGTGGTGCAGTTTATACCTTCGGGTACAACCACACACCCGTGGCCGAGGATTTGGAGTTCTGGGTGCCGCCCGATACGGCCCTTGAGGACATGCAGCTTTTCGGCATCGATCCGTACGAAGGGTCGCCAGTCGACTATCTGCTCTGGGACGGCGACAGTTGGAGCAACAGTGGATCAATAACGACTGCCGGGGGTGGCAGTGTCACGTTCGATACGAACACCGGCCTCTTCGACTACACTCCCGCCGGGCAGTACTATGGCAAGGATTCCTTCTCGTACATCGTTAATGACGGAGCGGCGAATTCGAACGAAGCCACGGTGATGCTCGTCGTTGCCATCCCCGGCGACGCCACACTCGATGGCGAAGTCGACGGAAACGACTCGCAACGAGTGGCGGAGAACTGGGGGGCAACCACGTTTAACACAGCCTATGAGACTTGGTGGGAGATGGGCGATTTCGACGGCGACAATGTCGTCGGGCCTAGGGATTCAGCGATCCTGGGTGCCCACTGGCACTACGAATATGTGGCGGGTGAAGGTGCGATGCTGCTTGAAGTCGCTGGCCAGTATCTCTACCACAAGCTCGATGGGAATAATGATCCGATTATCGAGCCAGACATGACGGTCACCGGCTACTCCAAAGGGCTCGTTGGCATCGTCATCGACGTGAGCGAGGTGCTCGACGGGCAGACGATCGACGCCTCGGACTTCATATTCAAGGTGGGCAACACGAGCGATCCGTCGACCTGGTCGACGGCCCCCGCCCCCAGCGCGGTGATCGTTCACGAAGACGAAGGCGCCAACGGCGCCGATCGGATCGAGATCCGCTGGGCCGACTATTCGATTTTGGATCAGTGGCTCGAAGTCACCATCGACCCCGAGGGCGACGTGTTGCTGGCCCATGACTACACGCAATACTTCGGCGCGCTGCGGGGTGACACCGACAGCGACGGGGACGTCGACGTCGTGGATTTTGACAACTTCGGCACGGGTTATTATGCAGGCACGACAGATCAGGGATTCGCCGAAGGCGACTTCGACCTCGACGGAGACGTCGATGGTAGCGACTTGGGCACCTTCGCTGCAGGCTGGTTCGGTGATCCGCTGGTCGACCTGAATGCGGCCGAGGTGGTGGCCCAGTATCTCTACCACGAACTCGACGGCGGCGACAATCCGATCGTTGAGGAGGGCATGACCGTTACCGGCTATGTTCACGGGATTGTGGGCGTGGCGATCGATATTGACGACTTGCCTTCGCACATCAATCCGGCTAACATCAGCGCGACGGACTTTCTCTTCCAGTTGTACGATCCCGACGAAGACGAATGGGTCACGGCCCCCGCTCCCGCTTCGATAACCGTGCATTTGAACGAGGGCGTCGATGGGGCCGACCGGATTGCGATTACCTGGGCCGACGATTCGATCGTCGCCGAGTATCTGCGAGTCGCCGTCTTGGACAGCGTCCTTGGAAGCGAAGAACCGGGCGTGGCCGATGAACATGACTTTATCTTCGGCTCGTTGCCCGGCGACGCTACCGGGGACGGGATCGTCGATATCTTCGATCAGGCTATCCTGGGGGTGAACTACAACCAGCAGGGCGATTTCGGAATCGCGGGTGCCGATCTCAACCTTGACGGCGTAGTCGACGGCATAGACGTGGCGATTATGGCCGCCTACTACAATCAGCAGCTCGAAGACCCGGAGGACTGACCGGCGCGGTTCGGTTTGAACCCACCTACTCCACTTCGTGCTCTCCGTGAACTCCGTGCTAGGAAAGCAACGTGGCCAAATCTTGGCCTTGAGGATTTCGGCCGTTTGCGGTATATAGATAAGAGTTGCGTCGGTGCCACAAGGCACGGCGCCCGGCCTGTCATCCTGAGCGAAGCGAAGGATCTCGCGTGGTCTGGTGGGGACGAGATTCCTCGCTTCGCTCGGAATGACAGGTGGCTCGGATGGGGGAGAAAAGGCCGCAGTTGCCTCCCTCACCCTGGGGGCTTTAGTTCCGACCACGAAATTGGCCACTCGATTTTACGACGACACGCGATGATGCAAGGCATTGCAGGCAAGCAGCTTACAGAAGAACCAGTCGACGCAAATTAAGGTCCAAGTCGAGGGGGTGGGGACTAAATTCGGCAGAGACGATGACATCACACCCAGATCATGATCTGGCCCCCGTCTACTCCATCCGGTCGATCGACTCGGCGACCAGGTTGTCGAGTTGCTCCAGCCGGCGGAGGTCGGCGGCCACGCGGGGGTGGGCGAAGATGCGGACTCGTTTGACGTAGTCGTCGAACTGGTCCCGGGCCAGCGTCCGCACGACCGGCGAGACTTCGTCCAGCGGACGGTAGCGGTCCTGCTTGGGGTAGTAGACGCTGATGTTGAACTCGACCTCGCGGTGGATCGGCGGGGCGTCGATGAGGATCTCGTGCGGCGCGACCACCCGGCCCAACGCCGTGCTGGCCAACGCGGCAAACTGTTCGGCACAGGCAGCCAGCCAAGGATAAGGTCGGCGGGCAAGCCGCCGGTGCAGCGCGGGATGGCCCAGGAAATCGTATTCCACCAGCCGCTTGTAGAGCTGTCGCCGGGCGCCCCAAAGGCCCGCGAGCAAGTCGCCGGCCGGCGCCCCGGCGGCGGCCGCTTCGAGTTGGGCAATCATGGCCCGCTCGGTGAGCCGGAACAGGGTGTCGAGTTCGAGTTCCGCGCTGAGCAGATAGAACGCTCTTTGAAGCATGGCAGTGGCGGCGCGGACGCCGTGGTGCCAGTAGACCTCGGAAAACATGACGTAGCGCGAGAAGACCATCATTTCGGCGGCCGTTTTTCCTTTGTCGGTGATGGCCAACGAGTCGCCCTGCTCGTTGAGACAAAGGCTGCCGATGAGCCGCTGGTGGTCGAAATTGCGTCCGTAGGGCACGCCGGCGTGCAAGCTATCGCGGAACAGATAGTCCATCTTGTCGATGTCGACCGGCCCGGAAAGCATGCTTGCGAGAACGCGCGAGGCCCGATCGCGCGGTTTCTCGGCCAACAGGGCGACCACCTCGCGAGGAGCGATTCCCCAATCGGTCCGCAGCACGTCGGCGATCTCGCCTTCCAACAGAAAGCTATTGGCAAACAGCTCGTGGCTCGGGACGCCCGGAAGATCAATGTCCTCGATCGGATGACAGAAGGGCCAGTGGCCCAAATCGTGCAACAAGGCCGCCGCAAGCAGTCGCTCGGCGTCGGCCGCGGTGATGGCCTGGGCAAAGCGCCGGTCGTGGGCAAGCCGCCGAAGAAACAGCAGCGCCAGGCGGTACACGCCCAGGCTGTGTTCGAATCGGGTGTGGCCGGCCGCCGGATAGACCAGCGAGACGAGCCCCAGTTGACTGATCTGGTTCAGCCGGCGGAACTCGGGCGCGTCGATCAACTGCCGTACGCGAGGCGTCAGCGGGACGTCGATTTCCGGAGGAATGCGAAGGACCGATTTGCGAGAATCGAGCCCACCGATTTCCGGGATGTCGAGGAGGTCCGTCATAGCCCGATTTGCCAAATCCATCCCATGCCGGCGCATGCACGAAGCAGAATCGTCACGAGGAGATAGAAAGCGTAATGGAAACACCCGTTGCCGAAATCCAAATCGTAGCAAGCCAGCGACACGAGCGCTCCGGTGATGATGAACGGCGGCGCGGCAATCAGCCAATTCCACACTTCTCCCGTGAGAACGTGCGGTGAAGCGTATCCAAAGACGGCCCAAAGCGCGGCGTAGGACATCGCGCAGATTGCCGTTCGGATCAGCAACAGGTTGCCCGAGAACATCTCGAGGCTATCGTCGTCGCGGAGAAACAGATAGCCGGCCCACACGAGCGGAGGCGAAATGAGAAGCAGCGCGGCCGCGCGGAATAGCCAGTATTCTCGGAGCAAGCTCCCGGCCAACCATGCCACGACAAAAGCCGCCACCGTGATTGCCAAGATGCTGATTGCCGGAACGAGCGAGAACTTGGCTTGGTTGCGCTCGATCGGCTTGAGCGCCAACCGGCCGTCGGCCGCACGTCCGCCGTGAGCGTACTGTTCGGGCGTGTGGACCTTGATTTCCTGGTCGGCGGTGGGAACCTGAATGGGCGATTTACACTTTGGACACGCGCCGGATCGACCGGCAAACCGGTCGCTAACCTTGAATCGCGTGTGACATCCGGGACAAATGACGTTGATCGACATGGAGGCGACTCACGTGAGACGAAGGGGGCCGTCCGTTTCGAACCTCAAGAAAAAACGGTCTCGGGATGGGGCGAACGTTCGGCCCAAGGACAAAGCTGACCACCGAGGTCAGATTCCTTAATTCTAGCCCGAGTTTGACAGTCCCGGCAATCCTGTCAAGTGACAGGGTCATCGGGCTAATCTTCCTCGGCCAGGTCCCTCTCGGTGACCATACGAAACCCCTTGCTGTGCAACGTCTCTTGGCCCATCTCGATGTTGTCGACCATGAGCGCCACGGCGGCATGCCCCCTCGGCCGGATAAAGAGGGGATAGGCCTGGACGATGTTGATCTCGGCTTGAAGGAGTGCGGTGCAAATGGCCAAAAGCGGTTGGGGCCCCTCGGGCAGTTCGATGCCGATCAAATCGCTCTCGATAATCGCCAGCCCGGCGCGTTCGAGAATCTCGCGTCCGCCCTCCGGATCGCTCAGAAGAAAACGCACGAAGGCACATTCGGACGAGTCGGTGATCGAGAGGGCCACAATATGCACTTTGCTGCCCTCAAAGCGACGGATCACTTCGAGCAACTGCCCAACGCGGTTCTCCAGGAAGACGGTAAACTGGCGAATGGAGGGGTAATTGCGACCGCGCATCGTCGAAAAACCCGTGCCGGCGCCCTGGTCGATACTCATGGGATACACTCGCAATCTACACTGGGAACAGCATTCGTCTCGACCGGACAAACCGACAACGAACGGCACAGGCCGATCCGCCGGCACTAAGTTCGAGACGTCCTACTTTGTTCTGTTCGATTTGCTTCCCGAGGATCCCGCGCAACACGCGTCCGCGAAGAACCTGATCTAACTATATTGGTATCGGCACGTTAGGTCAACCGATTGACCCCACCCGGCCGCCAGCACCATGAGTCTTGTCGAAAAGCGACGGTAGAAATGGTTGGGGGGAAAAGGAGGACGGCCCACAGCGTCCTCTGCTAGTCGCCAACCGCGTCAACTCGGCGGACCAGAGGCAATTCGACGCAAATACGCGTTCCGACGCCGGGTTCGGTTTCGATTTCCACCGAGCCGCCCAGAAGCCGCGCTCGTTCACGAATGCCGCGCAGCCCGAAATGGTCGGGACCGACTTCTTCCGGATTGAAGCCAACACCCCAGTCCCGGACTTCGACGCGGACACGTTCGTCTTTTTGCGACAAATTGATCCGAATCCGCTTGCTCTGGCTGTACTTTCGAGCGTTGTTCAGTGTTTCCTGGACAATGCGAAACAGGGCGCTTTCCAATGGTTGGGCCAGACGATCGGTCATGCCGAACGTGACGCATTGAACGGGACTGCCGCCCACCGAGTGATGATCTTCAATCAGGTGCTCAATGGCCGGCACGATGCCGAATTCGTCGAGCACCGGAGGACGCAGACCGCGAACGAGCCGACGCGACTCGGCTATGCTCTCGCGCAACAACTGGACACCCAAGTCGAAATTCTTGTCAACCGGTTGGGCGGGCTGAAATATTGCTTGGCGGGCCGCTTCGAAATTGAGGAGGGCTCCGGTCAGTTGTTGCGAAAACCCGTCGTGGATTTCAAACGCGACCAGTTCACGATCGCGCTCGAATAGTTCCAACATTCTCCGCAACGCATCCTGCTCCTGCTGAACGGCTTCGGCGGCCGCCTGCTGATCCGTGATATCGGTACAGATGAGCAAGACGCTGGTGTCTTTCCGGTCCTCCTCGAACGGCACCATCCGCACGGTCCACGACCAGCCGAAGTTGTCTCGTATTTGCACGGTTTGCACCTGGCGAGACGCGACCAGCCGCCGTCGCGCGTCCACGAATACGCGCCGATACTCCGGCGGCATGAACAAAAAAACGCTCTGTCCTATGATTTCCTTAACCGACCTGTCGCGCGGTTCGCGGTTGATGTACTGGATGGTCCAGTCGGGCGCGACCAGGGTGATGATATCGGGAAGGTTTTCCGCAAGGCCGCGCAGCATCCGCTCTGATTCCCGCAATGCTTGCTCCGTGAGCTTCCTCGATGAAATATCCTCGACCACACCGATGACGTGCCGGCGGCGTTCACCCGGTTCGGGCAAAAGCGATAACGCAATGCGACACCAGATTGTGGAACCGCCGCGATGAAGGAAACGTTTCTCCAATCGCAACGACTCTCGATCGCCGTCGAACAGTTCGCGGATACGTTGTTTTTCCTCACCCAACTCATCTGGGTGAGTAATCTCCGTCACGAGTCGCCCGAGCAGCTCTTCGGGAGAGTAGCCCAGCATGTTCGCGAAGGTCGCGTTGCACTGGAGCACGCGACTTTCCCGGTCGCTTAGAACCACGCCGAGCGCCGCGCCTTCGAACAGTGCCCGAAATCGGGCTTCGCTCTTGGCTAAGATCTCTTCGGCATGTCGCCGAGCGGTCGCCTCGCGGACTAGGCACACCGTGCAGAGGTGCCCCCCTCGGCACTCGAAGCGATTGGTTGCCACGTCGCAGTAGACGACCGATCCGTCCTTGCGCTGAAGCGGCACGTCGACGGTCAGCCGGCTCCCGCGCTCGGCGTCCGCCAGAAGAAGTTCACCAGCGGCACCGTGTTCCGCCGAACGACACAGGTCCCTGACGGACATCCGCAACAGTTCCGCCTCCGAGTAGCCCATGAGCTTGCACATGGCGGGATTCGTGCGGATCACGCGGTTGGTGGCGCCTTCAACCACGAGAATTCCATCGGCCATTCCGTCGTAGATCGCGCAGAGTTCGTCGCGTGTTTCTCGCAGATCGGTCTCGGCTCGCTTCTTTTCGGCTATATCTTCGACGATACCCTCGAATTGCACAGGCAGATCATCTGCACCGCGAATCACTTGTCCCGAAACGCGAACCGTGATGGGCGTGCCGTCCTTGCGTTTCCAGGGCAACTCAACACCCGACACCTGACCCCCGAATTGGGCGATCGCCGCTTCTGGATTGAAGGGAACCTGATAAACGTCCGTCGACAGATCAACGCCGAGCAAATCCTCTTCCGATTCGTAACCGAGCATGTCAACCAAAGCCTGGTTGACCTGCAAGAAACGTCGCTCCACGACACCCGTTCGAAAGAAACCGTGGGGTAGGGCTTTCGTCAACCACGAAGTCGCTCCAAGCGGGTTCGGCCTAGGCGAAACGTTTTCTCGCTCCAATTGGCCAAGCGCGATCCGTTGACGGACCGTAGCCAGCCGCGTGGCCAACCATGACTCGCCCGGAGCCGTATTCAGGCAGTCATCGACGCCCGCTTCGAACAACCAGGCCAGCCGGCCGGCGTCCCATTCGTCGCTCACGGCCAGAATGAACGGATCGGTGCCGCCCGAGACCGATCGCAACTGCCGGCAGAGCCAGAAGCCGTGGTCTCGCATGCGATCCACGCTCAGAACGGCCAAAGCATAGCCCTCGGTCCGATGCGAGGTGGAGGCCTCCTCGTCGCACTCCATGGGCGTTACCCGGCAACCGCAACGCCTCAGCTTCTCGGCCAACTCACCCCGCGCCGTCGGACACGATTCAACCAACAACGTCCGAATTATGGAGTCCCGGTTCATGGCAATCATCACCGTTGATCAAGCCAAGCAAGTCCATGCAAATCACACCCAGGCATCTACAACACGGCGGCTCCAATCATCGCGTTGCTTTGCAACCGCTTGATTTGGTGAACCTCGCGGCAATTGACTCTCTACCAGTACTTCTCCAAATGAATCTGTCCGGGCGTCTGTTCACTGTGTTCCACGAAGCCGTCCGCGGTGAGCAATTCAATCATCCCTTTTATCATGGCTGGGTGGCCACAGAGAAACGCGTGCGTGTCGCTTGGCGAAGGCCGAAAACCCCAGCGATCTTCAATCACCCCCCGGCGCCAAATGTCCTGGCAGAAGCCCGTGCGTCCAGACCAAGGAACGGGCTCGTGGTCGGGGTCGCTAATCAACGGAATATAGTCGAAATGCGAGCCTATCCGTTCGAGCGCGGTCAGTTCGGACCGATAGCCCAAGTCACACGAACGATAGGCTCCGTGAACCACCGCCAGCCGACGTTCGCGGTGCTGGGCCAACGACGAACGAATCATGCTCATGTAGGGTGCCAGACCGGTTCCCGTCGCAAACAGCATGACGTTCTGGTCGTTGGGCACCGAATCGATCGTGAACATGCCGTTGGTCTTCGGCCACAGAAACAGAGGGTCGCCAACCCTCAGCGCGAACAAGCGCGGCGTCAGTTCGCCCGAACGAACCAGCAAGATGTAAAACTCGAAAAAATCATGCGGCGCCGACGACGACGTGATCGAATAGGTCCGCGTAATGATGTCGTCGGGGTCGTGTCTGTTCATATCCGGATCGGACCCTTCGCAACGCGCGGCCGAGACGGGCAAACCGAGCATCGTGTATTGACCGGGTCGAAACTCCGGCAGCTTCCAGCCGTCGGGAGCCACCTGCACAATCATCAGGCCCGGCGCCACGTCCATCCGTTGGAGCACACGCGCGTTCAACACGTCTTTTTGTGTTGCCATCTTCGTTCCGTTCCTGCTCAACTCAGGCTTTCCAAAGACCATGCAGGTTGCAGTAGGCCCTCACCACGACTTCGCCCTCGAGCGCCGGAAACAAGGCCTCGGGTGCGTCGCCCGGTTGAAGGTGCCGGTGCATGGTGTTGTTGCCGCTGGAGACTTCGATCCATTCGATGTAGTGATCTTCGGTCATCGGATGGAGAACGCTCCCAACCGACACCTTCAATTGCTTACCGATTCGCTCGACCACCGGCACATGCTTCTCCTTCGCCGCGTCGGTCGTGTTTTCCTTCTGCAGGGTCATCGGCTGGTCACAACATACGAGCGTGCCGGGGCCGGATCGCAACACCTCGACCAGATTGCCACACACCTCGCACAAATAAACTTGACGTTCCGTAGTCACGATTCGCCCTCCATACATTGAGTAGAATTCTCAGCACTGAAAAATCCAACGCGCCATGAGAGTGGCACGATGAACACCCTATTTGTACATCAGCCAGCCGCGCGATGAAAGTAGGTGCGGTTCTATCGTGATATATACTCGCCACATCCGGCTGATTTTCGACGTGGCTGCCATTCCCCGCTGAATGTCTATCGATCAGCGGTCGTCCGAAAATGCTCAACACAAGCAAGTCTGCCGTGGTTTGGCCTCGTGTCGTTGACTTTTCTTCAAATGCCCCAAGAATTCCACAAACGGCTTGAGATTTGGACACCATACACCTCCCCCCCTAACTGACTATTGCCCTCAAAATTGTTCATCTATCGATCCAACCGCGAGTCTCGTCCGCTGGCGTGGACGCTTGTCGTCACGGCCAGCGTGCTGCTGAGCTTCCACGCCAATCGCGTTCCGGCACAGACGCCGCAGCGTGGCGCGGTTGCCGTGCCACCGCTGCCCGAGCGAATCGAGTGGCTTAATTCCGATCGGCCTTTACGTCTGGCGAATCTGCGAGGCAAATTCGTCCTCATCGATTTCTGGACCTACTGTTGCATCAACTGCATGCACATCCTGCCCGAGTTGAAACAACTCGAAAAGGACTATCCGAAGAACCTGGTCGTGATCGGCGTACACTCGGCCAAGTTCCAGACCGAGAAAGACAAGCAGAACATCCTCGAGGCCATCGAGCGTCACGAGATCGAGCATCCGGTGCTCGTCGATTCCGAGTTGAAAGTCTGGCGGCAGTTTGCCGTCGACTCCTGGCCTACCGTCGTGCTAATCGATCCGCAAGGTAACCTCGTCTGGCGCCGAAGCGGCGAAATCACTGCCTCGCAAGTAGCCAAGCTGCTCAATCGAGCCATTCCCGTCTATCGTCGCGCGGGGCTTCTCGACGAGCGGCCCTTGAGTTTTGGAGTTGAACATTCCGCGCCGGGGCCATTGCGGTTTCCCGGCAAACTGCTGGCCGACCCGGTTGGCCGGCGGCTCTTCATCGCCGACAGCAGCCACAACCGAATCGTGGTGGCCCGGCTCGACGGCACTCTGCTGGCGACCATCGGCTCGGGCCGCACCGGTCGGGCTGATGGCGACTTCCGAAAGGCTCAATTCAACAAGCCCCAGGGAATGGCACTGGTCGACGAAACGCTCTACGTAGCCGATACCGAGAACCATCTGATTCGCAAGGTGGACCTCGGCCGAAGCGAAGTGTCCACCATTGCCGGCACCGGAATCCAAGACCGGCAGCCACGGACTGTGCATTCGTCGCCACCGCCGCAAACCGCCTTGAATAGCCCCTGGGCACTGTGGCCCCACCAGCAATACCTGTACATTGCCATGGCCGGGCCGCATCAGATTTGGCGGATGACGCTCTCGGGCAAGAAAATTGGTGTCTATGCGGGCAACGGCCGCGAGGACATAGTCGACGGGGCGCTGCTTCCCAAGGAAACGTTGACGCCGGGCTACGCGAGTTTCGCGCAGCCCAGCGGCCTGACGTCTGATGGCACCTGGCTGTACGTGGCCGACAGCGAGGGGAGCTCGATTCGCGCGGTGCCGCTGGCTGGCCGTGGCGGCGTGCGAACGCTGGTCGGCACGTCGGGGCTTCCCAGAGCGCGATTGTTCACGTTCGGCGACGTCGATGGCCCGGCGACACAAGCCCGGCTCCAACACCCGCTGGGCGTGGTCTTCCATCGCGGCCACCTCTACGCAGCCGACACCTACAACAACAAGGTGAAACGAATCGACCCGAAAACCGGCACGGTCGCGACGATCGCCGGCGACGGTCAGCCGGGCAGCAGCGACGCGCCCGCTCGATTCAACGAGCCGGCCGGCATCGCGGCCGCCGACGGAAAACTCTACGTGGCCGACACGAACAACCACCTGATTCGGGTGATCGACCTGGACCGGAACAACCAGGTTTCCAACCTGCCAATCCCCGGCCTGACGTCGCCGAAAGCCGAACGGCCCGCGGCGGCTTCTTCCGCCAGCCGGTAACGCTGAAATTCGGCCGACAGGCACCCCTCGCTAGCATTGCGCAATGCCCCCTCTATAATTTGTCTCCGACGTAGGACTTGCGGACCTTCCGCCGATTGTTACAATCTCAGTATTACAGAATACAAAAGAGTATTACTTATTACCTGAGGACCAAACAACATGAAAGCGCGTGTTTCGTTTCGTTCTTTTTCGCGCGAGATCCTGGCCGCAAGCTTCGGCCTGGTCTTCGCTGCGTTCGTTCTGTCCGTCGGGACCTCCGAGGCGGTCGGTTATGAATACGATGACATCAACTGGGAAGACGACGTTGATTACGTCAAATTCAGCGACATGCAGGGCGTCGACGGCGACGGCGAGTCCACCTGGCAGATTCCGACGTTGACGGGCTACATCGGCGAGCCGCAGGCCTACAAGCTCCGCGGTGTTGTGCTGAACGATCCGAGCAAAATGCTCGATAGCACGGCCAACTATGCATATAACGTGCCTGGAGCACTCGGCGGCCAGTGGCAGATTTACATTCAGGCGGTCGGCCAGGACCTCGATCCCGAGCAGCCCGACGAATTGGCCGGCGACTTCGGTGGCGCGGCGCTTTGGGTGGGCCAGAATTATGGCAACCTGCTAATGTACTGGGGAGGCGAGTTCAAGCCACAGTTCAGCTATTCCGATGAACACTGGAACGCTGAGATGACGCGGCTGAACACGGCCCGTGGCACGATCGTCGAACCGCTACGAGCCGGCGATCTCATCGAGGTCCGTGCCCGGGGCGGACTCGGTCATAACGGCAAGTTCAACTGCAACGAGCAGCATCTGAACGACCCGTCGTACGATTTCGACATTGTCGTGATCGACCGCAATCTGCCGCTGACGCCGACGGCCATCGCGCTTTCCGATGTCATGGACGAGTATGGCACGTTCCTGTTTGACGCGTCTCGGACCCTCGAAGACGGTCCGGCCGAGTATTACCAAAGCCAATACGTCACGCTCGATAACGTTACCGTCAGCGCGACCGGCACCGATTGGTCGAGCTATGGCCAGGTCATTGTCACCGACGGAACTCGCGAGTTTGCCGTCAAACTGGGTGACAACGCCGCGTTCGATTCGGCCGCTTTACCTAGCGGCACGTTCAACGTGACGGGCATCTTCGACCAGGAGTCGGGCGATCCGACCGCCGGCTATCGCATGTGGGCCGTTTCACCAGCCGATTTCGCGCCGGCCACGGTTTCGGTCCCCGGCGATGCGAACGGTGACGGCGTGGTCGACGAAGGCGACGCCGCGCGACTCGCGGCCCACTGGGGCACGTCGGAGGATGCCAGTTGGTTCGACGGCGATTTCGACGGCGACCGCCTTGTCGGTCCGGCCGACGCGGCCATCATGGCGGCCCACTGGGGTGTCCAAGTCTCTGAAGAAGCAACCTCAAGCGTGCCCGAGCCAACGGTGTTCATCCTACTGTTGACCATGCTGGCCGGAGTATCGTTGGCCCAAACCCGCAGAACCGCGAGGCGGTAGCCCAACATGCGTCGTGCCGGTTTTACACTCGTGGAACTGCTGGTAGTCATTGCGATCATCGGGATCTTGGTGGCGCTGCTGCTGCCGGCGGTGCAGGCGGCTCGCGAG
>JAFGIR010000402.1 GCA_016929515.1 Pirellulales bacterium | reverse complement strand
TGAAATTCACGTAGGCGGGCCCTAGCGCGGCGGCGAACGCCGGTCGCCGGGCCATCTGGACCGAGAGAATCTTGTCGGCCGTCCAGAGCGAAGGATCGCGTGGCCAATGCAGTTGCCACCAGGGGCGTCGGCCGCCGCGCGTCTCGCGGCGTGCTTCCATGATCGGACGGAATCGGGACAGATGCCGCTCGATCGCCGGAAAGGCCCCGAGGTCGGGACACGTCTCGGCCGTCGAATAGATCAACGTTCGCGACGGCCGATCGGCCAGGTCGTAGCGCAACACGTCGCGTGGCTGGCAATAGGCTCTCAGCAGCGACCTTTCGTGATCGGACAATTCGAGCGCGTCGACTTCGTCCGCCGTCAGAACGAAAACGCCCTGGCCGGTCGTCCACCGGTTGCCGTGGCGCCGATTCGCGGATCGACTGACGACGGCTGGGTTTTCGGCAATTCCCTGGCGGACTCGACCCAATCGACCGAGCGGTACGCCGCGGGCGAGCGCTTCGAGCAGATCGCGATCGACCGGTTCCAAATCGACCCGCCCGCCGTCGAAGAGTTCCTCGGGCGTTTTTTCAAAAACGACCAGCGGCAATCGGCCCGCCAGAAACGGTTCGGCCGAAGCGGCCTGGTCCGTATCCGGCCGTTTGATTACGGTCGTCGTGGTCGCGCCGCGAGTCTTTCTGGCCTGAAGGATCATGTGATGTCCCGCGACTTCGTCGAAGACGCGGAGCCGGCCGAATTCGAGAATCTCTTCCACGTGTGTCTCGCAACGGAGTTGTTCGACCAGTTTCGCCGCGCCGGTGCCGGCCGTCCAATAGCCGCTGACGATCAGCGACAACACGCCGCCGTCGCGAAGCAATTCGAGTGCCCGATGGACGAAGTAGTACCAAAGATCCATTCGCGCGGAGCGCCACCGGCGGCCCAATTCGGTTTGGGCGATTTTGTCCAGCAGCGACTTAGCGCCGCGTTCTCGCCGATAGGGCGGATTGCCCAACACCAGGTCGAACGCTCCGAGCCACGGATCGAGCGTCGGACCGGCCAGCGCGTTGCCTGGTCGAATCGTCTCGAAGAACACGTCGGTTTCGCTGGGCGAGAGCAGGCCTGCGGGTTCGTCGGCCGCCGCCAACCAAAGCGCGCGGCGGGCGGTCAACACGGCCTGGCCGTCGAGATCGACGCCGTGAAGCCGCTCGAGGACGGCGCGACGCCGGTCGCGCCAGGCGAGCATGTCGACTTGGCCGCCGGCCGCCCGATCGCGCAAATGGCGATAGGCCGCCAGAAGAAACGCCCCACAGCCACACGCCGGATCGACAATCGACAACGGTCGTACGTCGTTTCTCTCCGGCGGATTCCGTTGCAGGCTCGCGACGGCCCGAGCAACCATGTATCGGGTTACGTACTCGGGCGTATAGAAAACGCCGCTCGTCTTGGCTGCCTCCTTGCTGCCGACCGCGTGGGGACGAACGCCCGAGCCTCGACGCAAACACAGGCGAAGTAACCGGTGATGGGCATGGCCAAGCATGTCGGGCGAAACACTCAGCCCGTCGAGCGGAGATAGAGCGGGGTCGGACGCGCGTTCATACTCTTCCGCATCTGGTTGGTGCGTGCGAGCACGCACCCTACGCAGTTGGAACAACGCGGGGCCGAACCGCTCGATGGCCAACGGTTGCAGTTGGTCGGGCGGAACGTCGGGCAGCAGTCCGCGATGGCGGCACGCGGCCAGAAAGACGGCCTCTTCGACCTGGCACCTCGTGGCTTCGGCGACTTGGGCCAGGGAAACGTGCCCGAACGATCGGCAGAAGTGTTCGGCCGTCCGGGTCCAAGACTCCTCGATGGCCGACAGAGCTTCATCCGCGCAGCACATTGGATCGGGGCAACGACTCGGCAAGGTTAGAAGGGCCGATCTCTGTTTGAGACGAGTTGGGCCGTCGGATCAGCCTTTACGCGGCGGTGCCGGGATCGGCACGACGCGTGCCGTTCTCGTTTTCGATCGTTTGGTCGTCTTCTCGGCTTGCGAGATGGGCAACGATACTTCCTCGACCAGTTCCGACGATTCGTCGACGATCATCTCGGGCACGGCCGTTGTGTCGAGTGGGGGTGACAAGACCGACCCGGCCCGAGCGTCCGGATCGCAGCAAACCGTGCCGCACTCGCCGACGTAGGTTGGTCCACAATAGTCGAACGGATGAGCACACATCCGACAGCCCGCGCCAGCAGTCAATCCGAGGAGAGTCAAAATAAGTAGAATATGTCGCATGGGAAGTGTCCCCCCGGTGAATCGTGCTGTAGTCAGTCTGGTTCCTTGCTCGCGTGACGTGCGAGCGTGCGTTCGTACCGCGATTCGTCTGTTAAGATATGCGGGTTCAACGGTATATTCGGCCAAAGCGTTTTGCCAACCCGCATCTTTTTCCCACTTTTCTTCAACTCAGCCTGAAGATTGCCCAGCCTAACAGGTTGGCTCAGGATGTCCGCGACGATCCAGACGAGTGCCTGGAGATGACGAACCATGTCGGAATCGAGGACCGAGCCCAATAGGACGCATCTTTCGCAGACTTCGCATTTTTCCCCGTGGTTTCTCGGCGTGTGTTTTCTCGCGTTCGCGCTACGTTTGATGGCGATCGGTCGTCCGTTGCTGGGCGTTTTTGCCACAAAGAACGTGGTCTACGCGATGATTGCCCGAAATCTGGTCGAACATCGGGCGTCGTTCTGGCTGCCGCGTCTGGATTGTCTTCGCGGCGGCCAGCGGGGGCTCCATTTGCTTGAAGTGCCTTTGTCGGCCTACTTGGCTGGCGGGCTGTGGAAGGGGTTGGGGGGCTCGCTCGACGTTTGGGGACGTGCCGTCTCGATCGGCCTGAGCGTGGCCTCCGTGGTGATTTTGTTCGATTACGTACGCCGCCGGCATGGGCAGCCGGCCGCAATGGCGGCAGCCACGGTTCTAGCACTGTCGCCGGTGGCCGTCATCTACGGCCAGTGCTTCATGCTCGAAGCGTCTGTCGTTTTCCTTACGCTCTCGACCATGAACGCGCTGGACCGATGGATTTCCGGACGACGCACCGTATGGCTTGCCGTGGCCGCCTCGTGCTTCGCGCTGTTGGCGCTGACCAAGATCTACATGATCGTGCTTCTTCTGCCGATCGGGTACATGCTGTTCGCTGCATGTAGGGTGCGTGCTCGCACGCACCAACCTCTTCCATGCCGGATTGGTGCGTGCAAGCACACACCCTACCGTACAACCCTAGTATTTCTGGTGGCTTCGTTGCCGGCAGTGGTTTGGGTTCTCTTCGTCGTGCACGTCGCGTCGCCGGGCGGTTCGCTGGCGGACCAGGTGTTCTATTCGCTCCGCGACAGTACCGAGGCGCATGGGTTCCCCCATCCGCTGCTGGGACAGGCCGACTTCTATCGCCAATTGTTCGACGACTTCTCCGGAGTGGTGCTCACCCCGGTGGCTTTCATGTTGCCTTTTGCCGGCCTGTTGGACCGCCAGTGGCGGCGTTACGCGGTTTGGCTTCTGGCGATGGCGATTCTGGTTGTGGCGATGCCGCGGAAATTCTACGAGATGAACTACTACTACACGGTATCGTTGCCGCCGATTGCGATCGTGGCCGGCTTGGGTTGGGCGCGGCTGGCCGAGCGATTGCGTCCGTCGCGCGCGGCCGTGGTAGTTGTGTTGGTCTTGTCGCTGTTGGCTTCGCTGCGCTACACTGCCGGCCCGATGCTGAAGACGCCCGAGGAAGATCGGGCCGTGCTGCCGGCCGCCCAGGCGGTCCGCGAGTTGACTGCCGGCGATGAGCCGGTCGTGACGATGCACGGCAGCGGTATCGATTTGCTCTACTACTGCGATCGGCCGGGCTGGGCCCTGGAGCCGGACGAGCCCGAGTTGATCGACCGACTAGCGGCGTGTCGGCGCGCGGGCGCGAAACGGCTGGTGATTGTCGACGTCGACGGTCAAGAAAGCCCCGACCGCGACCTTCTTCCGGGAGGAATGACGCTCATTACCCAGGGCGACGGCTTCCGCATCTATGGACTGCCCAACGACAGATAAAAACGAAGGTCGACAAGAACGTCACCTCTTGCACATCGGTAAGCGTTCTGGTAGTTGTGATGCAATGGTGCATTGAAAGACAATTCCCCAACATGGAGAAATCGTCATGGATATCTCGGGCTCGAAAACCGAACTCAACCTGCTGACCGCGTTTGCGGGAGAATCGCAGGCACGAAATCGATACACCTACT
This sequence comes from Pirellulales bacterium, assembly GCA_016929515.1. GTDB lineage: Bacteria > Planctomycetota > Planctomycetia > Pirellulales > Thermoguttaceae > UBA11386. The sequence continues at coordinate 2,920 of JAFGIR010000402.1, read as the reverse complement.
TCGCCGGCCAAGCCAAGAAGGAAGGATTCGTGCAGATTGCCGGAGTGTTCGAGGAGACGGCCAACCAGGAAAAGGAGCACGCCAAACGGTTTTTCAAGTATCTCGAAGGGGGAACCGTCGAAATCGTGGCCGCGTTTCCCGCGGGCGTCATCGCCACGACGGCCGAAAACCTCCGCGCGGCGGCCGAAGGGGAACACGAGGAATGGTCCGACATGTACCCCGCGTTCGCCCAAGTGGCCGAGGAAGAAGGTTTCAAGGCGATCGCCAAAACGTTCGAAGCCGTCTCGGTCGCCGAGAAGCAGCACGAGCGGCGCTACCGCGGCCTGCTGGCCAACGTCGAGGGCGGAACCGTATTTCAAAAAGACGAACCGGTTCGTTGGCGCTGTCTCAATTGCGGCTACGTACACGAAGGAACGGAGGCGCCGGCCGCCTGTCCCGCGTGTGCCCATCCCCAGGCGCATTTCGAACTTCTGGCCGAAAACTGGTAGGCAATCGTCGTGAGTACGGTTTGCCTACGGCTCTGCGCCGGCCTCGCGGCTTGGCCCAAGAACGGTTGATTTGCCAATCGTCGACCGGCGTTATTCCTTCCGTGGCGGCCGATTTACCGCGATTCGCTTGCCTTATCCATCGTGCCGACGTACGATTGAGCGAGCCCGCGTTGGGCCATTTCTCGATCTCTTGACCGGAGGCAGCGATTACCATGAAACGACGTGAATTTTTGACGAGCGTGGGCGTGGCCACTGCGGCGGTGAGCATGGCCGGTATTGCACGGGCCGACGAAACGAAGAAGGACACCGGGAAAAAGAGAAGATATCCCAAGGAAGCACGGTCGCAGGTCTACTACTGCGAAATCTGCGGCACGGTCGCCGAAATCCTGGAGCCGGGCCGCGCGCCGATCGTCCATTGCGGCGTGCCCATGAAATTGCTCGAAGAGAAAACCAAAGACGAGGGCCAGGAGAAACACGTCCCGGTGATCGCAAAGATCGACGGTGGCTACAAGGTCACGGTCGGCGAAGTGGCCCATCCCATGAGCCGCGCCCACTTCATCGGTTTCATCGACCTGATCCACGACGGGCACGTCTCGCGCCAGTATCTCGAACCGGGTGGAGATCCTGTCGCCACCTTCATGACCGACGCTAAGGAGGTCTCCGCCCGAGCCTGGTGCAACTTGCACGGTCTGTGGAAGAGCAAGTAAAGCCAGCCACGTCAGGCGGCTGGTGACGAAAGGAATCCCCCTCGATACACCGAGGGCACAGAGATCGTCGGCAGAGCAGGACCGATGGTGGAAGAGAGACATCCGACCCCGTGCGCAAGATTCAAATCGCTGATTCTGCTTTCAGGGCCTTCTGGCAAGGGCTCGTCCTGCAGGGCGTGTTGCTGGCTCTCTCGGCACTGATGCTCGACGGCGGGTACTTGCTGCGCGTCTGCGTCGCGGCGATGATCGCACAGCTTGTCACAACCGGCGTGATCCTACAGCGCCGCCCGACCGAGCCAACGCGAACGGACTTGCTCATGATCCGCTTCGGAATCGTGCCGCTGGCCGCGATTGCCTACGCGGCCATGCCGTGGATCGTGCGCGTGCTGCAATGATCTACTTCCCGCCGCCCGTCTTGCTTGGGACTTTTTCTTCAGACAGGACAAATGGCCACGAAAAACACGAAAAGACACAAGAAGGAGAAGGGGGGTTCAGCCGTCCTGAGTTTGGATAGATGAAACCTCAAAAAGTTGTCCTGAACGCAGCAAAGGATGACTGAGAAAGAACTTTGTGAGAATTTGGGACCACGGAAATAGGATAAGGTGTCCCCAAAGAACACCAAAGAACACAGACAATTCACTCTTTTCTTCGTGCCTTTTCGTGTTTCTCGCGGCCATCCCTGTCCTTCATGGCTATTCCCGCGATGTCATCAAGAACTTCTTGATGTAAAGCTTCGGTGCACCGAAGTTGATCAGCAATCCGGTCTCGACACGTGACGATTTCAAGTATCCGAGCAGTTGGGCAACGTGCTCGGCGGTAATCGACTTGCATGCCTTGATTTCGACAATCAGGCAGTCTTCGACAAACAAATCGGCGAAGTATTCGCCCAGCGTAGCGCCATCCTCGTCATAGACGGTTAGCGCGAACTGCTGTTCGACGCCGAGACCCTGTTTTCGCAATCGGTTGGCCAGGGCCCTTTCGTAGACTTTCTCAAGATGCCCGTTTCGGTGGTAGGCGTGGATCGCAAAGCTGGTCTCTCGAACCACATCACAAAGATCGTTGATATTCTCCCATTTCACTATTCCTGCCCTTTCATTCTCTTCGTGTCTTCTCGTGTTTTTTGTGGCTATCATCCGTGCCGGCTACTTAGCCGGGGCTGGCGAGGCGGTGACCACGACGTGGTTGTTGAGGTACTTCTTCGCCACGCGGACAACGTCTTCGAGCGTCACGGCGCGGATACGCTCGTCGAACGACTTGTCGTAGTTATAGCCCAAACCATAGAGTTCGTCGGTTGCCGCTTGGGCAGCCTGCTGGGCGATGGTCGTATTCTCCTGGGCGTGCAGTGCGATGATCATCTCGATCGCGCGGTCGAATTCTTCCTGGGCGATCTGGCCCTCCTTGGCTCTTTCGAGGTTTTTCTCGATGCGCCCGACGACCTCGTCGACGGCTTCCGGCCGGGTTTGCGCCACGACAGCGAAGTAGCCCGGCGCCGGACCCGAGATTTGCATGGCATGAACGAAGTAGACCAGGCCTTGGCCCCGCAATTCCTTGTGGAGCCAGCCGCCGGGATAACTGTAGCCCGAGGTGATCGCGTCGAGCACGGTCAGCGAGGCGTAGTCCTTTTTGTCCAAGATGCTCGTGCCCGAATAGCCCAGCATGACCATGCCCGTGGCCTTGCCGATTTGTTTATGGCGTAGGACGTCCTTGGCGATGGCGTTGGGCCGG
>JAFGIR010000401.1 GCA_016929515.1 Pirellulales bacterium | reverse complement strand
TATCGCGGAACTCCTCGGTGACCAGCTCCGGATTGCCGCGCGACTCCAGCTTGCCCGATACCGCGTCCTCCGCCAAGCGGCGCGATTCGCCGATCAGCGTGCGCAGCACCCGATAGATACCGGAGGAGACTATTACGCTTAAGCCCGCGATCAGGACGATAATGACCACGGTGGCCCCAAGGCAGATGTAGAGGCTCTGGTTGATCGAGCTTCGAATGATGTCGAGTCCGGCTTCGAATTCATCGTCATAGGTACCGGCTCCGATGACCCAGTCCCAGGGCTCGTAGTAGGTGACCGCGACGGTTTTCATGCGCGGGGCCGCGTCGTCAGTGTTTTTCCAGGGATAGGCCACAAATTCGCTACGGCCGTCTTGGGTCGTCACGGCCTTTTCGATAGCATTTCGGATGAAGTAATTGCCGTCAGCGTCCTTGGCATCCCAGATGTTCTCATTGTCTCGTTTTCCCTCGCAGGAGACGATGTATTTGCCGCGTTCGGAGCCGGACGCGCCGAGTACGTAGACATAGCCGGTCTCCCCGACCTTGGTGTTCATGATGTTCTTACGGACTTCGGCGACCGATTCCTGTGGGACACCCACGAACAGTGCGCCGATGATTTTGCCGGAGGCGTCTTCGATGGGCTCATAGGCGGTGATGCACCATTGGTTGACGACGTAGGCTCGACCGATGTAGGTATTGCCCTTGAGAATCGCAGAAACGACGGGATTAGGCTCTCCGTCGGGATTGACAGCCGGGATGTAGGTGCCGATGGCGCGCTGGCCGTCGGAACCGACGATGTTCGTGCAAACACGCAGCATATCACCCGCGTCGTTCATTCGTTGAAACACCGTGCACGTGGTGCCGACCAGTTCGTTCGTTTTATCGACGACGGGCGACGGAACGGCGGGGTCGGGGTTCTGTCCCAACCACTTGTCGCCGATCATCATGCGGGGCAACGTCGCCGACGTTCTGTTTTTTGTGTATTGGTCAATCGCCCTCCAATCCACGGTTTCTTCGGCCAGGGTAACGTCACCTTGAGCACGAAGCAACTCCTCGGCTACCTTCAGATTGCCGGCAAGATTCATACGCAATAGCCGGTCTTGCGTCAGAAGCATGTCGTAGACACCCTGAGTAATGGAAGCCAGGTGCGACTCGGCTTCTGTACGCAGCGTTGTCCGGGTTTGGCGTAGCAAAGACGCTTCGTTGACCAACAACAACACAACCATCCCAACACCCATCAGCACGGGACCACCGAGGGCCACGATTAGGAATCGGGTTCTCAGCGTGCTCTGGCGATACCTCTCGATCAGTCTGGCGAACAAGTTCATGACGGGCCCCTCACAAAAAACATAACGGAAGCGTAAAAGGGGTCGGCCACGGGATGTGGGCCGTGGTATGAACGGCCGTTCCGCGACCGACCCCTCATCGATTGTCTACACAACGAATTCGGCGACCATTGCCTGGAGTCGTTCGGCGATCTTCGACAGTTCCGCGCCAGCGGTTTGCGTTTGCACGGCGCCTTGAGCCGTCTGCCGGGCGCTTTCGTCCACGCCCGTGATGCTCTGGGTGATTTCCTGTCCCGCCGAAGCCGTCTCCGCCACGCCGACCGATACGGTCGTGGCCGCCTGCGACGTCTGGTGGATATTTTGGGCGATCTCACGCGTTGTGATGCTCTGCTCCTCGACCGCCGAAGCAATCATCCGCGAGACCTCGTTCACCTTGGCGATCACGTCGCTGATCTGCTCGATCGAGCGGACCGCTTCGCCGGTCGAGTTCTGGATGCCGCCGATCCGCTGGCGGATGTCCTCCGTCGCTTCGGCCGTCTGCTTGGCCAGCTCCTTGACCTCCGTGGCCACCACCGCGAACCCCTTGCCCGCGTCGCCGGCCCGAGCTGCCTCGATCGTCGCATTGAGCGCCAACAGATTCGTCTGGTCGGCAATGTCCTGGATCACGTCGATCACCTTGCCGATCTCGTCCGCCGCAATCCCGAGCTGCGCAATGGTGGTGTTGCTCGTCTCGGCCAACTGCGCGGCGTTGCCGGCCACGGTCGACGCCTGTTCGGCGTTCTTGGCGATCTCACCAATACTCGCGGTCATCTCCTCGGTCGCGGAGGCCACCGCCTTGACGTTGTTGGTCATCTGCTCGGACGAGGCCGCCATGCCACGCATGTTGGCCGCCATCTCTTCGGCCGCGGTGGCGACGGTCGACGATTGCGACGTGGCCTGCTGCGCGCCGGCCGCCAGTTGGGTGGCCGTGGCCGACAGCTCGGTCGACGAGCCGGCCAGTGTCCGAGCGTTTTCGGCGATCTCGACGAACGCCTCGCGGACCTTGCCGATGACGAAGTTGACGTTGTCCCGCAGGCGGCCGTAGTCGCCCGGATACTCGTTGGCGATCGGCTCGGCGAAGTTCTTCTCCGCCATGCGGTTCAGCGCGTGGCCGATATCCTGGAGCGGCGCCGCAAAGCCGTCGAGCATGCCGTTCATGCCCCGGATGATATCGCGGAACTCCTCGGTGACCAGCTCCGGATTGCCGCGCGACTCCAGCTTGCCCGATACCGCGTCCTCCGCCAAGCGACGCGATTCGCCGATCAAGGCAGCCAGGGTTTTTGCAATTCCCTTCGCCAGGATGATTCCGAGCGCGATCAAGGCCACCGAGCCGACGCCGATCGCCGCAATCATCAGGCCGACGAACCACGAGGCATCGTGATTGGCTGTCTGGACGGCCTCGCTCGCGACGCCCTCGTTCAGCGCAACGAGTTGGTCGAGCAGGTCATTGGACTTCTGCTGGCTTGCTGCGCAGACTTCCAAGGCTTGGTGGGATGCCTTATCGGCCATCTCACGAGCATTCTGGGCCAACTCGCGCATGCCATTGAGGCAGAGTTGCGTTTCCTTCAGGGCGGGTTCGAGCTTCTCATGGTAGAGGGCTTCGGCGGCCGCGACTTTGTCCTCCTTGACCAATTGCTTGATTTGGGCAATGGTCTCATGGACCTGCTTATGAGGTTCCGCGACTTGCTCGATCAGAGCAAGCAACTCCGGATTGTCAGATTGTTGGTCCGCCAGCCATTTACCGAGGGCGCACTGTTGATGGTGCTCACCGCCTTCGAATATTTTCTTTGTCCGCAACATGTCCAACGTCTGGTTGCACAGCTTATAATGATCGCCGCGAACGGTGGCCAATTGGTCGCACATGACCAGGGGGTTCCCCAGTTTGAGCTTGTCGACC
>JAFGIR010000400.1 GCA_016929515.1 Pirellulales bacterium | reverse complement strand
TTTCCATCGTCAACGGCGCCGCATGGTCGTATCGCCCGACGGCCTTGGCCGCGCCGATGCCAAAACCCGAGGCGACCGACCCAACCTCGCAAAGCACCGGGCCCGAGTCGACGTCCATGAATTCATGGTTGGACCCGCGCGGCATTTCCGTGAAGCCGACAATCCAGCCCGTGTCTTTCCAGAACCGTTCCTCGTAGGCACCGTACCAGCGGTATGCCACATCCGGATCGAGTTCGGCGGCGAACAGGAGAATGCCCGAGTTGCCGCAGCCGCGGGCGCCCTGCAGAATGACGCCCGAGCGAGAATCGGCCTGGAAGGCGGGCAGTCCTTCCTCGGCCTTGAGCGGACCGTCGTAGGCCGCCATGAGGCTCGCGGCCAGGGCGTCGTGGTTCGCGCCGTCGAGCGGCGCGGCGCGCACGATCGCGGCCACGGCCCAGAGCATGTCGGCCGGATAGCATTCGTTCGGATAATCGTCGCGGAGACACAGCTTCGCGTTGGTCAATTCCTCGGCGAGCGAGGTCCGCTGGCGCGAAAGCATCGCGTGGTATTGAGAGTTGCCCGTGATGCGCTCGTAGGACGACAGCCCCAGGATCAAGAGCATCCGATAGAACACGTTCTCGCGTTCAAGGTATCCGTCGCCCCATTTGGTTTTGACCCAGGCCGCCGTCGTGGGCGAGGCGACGATTTGGGCCGCCTTGTCGACGGCCTCGCGCAGCGTTCCCTGGGTTGCGTCGATCCGGCCGCGCGACTGAAGCTCGTCGGCCGTGACCAGGAAGAACACCGAACCGAACATGGGCCACTCAGTCGCCGGAATGTCGTCGTGGCGGATTGACGCGGCGTAGTTGGTCTCGAGGTAGGAATCGGCCCAGGACGCGAACCTCGGCGCGGCCGACTCGAACCACCGGGCCACCAGCCGGCTTTCGCCCGTCCGCCGCAGTTGGGAATCGGCCGCCACCATACAGATCGTCACGGCCGGGTAGATGAACAACAGGAGCGCCAACACGATCACGGCGGCGGAAACCGCCAGACGCAGCCCAATGGTCAGATTACGACGTGCTCGGGCAAAGTCGATTTTGTGGTTTCGCATGATGGGTCTCCTTTAAGCTGCCTCAGGTTCAGCAAGTAGCCAACAATATATTGCGTTGGGGACCATGATTGATTTCCAGTACGAATATGTTAAGCTCAACCGCGCTAAGCTCCACGGGAGGTTGACGCGATCATGAATGCGAACCACGCCCAGAACGCACGGCGGCTGAAATACATTCGGACTCTCTTGGGTATTTTTATCGTTGGACTAGTCATAAGCGGCTTGACGGCTTTTCCTCTGGTGTGGGAACTGCGGTTGCTCACGTCTTGGTTTGGCGAGGGAACCACCGTGGGGTCTGCTTCTCCGGGATTGGCTTTCTGGCTGTCGCACGTCCTAGAAGGCCTTCAAGTGGCGCAACACAAGTATCCGTTTCTTGCCTATGGCACCGATTGGCTTGCTTTTGCTCATCTCGTCATTGCCATTGCTTTTTGGGGACCGTTGAAGGATCCAGTAAAAAATGTCTGGGTAGTGGAGTTCGGCATCATTGCGTGCATTTTGGTCATTCCGTTGGCATTGATTTGCGGGCCCATTCGTGAAATTCCTTTGGGATGGCGGCTTCTCGACTGTTCTTTTGGCGTCTTCGGCCTGATTCCTTTGGTAATTGCTCGCAGGCTGATTTCACATTTGGATCCATCGGCGCCGTGATTTGAACGAGGATTCCGTCAGACGACCGATCTATTTCCGCCACTGCATCGTGGGGAATGCGTGAAATGGTCGGCAAATCATCAATACGTAATATGGCTTGCTTGTTTTGAACCGCAGCCTTGGTGCCCAGTCGCAGCACCCGCTCGAAAATCCGCGTGGCAAACGGCATCAAGCCGGACCGGATGATGGCGACCCAGAGCGGATCGACTTTCATCCAGGCCACGTTGTAAGCAATCCGTTTCAACGTGCCGGGCAGGCCCGACGAGCGGCGGACGATCGAGCCCCACGAGGCGAACTGGCGCCGGGCGCGGTCGTAGCCGGCCTCGAGTTGCTCGGGCGTCATGCCGCGCGGCCGGAAAACCGCGTGATAGGTGTCGTAGAGGGTCCAGTTGCGGTGGAGCAGCCGGCCCTCGGCCTCGAGCCGGGCAAACGTCCGCGTGCCCGGCAACGGCGTGAGTATGTGAAACGACGCCGTGAGGATCTTGTTTTCGACGGTGAACTCGACCGTGCGATCGAACACGTCGGGCTCGTCGCAATCGAAACCAAACACGAAACTGCCGTTGATCATGATGCCCGCGTCGTGGAACCGGCGGCATGCCTCGGCGTAGTCCGTCGTCGCGTTGACCGGTTTGTTGTTGCCGCGCATGTTCTGGGGCGAGAGCGACTCGAATCCGACAAACAGGCTCCGGCACCCGGCTCGATAAGCTTCGGCGAGATAGCGAGGGTCGCGGGCCACGTCGAGCGAGGCGGCCGCCTGCCATACGATTCCCGAGCCGCGCAATACGTCGAACAGCGCCCGGGCATGGAGCCGGTTGGCCAGCAGATTGTCGTCGAGGAAAAAGACAAGCCGATCGTCGACGCCGGCCAGCTCGCGCTCGATATGGGCCAGCGGCCGCGGCTCGTAATACGTCGGTCCCCAGAAACTGCTCTTGTAGCAGAAATCGCACGCATGGGGACACCCGCGCGACGTCACCATGGTGTGATGGATCAGGTAGGCTCGCGAATTCATCAAATCGCGCCGCGGCGCCGGAACCAAGGCGGCCGAACCTTCGGAACGACCTTGGTAAAATCGTTGAAGCCGGCCATGCTCATAGTCGGCGAGAAGCCGGCCCCAAACGGTTTCGGCCGGGCCGATGCACACGGCGTCGGCATGCGCGGCGGCTTCCTCGGGCAGACTTGTCGGGTGCAGCCCGCCAAGCACGACTTTCGCGCCGCGACGCTGCCACCGCGCGGCCAGTTCGTACGCGCGCGGGGCCGACGAGATGTAGGTCTGAATGCCGACCAGGTCGAAAGGGCCGTCGGCTTCCGACGATTCGACGTGCTCGTCGCGGAGCGTGATTTCCCAGTCGTCGGGCGTGAGTCCCGCAATGGTCATGAGGCTCAGCGGTGGAAACTGGGAGTATTTGATCAGCCGGAAATACCGATTGCCGGGCCGCACGACGGCGGCAAGAATCAAGAGCAGGCGTCGTTTCATGGAAAACCTCCCGCAAAGTACTTTGCAATACAAAGTTAATGGTGAAAAAAATACGCACCCCGGACCACGATCACGAAGAATCCTCCGCGGCCGGGTTTCCCCGATCGACAATCTGGCGGAGCGTTTTCAAATAGCGATCGAACGCCCGGCGCCCCTTGGGCGTCAGTCGCATCGACGTATAGGGACGTCGTCCCTGAAAGCTCTTTTCGACGACGAGGTAGCCCGCCTCGTCGAGCGTTCGCGCGTGGGCGCTCAGGTTGCCGTCGGTCAATTCGAGCATCGATTTCAACTCGTTGAAGCTCAACTGGGGCGAAACGGCCAGCGCCGCCACGATGGCCAGCCGAACACGCTCGTGAATCACCGCGTCGAGGTCGTCGGGTTTAACTGGTTCGCTCATGAGCCCGCCACCTGCCGTTGCTTCCAGATGATGTAAAGCCCAAATAGGATATGGAGCAATCCGAACGACAGCGCCGCCGAGACGACGCCATATTGCGGGAAGACCAGCAGGGCGACCGTGCCCAGGGCGATGAACGCCATGCCCAGCACGCGCGGCGCGCGAACTGAAAACAGGCCCGCCGTGTAGACGCCCGTCCCGTAAAGCATCATCCACACCGGCACGATGTATTGGATTTCCTCGGGCTTGGGTTGCAAGGGAATGAGGAACTTGAACGTCAGGACCATGGCCACCACGACGCTGGGGGTGAGCGAAAAGGCGGCGACCCGCATCGGACGATCGGCGGGCGCAAGCCCTTGCTTTTTGGCGGCCCGACTCGTAAGGATTACTTCCATCAGGATGCCGACCATGCCGATGGCAAACCACATGACGCAAAACGCCCCTTGCGCGGCCAAGGACATGCCCAACAGGTCGGCGAAGTCGAGCGAGCGAAACATGGCGTAGCTCACCCCGCAGCCGGCCAACACCATGAGCCCGCCAAAAACGGCCGGCGTGCCGGGCAACAACGTGAAAAGCGTCGCCCGCTCCATGATCCGTTGGATTTCCCTCATTCGGGCTTGAGCTTCGTCAACGTCCATGGCAGTCTCCCTGATACTCAAATCGGCACGACCTGCTTGACTTTGTCACACAAAGTAGTTTATCCCTAAAAGAATATCCCGTCAAGAGCCGGTTTGAGAATGTCTCCTTTCCTTCGTGTACTTCGTGCACTTCGTGGTGCAGACGAAAAACTTCGTAACCTCCTTGGCACGAACGTGTTAGGTTGAGCAACCACGCCCATTCTGGGCGCGCCACCTGATCGGCATGCCACCAAATACGGCGCCATCCAACGCACTCAGTCTTTCAGATGGAACAGCTTGGCCAGGGCTTCGACCAGGGTCGTGGGGAATCCTTGGCG
>JAFGIR010000399.1 GCA_016929515.1 Pirellulales bacterium | reverse complement strand
CATAGGAATTTCAAAGTGGCCACACTCCGCTTCGCGTGCATCGTCGGGGCCCGACCCAATTTCATGAAAATGGCGCCGCTTCTCCGCGCGCTCGACGCCTACGCGAACGTCGAAACCGTGTTGGTCCACACGGGCCAGCATTACGACAAGAACCTCTCGGACATCTTCTTCGAGCAGCTTGAAATGCGGCGGCCCGACGTCACGCTCGAAGTCGGCTCGGGCTCGCACGCCGTCCAGACGGCCCGGGTGATCGAGCGATTCGAAACCGTGCTGGTCGAAGCGGCCGAACAGGGCAAACCGTTCGATCGGCTCATCGTCGTCGGCGACGTCAACTCGACCATGGCGACCACGTTGGCCGCGGCCAAACTGCACGTCCCGGTCGCCCACGTCGAGGCCGGCCTCCGGAGCTTCGACCGGACCATGCCCGAGGAAATCAACCGCATCGTCACCGACGCGATTGCCGATCTTCTGTTGGTGAGCGAACCGAACGGCATGGAAAATCTCCTCCACGAAGGCCACTCGGAGGACCACGTGCGACTGGTCGGCAACGTGATGATCGACACGCTGAAATTCATGCTCCCCAAAGCCCAGCAGTGTGACACACCCGCCCACCTGGGGGTCTCCCCGGGCAAGTACGGCGTGGTGACGCTCCACCGGCCCGCCAACGTCGACACGGCCGAGACGCTCGGGCCGATGCTCGACGTGCTCATCGACGTCTCCGAACGTCTGCCCGTGGTCTTCCCTATTCATCCGCGGACCGTCGAACGGATCAAACGCTATGGCATGGCCGACAAACTGGCCGCCGCCAAGGGCATAATCCAGACCGAGCCGCTGGGGTACCTCGAATTCCTCGCGCTGACAAGCCAGGCCAAGGTGATCGTGACCGACTCGGGCGGGTTGCAGGAGGAATCGACCGTGCTGGGCATTCCCTGCCTGACCGCTCGGCCAAACACCGAACGGCCCATCACCGTCACCCAGGGAACCAGCACGCTGGTCGGCAACGACGCCGGCAAGCTGCGTTCGCTCCTCGGGGAAGTGCTCGACGGGACCTACCGGCAAGGCACCTGCCCGGAACTCTGGGACGGCCACGCCGCCGAGCGGATTGCCCGGATCCTGGTAGAAGAGAGTTAACGTCCCGACAAGTCGCCCTTCGGGCACCGCTATCGGCCCTGGGCAACCTGCGTGGGGAATGGCCAGGGCGGGGTTCACCCTGCCTCGATGCGGGTACAGGCCCACCATTGCTCGAATTGTCCGACTTCTTGTCCCCACTTCGCGCGAACGTTCGAGGCGCGCTCAAGATGGCCTGCGTCGACGAGGCGACCCAGCGACGCCGAGGCTTCATCCATCTGCAAGGCCACGGAGAAGCCTGCCTGGCGCCTCGCCAGCGGGCCCGGCGCGACTTGCCTTGCGGAAGGACTCGCTCGCCCGAAGACCCGCCGTGGCGTTCTCACCGCGAGCGAGCGATTATGACGGTTTTCCCGGTCGATGTTGGCCGCGCCGAGCGGCCCGCCGCACTCCGATCCAGCTTGCCCCCCACGATAGGCGGCCCCATGGAAGTAATCCACAAATCCGTGGTACAATAAGAAGGCATATAGTTGCTTTTCGCAAACGAGTCCCGGACGATCATCGAGATTCTTGCGGCCCGCGGGTGGAGGGTGGCCATGGAGAGCCCATTTTGCGATTTTGGCTATCCTCGGCGGACCCCGGTGTCTACAAGTCTTGATGGCGAAGCGAGGTCGACATGGTAACGCGGAGCCTACAAGCTCGGCCGGCCAAGGCGTTACGGGATCTGGCAAAACCGTCGAAGGTGAATACATGAAATCGTTGAACGTCCGTCTGCTTGCCATTCTCATCGGAATCGGTTTTCTTTCCGTATCCATTCTTTATGGAGTGCATTACTTTCAACAACGTGGCCACGCTGAGTTCTTTCTGAAAAAAGCCGACGAGTTGAATGGCCGAGAGGACATGGCCCAACGCGCCGAGGCCGAGAGATACTATCTGCAGTACCTCCGATTGATGCCCGAAAAAACGGACGTCCGAGCCAAGTTGGGATTGCTTTACGCGGATCTTGGCGAAGCATTCGGAGGTCGCTACCGAGGCGCCGCGTTTTCAACTCTCGAAAAAGTCCTGCGCAAGGACGCTCTGCAAGACGATGTTCGGCGCAAGGCGATCGATTTGGCCATGGGCATGAGGCAGTTTGGCGATGCCAAGGAACATCTCGACGTGCTTCGGACCCATTCACCCAATGACGGCGAACTTCTTGATTTGCTCGGACAATGCCAGGCTGCGTCCAAGGAATACACGGCGGCCAAGGAATCGTACGAGAAGGCGGTCCGATTATCGCCCGAACGCTTGGAGACCTACGTTCGCCTGGCCGATCTGATTCGGTTTCAAATGGGTGATACCTCGGCCAATTCGGCCACGGCAGACGAAGCAAACACCAAGGACAACGCCGGCACCAAAGGCGACACGACGACGAAGGACGATGCAACGACGAAAGACGACGCGACGACCGAGGTCGACGCGGGCGCCAAGGACGACACGACCACCGACAAGAAGGCCGACGAACCAGCCGACAAGAAGGGAGAGGCCGATCGTTGGATCAACATGATGGTCGAAAAGAACCCCGACGCGGCCAAAGCGCACCTCCTGCGCGGAGACTATTTCAGAAGGACCGGCCGCCCGGAAGAGTCCCGGAAGGACGTCGTCGCGGCATTGAAGCTGGCACCCGACGACGAGGACGCCTTGCTGTCGGCGGCTCAAGTCGCGTCGGAAGAGGATAATTTTGAAAAGGCTCGCGAACACGCCCAACATGCGGCCAAGCTGTTTTTCGACTCCCCCAAGGTCTATCGGATGCTCAGCACGATCGAGCGTCGAGCGGGCGACCCCGAGAAGGCTCGGGAGTGGCTTGATAAAGGATTGATCGCCACGAACGAGAATCCCGAGTTGCTCTGGGAGAAGGCCAATCTGTTGATTATCGAGAACGACATTGAACCGGTCCGGAAGCTGATCGATCAACTCCGCGAATCGGACTCGAACTTCCGAAGCCCGACGTTGATCGCGCTTCTCGAAGGCCGAGTGGCTCTCGCCCAGCGGAAATGGGCCGACGCGCGCGATTACTTCGAGCAAATCCGCACCGATTTGGCACGATTCTCGCCCAGCATGGCCCGTCAGGTGGATTTCAGTCTGGTCCAATGCTACGACCGGCTCGGACTTCGCGAACAGGCCGAACGACTTCGTCGCGAGCTTCAGGGAAATCTACCCACCCAGCAGGGAAAACTGCTTTCTTCGTGGAAGCAACTCATTGCCCAAGGCAAAATCGACGCGGCCGTCTCGCAGTGTCAAGAGTTGATGAAACGCGACGACGCGCCGCCGTCGGGCTGGATGGATCTCGCCAAATTGACCATCATCCGGAATAGCCAACGAAACAGAAGGCTCCCGGAGAACCAGCGTGACTGGACCGAAGCGGAAAACGCCGTAAAGAAGGCAGAGGAATTGAATCCCGATCGCGACGATCTGCCTAGACTTCGGACGACTCTGCTCATGGCCCAAGAGCGCCCGGACGAAGCCCACGAGTTCCTCCTGGCGGCCGCCAGGAAAAATCCGACGTATTGGGGCAACTGGGAACAGCTGGTCGTCATGGCCCAGACCGACAAGGATTGGGACCGTGCGGCCAAACTGCTCGACGAAGCAGAGCAGCACGTCGTGGCCAAGACGTCTATTTATCTCGCGAAGGCCCGTCTGGCCGTCCTCCGCGACGGCGAAAAGGCAGTCGAGGAATTGAAGCAATTGGGTGAGAAGGCCCAAGGCATGGCCGATTCCGAGAAGGCCTTCTTCTTGCGATGGATGGCCATGTTCTGCTTGCAGGCAAAGGACGTCGACCAGGCGAAGATCTTCTGCCGCGCGGCGGCCGACCAAGACCCCTCCGATCTGCAAATCCGCTTGTTGCTCTTCGATATTGCCCGGCAAGCCCGGGACCAAGAGGCCATGAAACAGGTGGTCGACGAAATGGGCGTCATCGAGCAACAGGGCCCGTACTGGCATTACTTCTCCGCCCTGACCTTGGTGATGTCCAATCAGGACGAAAAAAAGGACGAGGTCTTTCAGGAGGCGATCGATCATCTAGCGCAAGCGCGCGTCATTCGTCCCCAGTGGGCCGACGTTCCGATGCTGCTTGCCAAAATCCAGGAACAAATGGACGACAAGAACGCGGCGATCGACAGCTACCTTCAGGCGGTCGAACAAGGATCGCGCGATGCGATCGGAATGAGCCGTTTGGCCCACCTTCTCATCGCCGAGGGACGTGACCAGGAAGCCAAGCAAATCTTCCGCTTGCTGGACAAGGAAGAAGTCGACGTCTCCTACCAGGCCCTGATATGGCAAGGGCAGGGGGATCTGCGCGAAGGAAACATCGAACAGGGGGTCGACAAGATCGTCAAGGCGGCCGACGAACTCCGAGAAATCGCCGCCAAATCGGATGATTATCGCCATTATTTCAGCCTGTCACGAATCCTCCGTACCCTAGGACTGATCGCCAAGCAGCGCAAGCAGAATGCCGAGGCGCAACAGCACTTTGACGAAGCGGAAAAGGCGCTCCGGCAAGCCACCGAGCTCGCCCCGGAAAACACGGAACTCTGGGTCGAATTGGTCCGGCTCCTCTCCGAAGCGGGCCGAGTTCGCGAGGTGAGCGGCGTTCTCACCGACATCAAACAGAAACTCCCGGCCGACCAAGTCGCCATGACGCTGGCCTTGTGTTACCAGACACTCGGTCGCTGGGCGGAAGCCGAACAGCAATATCTGCGGGCCTCGAAGGATGCCCCCGACAACAAAGATCTCGCCCGACTGATGGCTCGATTCTATCTCCGTGGCGACGATAAGGAGAAGAAGGAAACGGGCGAGACGATCCTCCGTGATATGATCGACGGCAAACGGCCGACCAACGAAGCCGATATTGCGTGGGCCAGACGCCAGCTCGTCGTGATTCTGTCACAACGCGGCGATCATCAGAGTTATCACCGCGCCATGGATCTGATCGAGGTGAATCTCAAAGAGGATCCGGAATCCGTCGTTGACAAGCGTCTCAAGGCAAGGCTGCTGGCGCACCGCCCGAGTTGGACGGATCGGAAGAAGGCACAAGCGATTCTCGAAGAACTCTTGGAACTACCCAAACCGTCGCTCGACGATCGTTATGAGTTGGCCATGCTGTTCTTCGCGCAAAAGGAATGGAACAAGGCCAGCCGGCAATTGCGAATCTTGCTCGACTCGAAGAGGATTCGTCCGGAATGGCTCGACTTCTGCATTCGCGCTCAAATCCGCGCCGGCGAGTTCGCCGATGCCGAAGCCAATCTCCGCCGCTATGAAAGCATGGTCAGAGATCCTTTCGTGATCGCCGTCATGCGAGCAAGGATCTACTTGGGCCGAGGGCGACATGATCGGGCAATCCGCGAGTTGAGAGACTATGTCGAAAAGACGGCGTCTGGCGGGGCCACTCGACCCACTCGCACGCTCCAGGCGGCCAAAGCGCTGGACAACCTCGCCAAGCACCTGACCGGCCCCGGCCGCGACGCCGCCAACGAGCAATATCTCAAACAAGCGGGGCAATACTATCGCGAATCCGCTCAAAGGGACCCTTCCAAGATAGTACTTCTCGTGACTTTTCTCGGACAGCACGGCCAACGCGAGGAAGCCTTGCGGATCGCTGAAGAAGCCTGGGCCAAGAAACCGGCGGCCCCCTTGGCCGTCCGAGCCGTTGGGTTGCTCGTCCAGGGCACGCCCTCGCCCGAGGAAATTCAACGCGTTGAAAAAATCCTGAACGAGGCGGTCGACAAATATAGCGAAGAGGTTTCCTTGCTCTTGGCCCTCGCCGAGCTTCGCTCCATCCAGAAACGTTACGACGAAGCCGAACAGCTCTATCGCGCCGTGCTGGCCAAGGATAACACCAAAGGGCTCGAAGTCATCGCCTTGAACAACATGGCGGTCTTCCTCTCGCTCCGCGGACTCAAGCTCGACGAGGCGATGCAGATGATCGAGAAAGCGATCGTGCTGGCCGGCCCCGCCGCCACGCTCCTCGATTCGCGAGCAACGGTTCACCTCGCCAGAGGTGAGTGGCAAAAAGCTCTCGACGATCTCGATTTGGCGATTGCCGAAGAACCCACGAGCGTCCGCTACTTCCACAAAGCCCGGGCGTACAACCTGGGCAAAAACAAGAGGGAAGCCCGAGAGGCCTTGAAAGCGGCCGACAGCTACGGATTGAAGGCCGAGCATCTCCAGCCGCTCGAACGTCCCGCCTATCGACAGCTTCGCGAAGACCTGAAGTGACGGACGGCACGCTCAACGGACCTCGGTCCGTCGGCGCGACCCACGACGCAAAGCCGGAAAACCCATGAGCACGCCAGCCGACCAAAACGGCGACATCTCGCCCGAGGATGACCTCTCCGGACGCCAGTTGGGCGATTATCGGTTGTTGCGGCGGCTCGGAAGCGGAGCCATGGCCGTGGTCTATCTGGCCGAACAGTCCTCGCTCAAGCGGCAAGTCGCCTTCAAAGTGCTCCGCGGAGAATTTGTCGACGACGAAACTTACGTCCGACGTTTCAACCGCGAAGCCGAAGCCGCCGCCGCCTTGGTCCACGCCAACATCGTCCAAATCCACGAAATCGGCCGCATCGGTCGCGTCTATTTCATCGCCCAGGAATATGTCCAAGGCCAGAACCTGCGATCCTGGATCACGCGAAACGAAAAGCCCAGCCTCCCCCTTGTCCTCAGCATCATGTGCCAGGTCAGTGCCGCGCTGGCCAAAGCCGGCACGCGAGGCATCGTCCACCGCGACATCAAGCCCGAGAATATCCTCCTCACCCACTCGGGCGAAGTCAAAGTGGCCGATTTCGGGCTCGCCCGATTGCCCAGCCAGGGGGACCCCGTCGAGCTGACTCAGGTCGGCGTCACGCTCGGCACGCCGCTTTACATGAGCCCCGAGCAGGTCGAAGGCAAGCCCCTCGACCCCCGCAGCGACATCTACTCTTTCGGCGTCACCTGCTACCACATGATTGCCGGCTCGCCTCCGTTCACGGGCCAGACTCCCTTGAGCGTGGCCGTGCAACATCTCAAGAAAGAGCCCGAACCGCTCGAAAATCTCCGAAGTGATTTGCCCCGCGAGTTGTACGAAATCGTGCACCGCATGCTGGCCAAGGATCCCAGACAGCGTTATCAATCGGCCACGCAACTCATTCAAGATCTCCGACGCCTTCAACAAGATCATCTCCACAACGAGTGGCCCGACGGCTTGCCCGGCTGGGACACGACCAACGTCGACGTCGCTTCCTTCGAGCCGGTTCAGGCAACCCAACGGCTCCAAGCCGTCATGAATTCGACCGCGTCCGCCCCCAGTCGTCGACGGCAAGTTGGGCTCGCTCTGGCCTTCGTGGGCGTGTTCCTCGTTGCGGCAACCTCCGCCTGGTTCTTGACCGACAAGAAACCGTTGGTAACCCCCGCCGCGGCCAACGCTCGCGTGGCGACCAAAGAGAACGTTCTTCTGCAATATCTCCAGGCAACTCGCCTGAACACGCCCGAAGCTTGGCAGGCGGTGGTCGATTTCAACCCGCCCGACCCCAATTTCGTCCCCCGAGCGAAGCAACAACTCATCCGAATCTACCTGGGCAATAGCGACTATGACTCGGCGCTCGTCCTCTGCAACGAACTGATCGCGCTCGACCCCATGGAAGTCGAGCTTCGCGCCTTTGGGTTGGCGGGCCGCGCCGTCGCCCTGACCGGAAAAGGCGAATACTCCGAGTCCGCCAAGGCCGTTGCCGAATTCGACCCCCTCGGGGATAAACTCGACGATCGAACCATGCTCCAGCTCCTGGTATGGGCCAAAGAGAAAAACGCCCGAGCACTGTCGGCAAACACACACTCTCCCTCGGGCTAGGCAGGATGAAGAAGGTGTCAGAAACGAATGGCACTTCCTTAGCCGTAAGTTCTGAGCAGCAGTTGTTTTCGAGCTTCGTTGCGGGGGATGGTGAGTAATCGATGGGATTT
>JAFGIR010000398.1 GCA_016929515.1 Pirellulales bacterium | reverse complement strand
TCGGCGGCTCCCACGGAAATTTCTCCACTTAGCCCGGCGCCTCGCAGCGCTGGCCGTTTGAATTGAACAACATTTCAGAAAGTGCAGGTACGTTGGAAACGTGCTGAAAATTGACAACCCGGGCGCCGCGAGGTCAACACTCTCGGCACCATAGTTTGACTCCCAACCGTTCACAAAGTAATCCTCCACAAGGTCGTCATTGCTGTCCGTGGCGGCAACCGCGATGACATTGTTCAGATCGTAGCTTGCCGGATAGTGCGGTGTGATGTCATTGTCCGACCCGCTGTTTCCTGCCGCTGCGATGAAGAGTATTCCCTCCTGGCCGCTTTCCGCAATGGCAGACTTCATCGCAGCAGACACTTGCTGGCCGATTGCGGGACCGCCCCAACTCGCGTTAATCGCGACAACATTGACGTCGTAGTCGCGTCGCATCATTGTTACGTAGTTGATCGCCGCAATAGCGTCCGCCCAAAGCAGATCGCCGTCCACGTTAGCCATCCTGACCGCCATGGTCTTGGCTTCCCACGCAATCCCGACGACGCCGAGACCATTGTTGCCAACCGCCGCGATCGTTCCGGCCACGTGTGTCCCGTGGTAGTTCTCATCGATCGGATCACTGTCGAATTGACCGTCATAGTCGAGCGTGCAGAAATCATATCCGTAGTAGTCATCGTTACGACCATTTCCGTCATTGTCGATTCCATCCCCGGCGATCTCGCCAGGATTGCGCCACATGTTCGCAGCCAAGTCCGGATGCATATAGTCAATGCCCGTGTCCAGCACGGCGACAACGACCTCGGAACTGCCGGTCGAGATGTCCCACGCCTCCGGCGCGTCGACGTCGGCATTTGGGGTGCCGCCGTTTTGTCCCGTATTGTTCAGCCCCCACAACTGGCCGAACATCGGATCGATTGGTGTCGTCGCGCTAACGCTCATGAGTCCGTTCGGCTCGTAATAAGCAACGCTCGCATTGTTGCCAAGCCAAGCCGCAATGGTCTCGGTGCTGACTCCGGGCTCGACCTTCACCAAGACCAGGCCTTCCAGCCCCAGGCCGCGAACGACGTCGCTCTCAAACTCGGATGTGTCGAGTAGCAATTCGACGGCGCAGACTGATCCTGCTTGTCGTATTGCCTCGTCAGTGAGCTGCACCAACCACTCGCCCGAGACAACCTCCAGCGAGCCGGCCCGCCAGGAGATTTCCTGGATGTCCCGTTCACTGGGCGGCGCGCTGCTCCCCTCCGAAAACCACGTCATGTCGACCGTGGGTGTCCAAACCGACAAGAGTCGCCGGTCCTCCAACGGCTCGAAGCCAGCACGCACCATACGCGCGATTCCAAGTGGTGATCGCCTCGTCGCAAACCCGTCGCGGAACGAGGCGACACGAGACTTGGCGCTCCTCGATGAAATGCGTTGACTGCCAGAACTGGTCATGGGGGCTCCTCTTTCATTGTCGTTGTGTGAACTCAAAGAAACGTCGACGTGCCGGACGCGCCGTACGTCACGAGGCTGTTGGTCGGCATCTGAGAGAGCACAGCGTCACCAGAACGCTGACAGCGAGAGTTGCGCACGTGGATGGCTCCGGAACGACGGTGAAGCATAGCGTGCCTGTTCCAGACGAAGGCGCGCCCACCAACAACCCATCCCCCGTGTGAGTCCAACTCGCAGTGAGTTCATAGGTCCCTGCCGGTAGGGGGCCTAGCTCGTCACTACAGATCAGTGGCTTAGACTCGGGAGTTGAGCCTCCGATGATCGGCCAAGAGGAAATACTCCAATCGATGTGCAGTCCGTCGATAGAGAATGAAGAAGATCGCTGAAAAGCTCTCCCTCCGGGGAACACATCCTCGGGAGTATAGGCCAGAAGGCGAATGACATCAGAGTCCATGATCGGTGTGGGAGGTAATGGCTCCTGCACGACGATCTGTAATGTAGTGGAATCACCTTCAGCGTAAGGTAGGACGTCGATCACTTCGCCCGCGACGGCCACCCCAACCGTCGCGGCAGGAACAGTCATCGCTGCAGATACAACTAGAAGCGAAACCAGAAATCGCCACATGACAAGTCCTCCTTTGTTAGACGAGACTGCTTTCCCTTGATGAAATCGCGAGACGGCGCCACCTTCGAATCGTCGAAAACGAGATCTGTCCCCGAGCCCCCGTGGAAAGAGAAAAGAAAGCTGCCCTCGCGATCGCCAGTTCCAGCCCAGAACGCAAAAACGCGCCAAACCCACAATCATCACTTTATAACTTAATCTTTCCGACTGCTTGCGTCAACCCCCCAAGGAGGCCGTTGTTGAGGCTTGCATTGCTTGGGTGCCATGCCTCACGACAAGAGCGTGGTCAGGTTTTTCCGAGCAGTGCACGGCATGGCCACGTAAGCGTGACCATGGCACCCGTGGGGTAACGGCTCTTGAGCGTGGTCTGCCGGAACGTTCGTCATGGCCGTCACGACCGGTGTTGCCGTCACGATTGTTGAATCTGTCTAAAGTCCACCCCCTTCTTGGCTCGAAATTAGTCATTGGACGGCTTGTCTCTTTGCTGGCCACGGTGTGTGGCCGGACGGCGCGTGGCAAGTCCAAGGGGGGAACCTGCTTTCAAGGCCGTAGCCTTGATTGGTCCGCTAAGTGTCCAAATAGGCGGATCTTCCGCATGGCGCTCCCCTTATTGTCTGTGATTCGCTTTGCAGTCGTTCCGGAAACGGACAGGGTTCGTAATCAGAGGACTAGGACACGTCTTCTCTATTTTACGGATTTTCCCTGGTTTCCGGATGGCCCGGTTGCCGATGTGTTTAGTGCGGCGAGGATCAGAAGGAGCTGAGCTAACGCCGACTTGAAGCGAATTACGTCAGACCCCGACCCAGATGTTTGCGGATGGTTGGCCGGCCAGACAGCCGGCGAAGAAGGATCGACCCAACGGCCTGAAAGTCCGCAGGCAGGGGGCTGTTCCGTTTCGGACTGGTTCGCCCCGGTTCGAGACGCCAGTTCAAAACAAGCGAGCGAATAATCAAATTGGAGAGCCTGCAATGAAGGTCTTCACAACTGGTCAGGTCGCAAAGATCTGCAAGGTGGCCCCGCGCACCGTCAGCAAGTGGTTCGATTCAGGCCGGCTGAAGGGATACCGAATTCCCGGATCCCAGGACCGGCGAATTCCCCGCGAGTATCTCATTCGGTTCCTCAAGGAACACGGGATGCCCTTGGGAGACTTGGAAGACGAGGCCATGGCCAAAGTCTTGATCGTCGCCCAAGATCAAGTGCTGACCGAGAATCTCAGACGAGAGCTTCCGGCGGAGAAAAACTTCAAGGTCGCCGTGGCTGCCAGCGGTTTCGACGCCGGCATCCAGGCCGAGAGTTTTCATCCGGACTGCATGATCGTCGATTTTTCAATCGGACGCGCCGAAGCGCTGCAGATTTGCCAGAATCTGCGTCGCAACCCGGAGTTTTCCGAAGTTATCCTGATCGCGTTGCTGCCCGACGACGGCAGTTCCACGAGTTTCGATCGTTCGGCGATCAACGAAACGTTCAAGAAGCCATTCGACGCCGCACTGTTGGCCGAAAGGTTCCGCACGTTGATCAGCGCGAAGAAAGAGCTTGTGTAGGAACTCGACACGGGCTTGCCCGGAGTGCGAGTAACAAGATTCTGATTTCGCCGATTCGACCAACCCGTCGCGGCTAGACCCCCGCGACGGATAATTTTCCCGCCTTCGCGATTTCCCGCCCAAGAAGGCGCGGCCGTCGTTGTGGCTTGCGTCTCTCATCAAGCTGGCCGCTTGGCAACGTCGCACGACGGCTTGCCCGCGCCGCGTTTCGCCGCGTGTTCTCGTTTGAAAACGGTGCGTCTTGCCTTCGGTGAATCAAGCTCCGAGACGGCCGTGTTCGGACGGAGGAGCCGTTTCAGCGCCTACGGCAACGAGCATGGTTTCTCGGCCTTGTCGGCGTAACCATGCTGTTTTGGCGGTGGGCTGGAACGCCCTTTCGTCGACGCGGGCGAGACAGGAAGTCGCGGCCCGGTACGAGGCCGTCGACTTGGGGCCGTCGACGGACAATGGCCCGGGCCCGGGGACGTCGCTGAACGACGAACCGCGGCCGCCGACGAAAGAGCCGCCGTCGAGGCCGTTTTCGGAGTAATCGACCGTGGACGGGCGTCGCAAACGTCAAGAAAGCCCTTGTCCGTGCCGACATACCTCTCGACGAGCCGGCAAAGACCGCTAAAATTGGGTCTAATAAACAGCAGCATTAAGATAACGCGTGGTAACGCCAGGCAGGTATTCTACCCCCCGCTCGCGTTAGGCCACCTGGCTGGTCTAGCCGGACAGCCGGCGCCGAATCAGAAGGATGATGAGCCAAGTGGTCAACGGGCACCGAGACATCTCCGAGACGCTCCGTTCGCTGTATGCGCCGATTCGTGAGCAACTTGCCGAAGTCGAGGCGATTCTCCACGGCGAACTTCATTCGGACAGTCCCCAGGTCGATCGTCTGGTGAAGCACGGTTTTCGTTTGGGCGGCAAACGTCTTCGGCCCGCCTTGGTTCTGCTGACCGGGATGGCGTGCGGCGAGACGGGGCCGGACCACTTGGTGCTGGCGGCCGCCATGGAGTTGATCCACACGGCGACCCTGATTCACGACGACGTGCTTGACGAGGCCGATCTTCGCCGCCATCTCGAAACGGTCAATGCCCGGTGGGACAATGAGGCGAGCATTCTCTTGGGCGACTACCTGCTGGCTCGCGCGATTTGCCTGGCCAGCTCGGTCGACGACCCGACCGCTTCTCGCGAGATCGGCCGCGCGAGCCGGATTATGTGCGAGGGAGAGCTTCGTCAGATCGTCGGCTGCGGAGACTACGACCTGACGGAGCAGGAGTATATCGAGATCATTTCCGGAAAAACGGCCGAACTCTGTGCGTGCTCGTGCCGTGTCGGAGCCCACTACGCCGGAGCGTCGCAAGAGCTTGCGCGGACCTGCGGCCGCTACGGGGCCAACCTCGGCATTGCCTTCCAGATTGTCGACGATTTGCTTGACGTGCTGGGCGATGAAACGACCACCGGGAAATCGTTGGGCACGGATCTGTTGAAACAGAAGATGACGCTGCCACTGATCCGTCTTCTGGGTCTGCTCAAGCCGGTCGAACGAGAAACGGTCGTGGCCTTGCTTTCCGACCCCGAGCGGCAACCACGCGAGGCGATTCAGCCGTGGTTGGCTCGCACCGATGCGATCGACTACACTCGCCGCAAAGCCGAAGGCTACGTTCAACTGGCCATCGAGCAACTCGACGCCGTGCCGGCGACTCCGACGCGCGATGTGCTCCGCAATCTGGCGCAATTCGTCCTCGCTCGCCAGAACTGACGCATGTCTTCAATCCAAGGGCGCGCGGCGCGGACGGTCGGAAAGGCTACTCGCCATGCCATCGGCACTCGGCCCAGTAAGCAACGCCCAGGAAGCTGGTCGCGATAGACGCGGCTTGCGCGCGAGGGGGTGAACACGGGGCAAGGTCTTGGAAGACGCCATTCTGTCAGATATCATACAATCAGTCGTCCGTTAGTGGGTCAACGTCGCGGTGTTTTTGTGCGTACTTCCTTGATCCGCCAGAACGTGAGGTGTGACCGTGATTCTCCGACGATCCGTGCTTGTGTTGGCAACAGTCGCTCTCTCCTGCGGGTTCGCGCTCGGCGAGCAGGCGGCTGTGGCCGAACTGGTGCCCGGGCGGCTTCGGTGCGAGTACCTAATAGACCCAATCGGGATCGACGTTCGCGAGCCTCGCCTGAATTGGATGGTTGCGTCCCCCAAGCGCGGAGCGCGGCAGACGGCCTATCAGCTTCTTGTGGCCAGTTCGCCAGAAGGATTAGCGGCCGGGCAAGGCGATCTGTGGGACAGCGGTCGGGTCGAGTCGGACCAGACGCTCCACGTGGTCTACCGGGGACGGACGCTTCGAAGTGGACAGCAGTGCTATTGGAAAGACGACCAGGGGCGTCGTGTGGGCGATCATCGGCTGGCGCCCGAGTGGACTGCCTATCGGAAGCGGCTCCAGTACCAGACGTACGATGTGACGGATTTGCTCCGCCAGGGAGACAACGCCATTGGTGCGACGTTGGGCGAAGGTTGGCATGCCGGTCCGCTGATGTCGCGGCCCGCGCTGCCCTCGCCCGTCTTTCGGCTCCTTGTGCGCCTTGATGTGGAGATGGCCGGCGGCTCGCGGCAGTCCATTGTCTCCGATGGTTCGTGGCGCGGCACCCCCGTGGGAGAACCACGACACCCCATGTGATGTTGCCGAGCCTGCGTCGTTGGTCCCCTCCCGCTTGTCAGGAGACACAGTGATTTTGATTCGCATGCTGCGGGGATCGTACCTGACCAAGACGGTGAACACCGTCGTCAACGGCGTCTATTCGAGAAAGAGCCTGGTTCATGACGCGACTCGTTGATCTATCGCATCCGCTGGAGCACGGACAAGCGACTTTTCCGCTCGATCCGAAGCTGAGCATCATCACGCACAACACGACGACGTCGATCGGTTACAACATTACGCAAATCAGCATGTCGACCCACCAGGGAACCCACCTGGACGTGCCGCGACATTTTTACGACGACGGTGCGTCAGTCGACGCCGTGCCCCTGGAGCGATTTTTCGGCGAGGCGACTCTGATTGACCTCGCGCCCGGGGCCGCGCTCGAACCGAAACAGCCGATTACGGTCGAGATGCTCCTGCCCCATGCGGACGTGTTTTGCCCGGGGGCGAAGATCGTCTACCGGACCGGTTGGGATCAGGCATTCGGCCGGCCGGAGTACTTCACCGATTTTCCCTCGATGACGGTCGAGGCGGCACGGTGGATCGCGAGCCGGCGGATCGGCCTTTTGGGAATGGACACGGCGACGCCGGGCAGCGAGTGGAAGGAAATCCACCTCGCGCTGCTCGCGCCGGGCACGGAGATCGTGCTGGTCGAAGGGCTCACGAACCTGGAACTTCTGCCCGAGCGATTTACGCTGGCCGCATTTCCCTTGACAATCAAGGGCCGAGACGGCTCGCCGATCCGGGCCGTGGCGATTGTCGAGTAGCGACCACCCACTGGGCGCGCGCCATTTCACCAAGAAGAACGATGCCACACATGCTGCTGGTATCGTCGCCGTGGCCGCTTGGTTTCCAAGCTTGCATGCCGCGCTGACGGTCGGCTCGTCGACGTTGATTCAGACGCTCGACCACAGCGACACCTCACCGGAAAGGATCGAGGCCGACTGGACGACCGCTCAGGACAGCCTTGGCGTGGCGAGCCAAATGGCCGCGCAGGTCGTGGGTGTACCGCGTGAGGATCTCGCGTCCCAGTCCGTCGTAGTCACCGCAGCGGAACAGCGCGCGGGCAAGGACCAGCTCGCGGAGCGAGACGCCACGCGAGATATTCGCATTCTTGCCGACATCGTCCGTGGCATCGAGCTTCCGCACGCGTTCGATCGACGTCTGAGCATATCCTTGCATATCCGGCCTCCGCAGCAGACGGGCCAGCGGTTCGGCCGCGCTCGGGTCGCCGATCTGCTCCAGGGCCAGCCCCACGGCGCGATGATGCGAGAACGCATCCTTGGCCGTGAGCATGTCGAGCTTCTCAAGGATGCTTGACACCGCCTTCTTTTCTCCCGAGCGTCCAAGAATCACGATAAGCGCATCGAGTGGGCTCAAGGTGCTGCCATACTGTCCAAGCCCCCGGAAATCCCAGCCCGAGTCCCATTGCCGATGCTTTCTCACCGCGTCGATAACGGTGTCGGCGGCTTCGCCGTCGCCCAGCGCGCAGAGGAACTTCGCGTAGCCTAATTCGCTCGGATCCTCGTCCCGTTTCGCCTTCCGATAAGCCTTCTTCAGAAGCGGCAGGGCCTCTTGGCGATGCGCGAGAATGACCGCGGCGCCGGGCCGACCCTGGCGTAGGCCTTCGACCGCCTCGACAATCCGCTCGCGCGACAGTGGCCACGAATCGTCATCGGTGAGAACGCTCCTGGGCAAATTACCGATCTCGACAAGGTGTCTCTGCAGTTTCTTCACGTCGATCTCGCGCAAGCCGACGCCATCCGCCGCGGCCATGGCCGCCGCGCGACCCGCCGCATAGCCTTGATTCTGGACGTCGGGCTGCATACGCACGGCGGGCAGGGCGTCGCGGTGGACACTGATGCCGATGCCCGCGACCAAGAGACCCTCGACGTCGCGAGGCAACAGACAGCGATAAGGCACGTATGTATGGATCCGCTCGCGCCCGGGATGTTCGAGCAAGAAATAAGGATCGATCGTATAGCCATGCGAATCGAAGTCGCTATACGTCCGCACAATCGAGTCGGGATAGGTCCGCCGGTTGATTTGGTCGAGGATCGTGATCGTCGTGTCGCCGACGACTCGGCGTCGCTCGCGGGTATCGATGAGCTTTCCCTGATCGAAAGCGTTGGGATACTTGTCTTTTCCATGCACGAACATTCGCCAGACGTCGACCATGTCGGTTTCGTCCGAGAACGTGAAATCCGTGTTTGTGTAGGAGGCTCCCAGACGTCGCGGCGGCAAGCCCGTTCCCTGCATGGCGAATTCTCGGCCGTCGACGTATTGACATGTGGCACCGGCGGCCGCGGCAACGTCCGCATTGCCCGTGGCGTCGATAACGACCTTGGCCAGGACGGCACCGCGACCGCGCGGCGTGACGACCACGGCGCCGCGCACGTGCCGGCAACCGTCACATGGTTCTACCAATGCTCCACATCCGATGGCGCCCAGCCAGACGTCGGCCCCGGCCTTTTCCAACGCCTTGCGATACCACTGCATTTTCTGTTCGATTTGCCAACTGGCGCCGCCGCCGACCTCCTTGGTGAAACCGACGCGGTTGCCGTGATAGTATTTCGAAATCGCGCCCATCGTCCCAACGCCACCCAAGCCGTGCAGATACTCGACGACGAGCGTTTTCGCGCCCGCCCGGGCTGCCGAAATCGCCGCCGGCGCGCCGGCCGTTCCGCCGCCGATGACCAACACGTCGTAGGATCCCAACACGGGCAACTCGCGAGCTTCCTGCGGAATCGTTTCGAGTTGCTGCGTCGACCGCACCCCAACGAGCAACTCGGCCACGTCACCCTTGGCGGCCGACGCGGGTGCCTTGCCGACCACGTGGGCACCATGCGGAGCCGACCGTGCGCTGGCTTCCTCGGCCGCGGCACGGCCCACGCGCGTTCCCAAGTCGATCCGTGCCAATGGACGTGCAAATTGGTTGGCCAACCGCCGTGGCACGTCGGCCACGAGCCCCGTCACGTAAAGATGCGCTACGCCGCGGGGCCGGAGCGCACCGAGCGGAAGCGATCCGACGTCGGCGCGGCCGCCGCTCGACGACTGGCGTCCCCGGATCTGTTCGTCGGGAACATGGAACAACGTGTCCGACGTGAATTGCTGTTGGGGATGGTAGGTCATGCGCCGCGCCGCCTGGTCGGCTGCCGCCATGGCCGCCGCCGCGTTGCCTTGGTAGTCGCGCCCAGCGAAAACGCAGCCCTCCAACGGTAGCTGCAATGTGTATTCGATAACCTTGTACACGGCACGAGAAGTGGAGCTTGGCTTTGGATCCTTGGCACGAAACGGCGGCTCGACAACACGGTGCGACATGCTTGGACCCTCGACGGGTTCGCCGCCGATGACCGTGCGGTAGAACGTCCGATTGTTTCGGCTCTTTTCCTTCGGATCGGAGAGCTGTCGGAATTCTGCGCCGGCGAGCCGTGCGACGGTTCCTTCCTCCGTGGCGTCGATCACGACTTTCGCGATGACCGCCTGGCGACCCGCGCGATTGGCCATCACCATGCCGCACACCCGGCCGCTGCCGTCGCGAATCACATCGGTCGCGTAGCAAGAGTAGAGAAACGTCACGCCCGCGCCGAGCAAGGCGTCGTCAAGCGTCTTCTTCACGTGCATGGGCCGCGGCATCGGCGCTGGCGAAGGCACGCCCGGAGATGCGTGGCCGTCCGGCGCGCGCGAC
>JAFGIR010000048.1 GCA_016929515.1 Pirellulales bacterium | reverse complement strand
CGTTCAGCAATGGCAAAACCAAACGCCGAAGCCCGACGAATGAAGCGGTTCACCGTTTGGCGGCCGTCACGACCGAATTCATGCCCGCGTCCCGGACCGCGAGGGTCGGCTCGGTGAAGCCGGCCGCTTCCAGATCCTCGGCCAACTCGTCGAACGTGAAGGTCCCGCCGGTCGCCGTGCCGACGAGCATGTTCACGGCGAACAGCGCTCCCAGCGGCGGTTCGATCCGCGAGGCTTCCATCACCACGTCGCGAATCGCGACGCGTCCACCCGGCACCAATGCCGCGCGAACCTTGGCGAGCAATCGGCGGTTGTCCTCGCGAGAATGCTGATGGACAATCGCCCCGAGCCAGGCGAAATCGGCCCCGCCGGGCAAGTCGTCCTCGTAGAAGTCGCCGGCAACGAGCGCCACGCGGTCGGCGAACTCCGAACCGGCGAGGCGCCGGGCTGCCTGCTCGACGGCGTCGGGCAAGTCGAAGATCGTTGCGGTGGCGCCGGGCATGGCCCGAAGCAAAGCCAGGGTCCACGTGCCCGAAGCTCCGCCCACGTCGAGGAGATGCGTGAACCGTGGCGGGCCGAGCTGGTCGATCAGACGTTCGGCGTGGGGGAGCGAAAACGTGTGCATCGCCGCGACAAACGCGGCCCGATCCGCCTCGGCGCCGCGGATGCTCGACTCCGGGGCGGCGGGCACGCCCGACTTGACCACCCACGCCAGGCGGCTCCAACGCCGCACCATGTTCATCCGATGGTAGAGCATCGGCAGCACGTTGCCCGGGCTCGCGGCGTTCAACAGCGTCCGCAACGCCTCGGGCACCGAGTAACGATCGGCCTGTTTGTCGAGCACGCCGAGCGAGGCCAGCGCGTCGAGCAGAATGCGTGTTGCGCGACGGTCGGATTCGAGCCGGTCGACCAACTCGTCGAGGCCGAGCGACTCGTCGCCCAGCGCCGAAAACAAATCGAGTTCGGCCGCGGCGGCCACGACACAACCCGGCATGAAAGCCGACGATATTTCATGTAATTGTGCTTCGTCCATCGAGCGGATCTCCATCGGCCGTTTCGGTTGAGGAATGAATGCCCCCCCGAGCGGGAGGGGCAGGGAGCACACCGAGCATAGAGGCATCTGCCAACGTTCTGGCCGTTATTTGACTCCATTCGGCCAAATCTGTCGATATCGTGTTGCCGGTGGGGAAGACAAATTGCCTGCCCGAGCGGCAAAGAAAAATGACACGCCGTGCCGGTGGAAACTAAAATAAGAAAGACACGCTTTGAGTGGTTGGGGAACTGGATCTCCTTCCGCGGCCCGTTGTGAACGCTTTTCGCAAGGAACCCGCCGTGCGAACCCATCCTTTTATTTTGTCGCTGATTTGTTTATTGCTGACGGTCGCCTCGGCTCGGGCTCAGTTCAAAGAGGGCGGCACGCCCGGCGGTCCCGAACTGGGTGAAGCGAAGCCCCAGCGATGGAAGATCGGCATCAGCGTGACGGCCAGCGGCGGCGCGTGTACCGGCATCGCCGGTTACGTGCCCGTCCCTCGCGAGTGGCCCGAACAAGAGGTCCGCGACGTCGAGGACGAGGTTTCACCGTCGGCCAAGATCAGCTATCGCACGGTCGACAATTCGGTGCGGTTGATGGTTGTCAAGATTCGACGTCTCCCGGCGAGCCAAACGGCCAAGGCGATCGTGACCTATGAAGTCACGCACCGCCCGCAGTTGCCTCCCGAGACGACCGACCAATACGTGACGGCCGACACGAAGAAGATGGGTCGCGACTTGCGTCGCTATCTGGGCACGAGTCCCTACATCGAAAGCCGGCATCCCAAGATTCGCAAGCTGGCCAAGGAAATCGGCGTCGACAAAGCGACGGCCTGGGAACAGGTCGAGGCGGTCTACGATTGGGTTCGCGACAAGGTCGAGTACAAGAACGGCCCGCTCAAGGGCGCGCTGGCCGCGCTGAAAGACGGCACGGGCGATTGCGAGGAGATGACCTCGCTGTTCATCGCGATCTGCCGCGCCAAGGACATTCCGGCCCGAACCGTTTGGGTCCAGGG
Organism: Pirellulales bacterium; assembly: GCA_016929515.1. Lineage (GTDB taxonomy): Bacteria > Planctomycetota > Planctomycetia > Pirellulales > Thermoguttaceae > UBA11386. Next base: position 14,600 of record JAFGIR010000048.1, on the reverse strand, counting down.
CCACTGCTATCCCGAGTTCTATCTCGAGGACAAGGAAGGCAAGGGGCGATGGTTTCCTTGCCAGGTGGCCGGCAGCCGCGCGTTTGGCGGTATTCCCGAAACGCGGCCCATTCTGCAAAAAGGCGACAACTTCCGCGCGCTCGACAAGAGCCGCGAACGCAAGCACTACCTGAATACGGTGGTTACCGGCGATCGATTCGGTGGCCAGCCGCGCGTCCGCGAGATCTACCAAGCGGTTGGCAAATGAGACAAACCGTTGCCTCGCCATGGTTTTCCTCTTCTGTGTCGGAAAAATCTCCAGAAGCCCCTTCCCGCCGCGAATTGGTAGTATAATCCGGTTCGGCAGGTGTGTTTTCTGTTCCTCTTGCGAAAGGGAAGGTGCGATATGGCTGATCGTTGTCGAACCAAAGGGCTGCTCCTGGCGGCAAGTGTCATGGTGTTCTGCGTCGGCGCGGTACGGGCAGGCGAGCCGTGGCCGCTGAAGACTCGGAAGGCCGTCTCGCTGATCCGGATTTCGATGCAGCAGCCTTCGCTCGTGGCAGCTCGGCAAGACAAAAACATGGCCCAAGAATTCAAGATATTCAAGGCCACGCAAGCCCAACTGATCAAGAGCCCCGTCGTCTTGATGGCCGCGCTGCGGAAGCCCGAGATTGCCAGTCTCTCGATTTACCAGCGGGAAAAGGACGATCCCGTCAGGTGGCTTCAGGATAATCTGGAAATCTCGTTTCCCGGCGACGCCGAAATCATGCAGGTCGGTCTGGCCGACCGCAACATAAAGGAAGCCGTCCAAGTGGTCCGCGCGGTTGTCGATGCCTATCTCAGCGAGATTGTCGAAACGGAACGGAGCCACAAAAACCGCGCCCTGGCCAATCTCGAATCCATTCTTGCCAGCAAGGAGCAAGAGATCAGAAGACGCCGGACGGTGCTGAAACGTCTCGCCGACGAGCTGGGAACGGCGGACCCTGAGACACTGAAGACGCAGATGCAATTGGGCCTGCAGCAGTTGAGCATGTTTCGGCAACAACTGGTTCGGGTGCAACAGGATTTGCGAAAAGCGCGGACCGAACGTGAAGTCCTGCGGGCCAGGCTTGCTCGGATCGACGAGGACGGCGCGTCGGCCGCGCCTCGGCCCGAGTTGCAACGTATTACCCAAGAGATGACCGCGGTCGTGAACCAGTTGCGCCAGGCGATGGCGAAGCTGCCCGACGCGGAAGTGCCGCAAGGGCTCCAGGGCGAACTGACGAAGATCGAGCGGGAAGTGAATGGCTGGCAAGAACGGTTGGCCGCCGACGCGCTCAACCAGCGGCGAGCGGCGCTGAAGGAACAGATCGCTGACATGGAGGTGAGAGTCGCACTGGCCACCGACGAGATGGCGGCCCTCGAAAAGGAAGTCGCGGAACAGAAGCAGGCATTTGAGAAATTGGGCCGAACGAGCGTCGAACTGGAGATGATGCGAGTCGAACTCAAGAACCTCGAGGAGGTGTGCAAGCAAATCGCCACGAAGCGCGAAGTGCTAAAAATCGAAACGAAAAGCGCGCCCCGCATCCGGTTGCTGCAAAGGGCCGAGGTCCCGGGAGGCTAAGGCGCGGGCCCCGTGGTGAAGCTTGTGAGTCTCCGACACTACTCACTAACCTGCCGGTGGAGGTTCGATTGTCTTGCCGGCTTTTCACGTTTCACGAAAAAGGGGAGACTGCAATCATGATTACTCGTTGTAACCAACGAACCTGGTTGCCCGTCGCCGGGATCATGCTGCTCGGCGTGATTTTGACGGGATGCGACGCGGCAAGGAAGAAGGAAGACGCGGCCGGCGCGATGATTCAGATTTCGATGCGGCCGCCCTCGTTGCTAGGCACCGGCCAGCACGAGGATTCCATCGAAGAATACAAGATCTTCAGGGCCACGCAGGCCCAACTGATCAAGAGTCCCATGGTCTTGATGGCCGCGTTGCGCAAGCCCGAGATTGCCGAGTTGTCGATCTACCAACGAGAGGAAGCCGACCCGGTCGCGTGGCTTCAGGATAGTCTGGAGGTGTCATTTCCCGTCGATTCGGAAATCATGCGGGTGACCCTTGCCGACGGCAACACGGAGGAAGCCGCCAAAATGGTCCAGGCGGTCGTCGACGCCTATCTTGACGACGTGGTCGAGAACGAGCGAAAGGAAAAACACCGCACCTTGGCGGAACTGGATCGCCTCTTGGCCGACAAGGAGCAAGACATTCGTCACCGGCGAAGCACGCTGAAGCGATTGGGCGACGAGTTGGGGACGACCGATCCGGAAACCCTGAGGGTCCAAACCCAGTACGCCTTGCAGCAGTTGAACCTGTATCAGCAGGAACTCCTTGCCGCGAAGCGCGACCTGCGGAAACACAAGGCCGAGCGCGCGGTCATGCAGGCCGCACTGGCCCGAATGGCACCGGGTGACGTTGTCACCGAGAAGTCGGATGCGGCGACCGCGCCGCGGTCCCAACTAGAACGCGCCGCCGGGGAGATCTCCGCGCTGACGGGCAGGCTGCGCCAGACAGTCGCCAAGTTGACGACCGCCGAAGTGACGCAAGGAATGCAGAATGATCTGGCGGAAATCGAGCGGCAAGTGAATGCGTGGCACGAAATGCTGAAAGCCGATGGGTTGGAACTGCGACGGGCGGCAATGAAGGAACAAATTGCCGACATGGACATACGAATTGCGTCGACCACCGACGAGGTGGCAAGCCTCGTGAAGATTGTCGGGAAACAGCAGGAGGAATTCACGCGATTTGGTCATTCGAGCGTCGATGTGGACATGATGCGTGCCGAGTTGAAGCGTGTCGAGGAAATCTGCAAGAACATCGCGACGAAGCGGCAGATGCTTCAGATCGAAATGCAAAGCGCCCCGCGCATCCGCTTGCTGCAAAGAGCGGAGCCGGTCCGAAGCAACGCTGACACACTCATCACGTCCGGCTGTCCCGAGTAGAATCGTGCTATCTGGCGACGTGGACACGGCGAGTCATTCAGGTGGCAACGAGCCATCGATGCCCGGTGCTTCGTCCGATTGGAGCGGCGCCAACCATTGCACGGCTCGGCTGTCCGTGCTGGGACCGTGGAGGTCGCCGGCGAACTCCACCTGGCCGCGGACCAGCCCGTCGATCGAGAGAACGTTCTCCGGCAGCGGCCGCGCCTCGCCCGAGTCGTCGAGATATCCGACGATGGCGCAGTCGGGATTGACGACCGAGCCTTGTCCGGTCCAGGTCATCCGTTTGAGCAACTGCTCGGGCAGTGGCTTGCCGGCGAGCAGCAGTAAAGGCTGGTCTGCCCGGGGCGAAAAAACGCAACCGTTCGTCTTGAGCGTGATTTTGCCGGCCGACCCATTGGACGGCGCGTCGCATCGCAGCAGCGGCCCGGAGTCGCGAAGCGTCGTCCGATCGAGCGCGAGGATGGCCGGTTCGTCGGCCTCCGGAGCGCGACGCAGCCGGAGCAACGGTCCCGCGCCGAGATGCAGGACGTTGGAAAACCGGATCGCCAAAGCGCCTCGCGTTCGGCAGTCGACAGCCGTATCGAGGTTTCGAAAAACGCAACGATCGACGGTAATCCGGCCGTTGGGCAGCGAGGTCGCCGACCGAGTTTCTTCCGACGGATGAATCCAACGGACGGCGTCGACGGTTCGTCGACTCGATCGAAACGTGCAACCGCGGAATTCGGCTTGCGGCGATTGAATCAAGACCATGGCGGGCCGCGAGTCGTCGGCACTCGCGCCGGTCGCGTGTTTCCAGACGAAGTCGATGCCCTCGAACACCACGCCCGGCGCGGCGACAAGCAGTCCTTCGCGAGCCACGTTCAAAACGACGCGCTTGCCTGGCGGACCGTGGACGTGTTGGCCGGGCCGGAGCGGCAAGCGAGCGACGACGCGCGATGCTTCTGGGTGCTCATCGATTTGCAGGACAAGGTCTTGCGGCCGCGAATCGTCGTTCTCGGGCACGATGCGAGGCGGTGTTTCGGTCGGCCAATTTGTGAGTTCGGGCGGATCGGCCGCAACCGGCTCGGCGTGGCCGGTGGGCACGACGACAGGCACCGTTCGGGGAGGTTCGGTTGTCGTGGTCGGCGACGTGGCCGTCGGTTCGGTCTTGCTTGAGCTCGACGATAGCTTGTCCCGCCGAGGAACACCCCAAACCAGTGCGACAAGCACCACGGCGCAGACCGCGGCGGCGCCGATCCGGAGCGCCGTTCGCCGGACGCCATGAGACGGCCGAGCCGGTGCCTTCCAGCGAGGCGTTCGCTGGAGGTCCCGCGCCAACGTCCGCCGGAGGCAGGTTGCCCCGTCGCGCGTTGCCGGGCCGAGCAGGGTTGTCAGTTCGGCCATGCCGGCGGGACGCAACTCGGGCGCGGGCTGCGTGCAGGCGCGGATTGCCGTCAACAGTGTCTCGGGTGCGTCGGGAGCCAGCGGTTTCGGATCGGCAACCGACGCCTTTTCGGCCGCCTGGAGCTTCGTCAATCCGTCGCCTCCCGGCAACGGGTCGCGGCCGGTCAACAGATGCCACCAGAGACACCCGCAGGCATAAACGTCGCTGGCCGTATTCGGCGTGCGGGCGTTTCGCACGCGTTCGGGCGCGAGCCCGTCGAATGCCTCGGGCGGGAGATCAACGTGCGCGTAACCTTCGCGCGGGCGAACGACTGCCCGGAGACCGGGAAAGGGCAGCCACGGGTCGATCGTCTTGCCGTGGCGATCTTCGTCGAATCGCAGCGTCGCCGCGCGAAGATCGGCGTGACAAAGGCCGGCCGCCTCCAGCGCAACCAATCCGGGCATCATCCCGCGGGCAATTTCGAGAACGGCTTCGGGCGGAAAGCGACCGTGGCGGATCATCCAATCGGCCGCGCTGGGTCCGCGGGACGGTTGGCACGCGGCCCAAAGCTGCCCGGCGTCGTTGCCGCAAGCCTCGATCGGCGCGATTCCTTCGCGTGGCAACGTCTCGGATGCGGCCGTGAGGCGTTCGAGGCGATCGATCATTTCCGCCGTGCGATCCGGAGGTGGGCGGAACGTGGCCAGATGCCAGAAAGTCCCGGTTTCCAGATGCAGGGCTTGATAGACGTCGGCAAAACCCAAGCCGGTTTGCCGGCGAAAGAGGACGTAGGGCCCCACCCGAAGGTCCTCGCCGCGGCCCGCGTTGATTTCGGCCGCCTGAAAGGGCGTCAATACTCGCATCCGTGCCAACGTATCGACCCAGACCGACTGCAGCAGCGGCAATCCGCGGGCCAAGCGCCGCGCGCGCCGCGCCGCCGCGGCCACCTGAGCCGGCGAGGCTAGCTGCAAGTTTTCGAGCAGAGAAACCAGGTCTTTGGGAGGGCTTGGTCGCATAAAGCGTGTCGCGTTCCCTGGGGGGCAACCTTTCCGTCGGACCGCACGACGAAATGCCGACGAACGGGCTCCGTCTACCCGGTTTGCTACCAGAAAAGGCTGCGATCCGCAAGACCGACCGCAAGTTCATTCCGTAACGGCGGAAGCGCAACAGGGTGCGGTGAGATGGTGTGCCACGAGTGCCAGAAGGTCCGCCCGCTGGATCGGCTTCGTGGCAAAATCGTCACAGCCGGCGGCGACGCATTTTTGTCGGTCGTCGGCCATGGCGTGAGCCGTCAGGGCAATGATAGGTTGCGTGATGCCCTCGCGCCGCAGTCGAGCCGCGGCAGCGTAACCATCGAGTTCCGGCATCTGCATATCCATGAGGATCACGTCGAAGGGGCTTCCGGCTTGGGCGGCGGCAGTTGCTTTTTGGCAAGCAACCAGACCGTTCTCGGCGATTTCGACTTCCGCGCCCGCCTTGTGCAGAACGAACTCGATGAGCTTCTGGTTGTCGCGTCCGTCCTCGGCCAGCAGAACTCGTCCGGCGAGTTGCACGTTGGTGGTGTCGGCCCGCGGGGATTGAGCGGACGTTGTTTCCCAACGGGCCGGGTCTTCAATAAGCGGGGTGTCTTCGACGATTTCGACGGGGGTTGCCAATCGGAACGTGCTGCCTTGGTTCGGCGTGCTCTCGACGGTGATTGAGCCGCCCATTGCCTGGGCCATGCGCCAACTGATTGCCAGTCCCAGGCCGGTTCCGCCGTATTTGCGAGTCACGGTCTCGTCGGCCTGCGTAAATGGGTCGAAGATTCGGCCGACTTGTGCCGCGGTCATTCCGATGCCGCTGTCGATGATCTCCCAGTGAATCCAGGACTGTCCGTCCTGCTCGAGGAGGCGAACCACCAGCCGCACGCCCCCGGTCTCGGTAAACTTGATGGCGTTGGCTACGAGATTGATGAGAATTTGACGGAGTCGGGTGGGGTCGCTTTCGATGCACTCGGGCATGGGGCCGTCGAATTCCAGGATCAGCGAAAGCTGTTTGGCGGCTGCCGGGAGACTCATGAGCGAGACAACGTCGCGCGCGATTTCGATGGGCCGGCAGGCCATCTGTTCGAGAACCATCCTGCCGGATTCGATCTTCGATAGATCGAGAATATCGTTGATCAACTGCAAGAGATGTTGCCCGTTGCGGAGAATGGTATCGACGGCGCTCTCGCGGTCATCGTTGGTCAGTTGTGGATCTCGCAGGACTTCGGCGAAGCCGAGGATCGCGGTCATGGGCGTGCGGATTTCGTGGCTCATGTTGGCGAGAAACTCACTCTTTGCCCGGGTAGCTGCGTTGGCCATCTCGTTGAATTGTTCAAGAGCCTGGTTTGCCGATTCCAGGGCCATGGCGTAGTCTCGGGTTTCCTGCTCCGTTTGTTTGCGCTCGGTTGCGTCGCGGACGACGGCCACGGCATGCCATTGCTTGCGAATCTGGACGGCCGCGACGGAGAGTTCCATTGGAAACAACTCTCCATTTTTGCGAACAGCCGTCATGTCGAGCGTTTGGTCGACGTCAGGCCCCGTGCCTGTTTCGCGGAAATGGGGCAACGTCTGCCAGAAACTAGCGCGATCCGACGGAGACGCGAGCAGCTCCGGAATGCTGCGACCGATGATTTCGTCGGGAGCGTACCCGAAGATTCTCGTCGCGGCCTCGTTCCAGAATGAGACATTGCCGTCGGGGTCCATCATGATGATTCCGTCGTGGGTCGACGAAGTAATGGTCCTCAATTGACGTTCGCGTTCTTCAAGATACTGCTGGCGTTCGCGGCTTTGCCATTCCAAGTGATTCATGCGCCGGAAGGCAAAGACGACGAGCGCGAGAGCGACGCCTGGAAGCAAACCCCGCGGAATGTTGACTAGATAAACCATCACGCCGGAAGGATCCGGACGCTCCGGGGGGGCAACGGACAGACCAATGTCGCAACTGACGAGCAGAAAGACGATCAGCAGGAAAACGCGAACCTTGGAGTATTGCTGCATCGTGAGGGATCCGTTCGGGCCGTGCCATTTCTACATGGTCGTCCCGTGAAAGGCGGTGGCGGGGTTGCCGAAAGGGCAACTCGTCTTCGCTCGGGGAGGATTCAACTCAAAAAATATAGGTTAAGGAGTCTCATCATCCCCCCAGATCGCGACGAGACCACCAAGAATCTGGGCCAAGAGTCTGGGCGGACCCGCCGCAGGGGGGTGCCGTGACACCGGTGCGTCTCGCAAACCGCGCGTAGGTCGCATTGGTCGCGCGGTATCGACAAGCGACCCCTCCGGCTCGATGGCCGCATTGGCGAAACCCTCTTCACAGCACTTGGCATTGCTGATTCTCCGGATCGCCGGCAGAATTCACTTTCTGTTTCATCGCCACGACTCTATCCTCGGTGGGTACCCAGAACCTGAGAACGCCGAACGAAGGCCCGCTGTAAGCCATTTGTCAAGAAAGGACCGTTCCATGACAACGCCAACGCCCATGAATCCCGGCGACAAGGCCCCCGATTTCGAACTGCCCGGCAGCGACGGCAAAACGCATCGGTTGGCCGACCACCGAGGCCGCCGGGCAGTTGTGCTGGCCTGGTTTCCAAAGGCATTCACGCCCGGCTGCACGGCCGAGTGCAAGTCGCTGTACGAAGCAAGCAAGACAGTCCGGCAGTTCGACGTGGCCTATTTCGCGGCCAGTTGCGACACCGAGGAACGCCTTGCCGATTTTGCCAGGTCGTTGGGATTGGACTATCCGATTTTGTCCGATTCGAAGGGCCAGGTGGCCAAGGCGTATGGCGTGGTTGGCGTTTTTCGTCCGTGGCCTCGCCGTTGGACGTTTTTCATCGGCGCGGACGGGAAAATTCTGGCGGTCGACAAGGACGTGCGGTCCGGCACGCATGGATACGACGTGGCCAAGCGACTGGAGGAATTGGGTATTCCGAAGGTCGACGAGAACCCCAATTGAAGGACCTTCTTGATATTCGCGGACGCAGTGAAAACCGCGAGTCAACGGGTTTCTCCCGAGAAACGGTGTTCAGCGTGAATACCGACCAGCACCGTTGCGGGAAGACGGACCGCAAATCGCTCTCGGCATGGTCTGCCGCGACCATGATGAACATCTCTGACAAAAACACTGTATTCGGGCTAGGTTTTCGAGAGCAAGTCGTTGGAAGGCACGCGCCGCGTCGCTCGGTAAAACGGAGTCCTGCTATAGCTCGTGATGGCAACAAGGTTGCTTGGGGGGGCGAGTGAAAGGCAAGCCCTTTGCGATTATTGGCATCAACGGCGATACTGATCAAGCAACAATCACGAGGGCTTTGGCAACGCACGATATTACATGGCGGTCCTTCCGTGATAAACAGCCCCAAGGACCAGCGATCTCACAGCAATGGAACGTTTACGGATGGCCGACGCTCTACCTGATCGACCAGAAAGGCATCATTCGTGCAAAATGGCATGATGAGATGACTTTGGACAAGATGAACCAAGCGGTTGACCAACTGCTTGCTGTGACGCCATTAGGTCAGAAAAGGCAAGGGGAAAAGTCCAATCAATGACCTATATGCCCCTTACAAGCTGTCCAGAAGCCGGTCGTACTCGGCATGGGAGCCGATCCAGAACCAAGTGATTTCGTCGCCATCGAGAACGCCGACGGCTCGATAACCGAGACCTACGCGAGCGGAATACACGGGCGGGTTGGCAAACACCCGCTTGAAATGCAGACCTGGGTGCGCGGCGTTCTGGCGAAACAGCCGGTACGCCTGTCTCGCTTGACGCTGAACTTGAGGCGGCAACGACGCGAAGAGCCGGCGAAACTGACGCGTCGCATACGACTTCATAGCTGGTCGGGGTCCAATTCTCTCGTTTGGCCTGCCCGATGTTCGGCAAGGGCTTCATTGGCAAGTGTGGCCAACTTGCCGGCCGATGCGGCGATGGCACGATCAAACTCGTCTTCTTCACCCAACTCCGCAAGTACCCGGGCTGCTAGAAGGTCTTGCTCAGCCGCCGTGAGCTTACCCGCCTCGGCAAAGGCCCGTTCCAGTAGCTTCGTCATACTATTATTCTCCCTCCTTCGATCACCTCAATACCATGATACCCTCTTTTGGCGGCTGGGGGAAGAGGGTACAATATCCCCATGCTGGCCAAGCTCAAAACCTTTTCGCTCCTGGGCATCGACGCCTTGCCGGTCGAGGTCGAGGTCGACGTCTCGCCCGCCGGGCTGTCGAAGACTATTCTTGTCGGACTGCCCGAGCAGGCCGTCAAAGAAAGCACCCATCGCGTCGAGCGGGCAATCGTCAACTCGGGCTTCCTGCGACCACAGACGCGCGTGGTCATCAATCTGGCCCCGGCCGAATTGCCCAAGCAGGCTGCTTCGTTCGATTTGCCGATTACGTTGGGTATTCTGGCCGGCAGCGGGCAATTCGAGTCGAATCGGCTCGACGGCTACGCGGTGGTCGGTGAGCTGGCGCTGGACGGCTCGACCCGGCCGACGCGCGGCGCGCTGTCGATGGCCATGGCCGCGGCGAACCAAGACGGCCTGCGCGGCTTGCTCGTGCCCCGCGCCAGCGCCGCCGAAGCCGCGGTGGTCGAAGGGATCGAGGTCATCCCGGTCGGAAGCCTGGCCGAGGTGGTCGCCTTTCTCGCCGGCGAAGTCGAGATCGACCCAACCCCGCCGCAACTCGACGAGTTGTTCGGCTCTCTGGCCAACTACGATCTCGATTTCTCCGACGTGCGAGGCCAGGAGATGGCCAAGCGGGCCGTGACCGTTGCCGCCGCCGGCGGGCACAACTTGCTGATGCTCGGCCCGCCGGGGTCGGGCAAGACCATGCTGGCCAAGCGGATGCCCACCATCCTGCCCGAGCTGCACGCCGCCGAGTCGATTGAAACCACGCGGATCTACAGCGCGTTGGGCCTGCTGCGTCCCGGCCAGCCACTGTTGGCGACGCGGCCGTTTCGCTCGCCGCACCACACGATCAGCGACGCGGGGATGGTCGGCGGCGGCTCGACTCCCGCGCCGGGCGAGATTAGCCTGGCTCACAACGGCGTGCTTTTCCTCGACGAACTGCCCGAGTTCAACCGCCGCACGCTCGAAGTGTTGCGCCAACCGCTGGAAGACGGGACGGTGACGATCTCGCGAGCGTTGTCGCGCACGACGTTCCCGGCCAATTTCATGCTCGTGGCCGCATTGAATCCGTGTCCTTGCGGCTATCGGGGCGATCCGCGTCATTCGTGCCATTGTTCGGTTCCCCAGATTGAAAGATACATGGCGAAAATCAGCGGGCCACTTTTGGATCGGATCGACATCCACATCGAAGTGCCGGCCGTGGCGTTCCGCGAGCTCTCGGGCGGTAGCGACGGCACCAGCAGCGCGACGATGCGCGAGCAGGTGACTCGGGCGCGGCGGCGTCAGACGGAGCGTTTCGCCGGCACGCATGCCCGCTACAACGGCGACATGTCGCACCGCCAGGTCCGCAAATTCTGCGTTTTGAACAAGGAATCGCAAGGCTTGTTGCAGGCGTCGATGGACGAGATGGGCCTTTCGGCCCGAGCCCACGACAAGATTTTGCGACTAACCCGCACGATCGCCGATCTGGACGAGTCGGAGACCATCGCACCGCAGCATCTGAACGAAGCGATCAACTACCGGATGCTCGACCGGCAGTTGTGGACATAGACTGTAGTCACAGGGTGGGCATCGCCTACCGGAGAATGTGAAGGGAGGGCCGAGTTTCGGCCGGCCCCACCTTGTTCAGATGAGGACTTGCTTCGCGGACAACTTACGTGGGGGGTAAGCGGCAGCCACTCTGAGATTGTCTGATAATCTCCGCCGCATCTAGCGCCGGTGCAGGATGCGCGGGGGAAACCAGGAATCGTGGTAGTCACCGGTCTGGTGTTCCGGACCTTTTCCGTGTTTTCGCATGGGTAGATTGCTTTTGGGGGAAAGCCATGATCAACAATGTTCCCGATCAACCACGGTGTAGTCGCTGCGTGCTTCCGAGATATGCAGAATCGGTACGGTGCAACAATGACGGGGTGTGCCAACTGTGTGCGTCGGAATTGTCACCATCGAACGTGACAGACGAGGACTCCCAAACGAAGTTGGACAGTCTCGACGATCGCGTCTCACGCATCAAGGCCGACGGCAAGGGGAAACCATGGGACTGCGTTGTGGGCGTTAGTGGTGGAAGAGACAGTTCCTATCTGCTGCGAGAGTTGACCCGCAAGCATAATCTCAGGTGCCTTGCAGTCTACTATCGCACCCCTTTTACTGGCCAGGTGGCTCACGAAAACGTCTTGAGAATGGTGGAACGATTGAATACCGATCTCGAAATCATGAATCTCTCGGCGAAGTTTCACCAAGAACTGGCTCGATACATGGTGATTCTCTGGGCCAAGAAGCGACAGTGGATGTTCGCGAATCTGGCATGTGCTCAATGCAAACTCCTCAATGGTGAGATCTTTCGTGTCGCTCGGAAGCACGATGTTAAGTGGATTCTCTATGGAAGCAACGCAATAGAATCGTTTCAAGGGGCGACTTGGCGGCGATCCTCGGCCAGCGATTCCCAAGGAGCAGCCGACAGGCATTTCTCATTCCTGGCGCAGATGAGACGAATGATGGCTGTCGTCAGGAAGGGCACCGAGCTGCTGGTTCTGTGCCCCGGACTCTGGAGACATTGGTCGGTGATGTTCCAAGCATCGATTCTGTATTTGACTCCCAATACGCCGTACATCAAGCTGCGTTATCCCGGCGTGAACGTCCTCCACTATTTCTACTACGCCGGGTGGAAAGAAGAGGAATGCGAGCGAACTCTTAAGGAGTTGGGATGGCAACTTCCATTTGGCTCCGGCACGACCTGGAGGGCAGACTGTACGTTTGCAGCTTTCAAGGATTATATGCTCCAGGAAACAGCGGGCATGACCTATATGGATAGTATGCTGAGCAACATGATTAGAGCCGGCATGTTGACCCGCGACGAAGCGATGAAGCGTCTTGAGGACGAACAGGAGGTTTTTCCGGCAAAAATCCGAGCGGCTCTCGATGTTCTGGACCTTCCGGGAAGCATCTCCCTGCCCAACGTGCCGATAAACCGCGGTGAAAAAAGGCAGCCGCACATGCTCCGTCACCGACGCCCGGTAGCCGAACTGTAGGGTGACGCTACGAGAAAGAAGGACCCACGGCGTCGTCGGCCGGTTGCACGAAACGCTGCGACGCGTCGGACGTGAGTCTCTTGACCGGGCTGGACGATCGATGCCCGGCGAGTCCGAATTGGGCCCACGCCGCTTCGGTTATGCCGGCGAGGAAGAACAGGAGCATGTTGGCTTGGGGCATGAGCGAGAGGTCCTGGAACATGGCGTTGGCCAGGTAATAGGCCATCATCGCGAGATAGAAGAGTCCCAGGGCACGTGCTCCTTCGGCGGCCATGGCCGTTCGCCACAAGCGGTATGCGTTGCGGCTCCAGAGTGCCAGAATCACGAGAAACAGGCCCATGCCGATCAGGCCCGTCTCGGTCAGCAAGGCTAGGAAAACGTTGTGTTGTACATAGGGCCGCGCCTTGGACAACGGGAGATCGGTTGATCGATCCGAGAGGTAATCGACATGGACGGCTCTGTACTGGCCATAGCCGCATCCGAAAAGCGGCCGGTCGAGGAACATATTCCACGCGACCTGGGCAAGGATCGGGCGCAGCTTGACCGATTCGGCCGCTTCCCGGGCGCTGAGGGCCTCGTCGCGTTTGAAGGCCATGATCCGGTCCCACTGCGTGGTCGCCACGAGCGTGCCGAGCAACAGCACGCCGACGATCGCGGGAACACGCCATGAACGCGGCATGCGGACCATGACGATGAGCATCGCCCCAAGCATGGCCCCCAGCCAGACACTACGCGTAAGCGTGTAGAAAATCCCCAGCCCGAAAACGAGGAACACGGCCACGAGCGTCGCGCGTCCCCAACGCCCCGCGCGAGGCCATAGAAGCATGGCCGCGAACAGTCCCACCGCTTGGTAGTAGCCGCAGGCGACCGGGTTCAGAAACGGCCCACGACCCCGGCCAAAAAATTCTCGATTTTCGGCATAGACGATGTATCTTGGAAAGACGGCCCACCACTGGGCGTTGGCTTCGGCCACCGCCGTCATGCCCAGATAGATTCCAAAGAGCGCGAACCCAAAGAGCATGACCCACAGACCGCGCTCCGATAGCCGGCTTTCGCGGGCAACCCAATAGAGGGCCAACGGCATCAGGTAGAAAAACAGAAGGTGGGCCAGCGGCGCGTTGTCGTCGTAACGCCAGTCGTGCAAGAATGTGCTGGCCACCAGAACGAGGAAGAAGACTCCCAACGCCCATTCGGCCCATCCGAGCGGCCTCGACTCGCTCCAGCCCTGATAACGCCAGAAGACGTAAGCTCCCAAGAGTGCCGCGAGGAGCACGCGGTCGAGCGTAAGCGGAATTGGCCCAACCGGAAGGTGATAGAACGCATGTCCAAAACAGCAGCCGGCCAGCAAAACGGCCAGACACCCGGCCAGCAGTCCGCCGCGCGTAAGAAGGACCGTGCCCCAGATCAGGCCAACCAATACGGCGATGGCGAGAATAACTTCCATAACGCGTCGAATTTGAAATATGGAGCCCGGGTACCGGTAATGCGGCCGGTTGGCCGCGATCCGCTTTTCAAAGATAGAACGTTGCTCGGCCACAACATGTTTTTCGAGACGGTCGAGGCCCCATTGCTTTCAAGAGGCTCGGCCGCGTTTGCTCATCCGAGCACTTTCCGAACACGGGAAGTGGGCGGTGTTGCTCGGTTTTTTCGGCAAAGACCGGATATTGCGACCTGTTATTCAGCAGTTGGGCGACGAGTACCTTCCGGTCGCGTTGATGACGCCACTTTGACGGTCGTCCTGCCGCGTTACGGCGAAACGCCAAGCGTCCCCCCTTTGGCATGGAGGTCGTGCGGTCGAAACGATTGTTCTACCTGGGCCAGTCAATCGTGTGGTATCCCCCAGGCAAAGCGAAGGGCCCCGCGACGTGGGACTGGCCGCAACGGCCTTCCTTGGTCGATGGTGACAAGGACAGACTAGGATGATCGACGGGCATGGACTCGCCCCCCGCTTCGCACAACGGCCGAGCATGCCTCGCGCCGTACGGCGAGAGTTCGTTTCCCTTGTGGCAACGCGACGATGCTCGAAGACCGCAATTTGAAGCTCGATTTGCTCGCATTGGGGCTGCTGGCGCTGACCGTATTTTTGGCCAGTTCGCTGTTGAGCTATCAACCGGGCGACCCACCCAGCACGCTCG
>JAFGIR010000397.1 GCA_016929515.1 Pirellulales bacterium | reverse complement strand
GATCAGCACGGCGATGCCCGCCAGTCCAAGGACGAGTATTCGACGTCGAACAGAGCTCATGGCTCGGATCACCAGGGGCCAAAGGGAACCAATACAAACCAAGGGGATAAAAATGGGGGTCTGCCGATGCTTGCGTTATCAGGGAACGGTCGTTTTCGACCCCATGGCTCGAAGCCAGGTTCTCGCCGGTCGCTTTCCATTCACTCAACGCGCGAGCGGGAAGGAAGGTAGCCTAACAGATGCAATGCCCCGATGCAATCAGAGAAAAACAGCGTCGAGACATTCGCGATGGTCAAGAAAATAGAGGACGCGCCGGGCTTCGTCGGCCCGGCGCGCCCAATTCGCGTGCCGTGTGACTAACTCGGTTAGCGTTGTCGTCGGAGAAGCAACATCAACGGCAAGACGAGCAACAACATGAGCGTCGAGGGCTCGGGCACGGCCGCGGCGGGCGCCGGGATGCCGTAACCCCAGTTAGCCGCCATGATCGCCGCGTCCT
Organism: Pirellulales bacterium; assembly: GCA_016929515.1. GTDB lineage: Bacteria > Planctomycetota > Planctomycetia > Pirellulales > Thermoguttaceae > UBA11386. The sequence continues at coordinate 18,559 of JAFGIR010000397.1, read as the reverse complement.
TCGGGCCAACTACTTCATCCCCATCGAAATCACCCATCTCCCACCAGGTATAGCCTGGCGTTTGCGTGATCGCTCCCCAGTTCGCGGCCAATCGCTGGGAATCGGCGTCCGTGACCTGTCCGTCGCCCGTGGCGTCGCCCGGGATCTGCACGGAGTACGAATCGTAAAGCGCCTTGACCTGCGCGGAAGTCAGGGCCTGGTCGAAGATCTGGAGGTCGTCGAACACAGCCACGGCATACTCATTGCCGTCGTTGCCGCCACCGAGGTAGAACGTGTCGCCCGCGGCAATCGTCGGCCCGTCACCGCCGGCGGCGAACTGACCGTCGACGTACAGGGAAATGCTCGCTTTGCCGGCGTCGCCCACGGGGCTCTGCCAAACGGCCGTGATGTAATACCACTTGTCGGGCGGGCTGCCGACAAGGTCGAGATCGAAGTAGTTTCGATACTGCGGGTTTTCGGCGCGCCAAGTGAGGTTCCCGTCCTCATAGAGCCACATCTCCCAGTCCTCTTGAGGACTTGCCGCACTCCCGGAGTTGTCAAAGATGCCCATATAGGTGAAGAAGAAGTCCGGCTTGCACCAGAAACTGATGGCTCCGGAATTCGTGGTCAGAGTATACGGAACGCTGACGAAATCGCCGTTGGTTTTGTGGTCGTCGCCCTGGTTCTGCAGGTACAGACCTTGACCGGATTTGCCTGCCACGTACGAGTTGAGCCCCAACGTCCCGTCGACGATGGTCCCATCGTAGGTCGCGCCACCGGTACCCGAGTTAGTCGTGTTGCCGTCGAAAGTGAGATGGACAACCGGGCTGGGCATGGCCGGGGGCGCGGGCGGCGCGATCGTCGGGTTGGTGGACACCACGGGCCGGCCAGCGCCGCTGTTGTACAGATAAGCCACCTCGTTGGCATTGAGCGCCCGATTCCAGATGGCCATGTCGTCGATGCTGCCGCTGAAGAAGCTCTGATCGACGGAACCCGAAACGGACGGATCCGCCGGCTGATAGCCCATGCCGGCGATTTGGCCCGTCTGAATCTGGGTTCCCGCGGGCCTGACGTAGGCGGTCCGACTCAGCAGGCTGGGGCCAACGGCATCTATCAACAGGCCATCACAGTAGACCCTGGCGAACTCGCCGTCGTAGGTTCCCACGACATGGTGCCAGGTGCTGGCTGTGAGAAGGGCCTCAGGAATGCCCGGCCGGGCCGCGCCGACCGCGACGTTCATATCATCGGCCGTCGTCACCTTGAAACGGAGTTCCGCGTTGCCCTTGTCTAGATACATGCAGATGTCGTCGGTTCTCGAGTCGTAGATGCACTCAATACCAGCGCCCGCCGACGGCAAGTGATCCATGTTGACCCACGTCGACAGCGTACAGGTGTTGGTGCCCAGGTCGAGCGCGGCAGGATTACCAACGAGGGCGCCCGAGGGGTAACTGCCATCCGACGCCGGGACGAAGTCCAGGCCACCGCCAAGGATGCCCGTCGTCCAGAATTCGCCGGGGCCGAACATGTGATTGAGCAACTCTGCGTTGGCTCCACTCACCGTATCATAGGCCGTGGTTCCTGAGGTTTCGTCAAACGCCCAATTGGCCACCAGGCCGGTCTGCAAGGCGGGATCTTGGGCCACGGCCGGGGCGGCGATTACCACGGCGGCCACGATAAGGACGATCCAGCCTAACCCTGTCTTTCGAAATTGCGAATTCATACTCGTTCTCCTTCTTCTTGCATCAAGAAACTGATACGAATAGTGTTTTTCCTCACATCTCCCCCCGAAGACTCAAAGGCTCACTGCAGGTCGATGTTCTTGATTCTCTGGATGCCGGCGCGAAACGGCCGCGCAGCAGTGACGCCAAAGGCCTCTTTTCCGTCCCCGTCCAGAACAAGCGGCGCGGCCGCGTCACCCTGGACTGCGAACTCCGCGCACTCGAAACCAGCACGGCCCCCCAAAGGGCCCCACCGCTACTCTGTTCTGCATTCACCCCGCGGCGCCTTCGAGGGCGCCACGGGGTGATAGGTTGCCAATAAGGTCAGGCGGTCTTCCCTCGACGGAGACCGCAGAAAAGCAATGCCGAAAGGAGCAACATCAGCGTGCCCGGTTCGGGAACGGCCATGTCCGCATCATAAATGGCCTTTGCCTGAGCCGACGTGAGGTAACTCTCGAAGATCTTCAACTCATCGAAGTCGCCAACAAAAAGCTCGTTCAGAGGGTTGCCACCACCAAGATAGAACTCGGAGCCAGGGTCGACCCACGCGTTGATATTGTCGGTGTCGACGATTTTACCATTGATGTAGAGCGAACCACAATCCTCGGTTTTGCTCCACGTCCAGGTAACCTGGTACCACGCGTCTTCCCAACCGGTTTCATCTCCGCCATTGGCGTATCCGTGAATATCATCAAGATGAAATTGGCAATCAGCGCTACCGTCGTTGTTGGCGCGCGCTCGGACCCGCCCGTCGTTATAGATCCAGCATTCAAAATCTTCTTGATGGACGCTGTTGTCCCAGACCGAGTTGTAGTCGAAATGCTCGGTCGGTTTGACCCAAACGGAAATCGCGCCTGCGTCGGGCAACGTGTAGCCCACCTTGACGAAGTCGCCGTCGGTCAGCGTGTTCATCGCATTATCGTAAGAGATGCCCCCGCCAACGACGCCCGTCGTGTAGGAAAGGCTGCCCGCGCCACCGTCGACATAGACGCCGTTGAGCGCAGCACCGCCGGAACCTCTGTTGGCCAAGTCGCCTTCGAAATCGTAGTGAATCACGGGGGTTGGAACGGTGACGGCGCCCGACGTGCCCGCAAGCGTAGCGATTTCGGAAGCCGAGACGACCGAATCATAGATCCGGATATCGTCGTACGCCCCGGTCCCAATATCGTTGGTCGTATGCCCGCCGCCAAAACAAACCACCGCGCCAGGAGCTTCCCAAGCGATCGAGGCCGTGCTGCTGAGCTGCCCATTGATATAGAATTTTTGGCTTGCGCCTGAAGTATCATTTTTGTCCCAAGAGACAGCAAAGTGATACCAAGCGCCATTGGCGCCACTCAGGGCTCTCAGGTCCGCATCGTACGATTCGAAGTAGTTGTTAACCGGGGCATTAACGCGCCCGCGAAGCAGGCCATCGCTATAAATCCATGCTTCCCAGACATTTCCCAAGGCGGAGCCGTAGGTATTGGTGGTCGTGGGAGTCGCAACCGCTTCGACCATATCGAAGACCGGCTCATGGTTGTAGAAACCAGGGTTTCCCACTTGATACCACATCGCAAGGGTGCCTTGATCGGGCATGACATAGTTGGCCCCCAAGAACGCACCACGTGGGTTGTCTTGGGTGTTGATCAGATCCAAAGCGTCTCCGACGGGGCCGGAAATGATTGCCGTGTCGCCTGTGGGATCTGCATCCAGCGTATCGTAGATCACACCATCGTACGTCGCGCCGCCAGTTCCGCTGTTCGCCAGCGAACCACTTTCGAAGGTGTAGTGAATCACCGGATCGACCGCCAAGGCGGGCGAGGTAATCAGGGCAGCCATGGCTGCCAAAAGACAGAAATACTTCCAACGCATGTTGACTCTCCTTCATGGTTGTCTAGAAGTCGGGGAAACAAAATGCAATAGACACAAGTGCCGCCATGCACGGGGAAACGTTGTGCCTCTTCCTTGCGTATTAGTCTCTGCCGTCCTTCATCTTGTTCCGCAAATCGAATTATCCTCTGCCAAGGTGCTGTTTTCTGCCCATCACGACTCCCATCAGTAGTGCCGTGATCGCGAATATGATAATCGTCGGCTCGGGCACGCTTGCCGTGGCCGAACCGCTGACTGATTGTCCCCAATTGCCCGCCAAAATCGACGCGTCTTTCGGGCCAACAATGCCGTCGCCGTCAAAATCGCCCATGAACCACCGGGCATTGGACTTGCCCCAATACATGGCCAGCCGCTGGGAATCGTCTTCATCGACGGTGCCGTCGCTGTTGGCGTCGCCCGGAATCCGCACGACGCCAGCTTCCTTCTGGACGTAGATTCCGACGATTTCGTCCGTCGCGAGCATCGTATCGTAGATGCGGAAATCGTCGAAGCTCGCGTTGGCGAAATCGTTCAGCGTGTTGCCTCCGCCAATGTAGAGCGTGCTTCCCGGATCGACCCAAGTCCCCTCGTCCACGTCGCGGAGCAACCCGTCGACATAAAGGTTGAGGACGGCACTGCTGCCCGCCTTGAACCAGGTGACGGCCATGTGGCACCACCGGTCTTCGCCGCCAATCGCATCGAGGTCGTAGGCCACCTCGCTGCCGGCTTCCAGGCGGAACGTGGCGATGCCCGCCGACGAGACGAACGCCTTCCAGTCGTCGGCGTTCGATGAATTGTCGAAGAGCGTTTGGGAATCGTAGAACGAATCGAGCTTGCACCAGAAGCTGATCGTGCCCACGTCGCCGAGCGTAATCGGCACGGCCACGCCGTCGCCATTGGTGGGAGAGTCCGGGTTTTGGAGATGAATTGCCTGCTGGTTGATCCCGGTTTCGTACGTAATGGTCCCCTGCGAACCATTGATCAGTTGACCGTTGTAGGTGGCTCCGCCCGTGCCCTGGTTGGTCAGGTTGCCTTCAAACTCCAATCGCACGACCGGGGCAATCGGGGCAATCGTGGGGTTGCTTTCCTGGACGGTCCGTCCGGCTCCTCCGTTGTAAAGATAAGCGATTTCGGCTTGCCCCAGGGCACGATCCCAGACGGCCGTTTCGTCGATCGCTCCGTCGAAATCCCCGTTGGTGGCCGTGCCATTGCGGCCGAAGAAGGCCGTCTGCAACCCGACCGCGCCGACCAACCCATCGGAACCGGCGGTGTCATCGTCGGCGTGCACATCCACCAGGTTGCCGTCGAGATAGATTCGGGCAACGCCCGCGCCCCCGTCGTAAACGCCTGTCACAAGATGCCACTGGGTCGTGTCGAGCTGCGAACTGGGAATACCGGGCCGAGCAGCCGCCCCGGCCGTCACCTTGAAGCGAAGCTCGTCTGTCGTACCACCTTGGAGATAGAGCACATAGGCATCCTGGTCCGAATCGTAGACTCCCCCGTAGGCATCGCTCAAAGTGGACGGCAGCCGGTCGAGCTTCACCCAGGCGGAAACCGTCACCGCGTTGCCCGTGGGCATCGTCTCGAGCTCCGGCGGCACCGAAGCGTAATCATTCGAGCCGTCGTACTGGAGTGCCCCACCATGCAAGCCGCTTCGCCAAGTGGGCGTGGACGTGCCCGCCCCCAACGTTGCATCGATTCCGTTGACCGAATCGGCCGCGATCGTGCCCGACCCCTCGTCGAAGTTCCAGTTCATCATCAACCCATCGTGCAACTGGCGGGGCAGACCGTCGCCCAACACGGGCGGCACGGGCGGCGGCTGGTTCAATACGGCCGTGGCCAACTCAGGAATATCCGTGACAATGCCATCGACTCCCATCTGTTCCAGGGATAACATCGTGGAGGCAGAGTTAACGGTCCACGCGTAGACCTGTTTGCCCGCGGCGTGCGCGGCGTTCACTCCGGCGGTCGTGATGCCGCCATACGCCCAGGAAACCTTGTCGACACAAGTTGGCAAGGACGACACCTGGCTGGCAAGATCACCGCTTCCCAGAGCGACCAGCGTGAAACCATCGTCCAGCGCGTTGAGCGTTTCGAGAAACGACCAAGTGAAGCAGTGGATTTCAATCTGGCTCTGGTAGGGTTGAATGACGGGCAAATACTGGGCCGGCGATCCCGCCTTGATATCAAGGCACGCGACCAGCCCCCCGGCCGACGTCGCGGCTAATTCCTCGGCCAGGGTCGGCACTTGCTCGCCGGCAAACGCGGACGAGAACCAGGAACCCGCGTCGAGCGAGCGAATTTCCGAAAAGGTCAATCCGGAGACCGCGCCCTCGTAGGCGCCGTCGGTCGTGCGGTCAACCGTGGTGTCGTGCATTAGAATGATTTGGCCGTCACTGGTAATTCGAGGATCGCACTCCACCCCCCACGCATCGCCATAGGCTGCCGTAACCGACGCAATCGTATTCTCTGGCGCGATCGCCGAAGCCCCGCGGTGGCCAATTGAGACGACGATTGCCTGGGCAGGCAATGCGGCCGCCATGACGACAAGACCAACGGCCCACACCATGGCAACACGGACGCCATTCAATACAACACGCCGATCATGGCGCGAGCCTTCGGCGTCTACCGAGGTAAGATTTGTCACAGGAGGCTTTCCTTTGTCACTAGTTTCATTGGGAAGTTTTGCCCCCGGGCACGTACGCCGTGCCACACGCTATTCAATGTCGCTCAAATCGACTATCGCGCCGTCATCCCGAACCCCTAGCTTCTCATGTACGAACCGATCGATGCCGTAGGCAATCGGGTGAACCGATCCGTCGCAGAACACCATGTTGAACGCCGTCGGATGGGCACTGCCGAAGGCGATGTAGTTCTGGCTGTTGTCGAAGTCCTCGTCGCGTCTCGGCGGGTACGCATCCGCGTAACTGGGCGCCCTGCCCGGATAGACCGACATGTGAAAGTCGCGGTTGTAACCCGAGTAAACCGGTTCGTTGTCACACAGGCTCTGGTTGCTCCAGCTACCGTCGTAGGCACGGGGCGGGAGGAACTTCTCACCCACCATGTAGCACGAGGTCGTTCCGTCGGTCACGTCCACGCTGGCCACCTTGCTCCGGTAGTAGCAAATCCCGCCGTATCCGTCATTGGGCAACCAGTTGAAGGTGACGGCCGCCGAATAGGATGTCGGCACCATGTTGCCCCGATCGTCGTCCGAATAGTTGCTGATGCTGCCCACGTTGGCGGCGTAGTCGGTCTTGGCGACCACTTTGGACGCCGGCATTTGGGCGTTGATTTGGCGGTCGTTCAGGTGACCCTTGGGGGCCGTGGCGACGGCGGGGCGTCGACTTGGACAATAGTAAGCGGCGACCGGGATCGTCGTCATTTCGGTGAGCGTCTGATACTGCAGGGTACCCGAAAGCCCCTTCCCCATGTTGTGAATCGTACCCCGCTCGAGGAACTCGAGAATGTTGAACGGCCAACTACCCGGCTGATCGAGACCATACCCTCGGTTGGGGTCGCCAATCCATCTGAAATTCCAACCACCGGTGGGATAGTGACCATGAATGGAGTCGTGGGTGGCAAAACCGAGGCCGATTTGTTTCAGATTGTTGGCGCATTTGGCTCGCCGAGCCGCCTCGCGAGCCATTTGAACGGCTGGCAGCAGCAGGGCAATGAGAATCCCGATGATGGCGATCACAACGAGCAACTCGACAAGCGTGAAGCCCCGTGAGCCGTGATTCTCCTCAGATTGTCGCCACATCATCAACATGAATATCTCCTTCTCCTGATCAAACCGATCAACTGCCTGGGCGGAAGCCCATTGGCAGTAATGCCCTTCATCTACCACGCGCATCGACAAGGAACGTTCCCGCGATCGCATTTTGCCGTTGGAAAGCGTTTCCCAGCCACGGGACTATTTCCAATGGTATCGATCAACGGTGTGCGCTCGACACTCGCCTGTGCACCTCTCAACTCTCGCGTGGAACTGACCACCAAGGCAGACGCGCATCCCAATCGCTATGCCAGGGCGACCAGTCGACACCTAGCCCCTCGACCTTTGACACGAGTGCCACCCATCCCCAAAGCCCCATCCCGAACACTCTGCCAAAATCGGATAAGCAAATTCAAATCAAATAAATAACGACGAACCACCAAGAAAAAAGACCTCGCGCTAGAAACGCGAGGCCTTTCTCAAAATCTCTCGGCCACGACTGCGCAAAACGCAGCAACACATACTTTTACCGCCGACTTTTAGTATAACCACTCCGTCTACCATGTCAAGCTACGGTCTCAAGAACGCCCTCTCCCTTCCCCCTGATGCGGTCATTTTGAGGACCGGCGTAGACGATGACTTGTCAAGGCCCCCCCAACCTGGTTCGTTCCCGAGATCCAGGCACGCGTACGCGAGAAGAACAGTAACCTCTTGGGTAGGTTCATATTACGAGCCGATTCTTCACCAATCGGGAGCAACCGAAGATGGCTCTCGATCGACCCAAACGAACCATGGGTAGGATCATTGATAGCGGCCCGTAAAAAATGGCTCGGCCGGCCGACTCCTCGATGTTGTCCGTCGGTCTCCCGTATGGTCGGTTTGGGTTCATGCGACGTGTATTGGGCCAATAAAGGTGAGCCTGCGGGAAACAAAACAGAATCAAGGCGAATGCCAGGCGGTTCACTCTGAACGGAATTCGACAGTCACACCACCGAAACGTCCAGCGCGTGTCGTTCGACCGTTGATTTCCGGCGTTTCCACGCAAAACACTTGTCAATGGTCGAATAACACCGTACGATGCGGATTGAAGTCGGTGGACTCGCCCGAGGAGACGTTCTGCTGTGAACAGCAAGAGAAAAGCACGCCTGACCATCGACGCCTGTTTCACTCAGAAGATCATACCTTATATCGAGATCGGCATTGGTGATTCGGCCGAAATCGTGTCAAAGGCTTCCGTGGTCTTCCTCCAAGTGAACGAACTGGTTGATATCCCCGAAGTCTTGGCGCCTTTTCAGACGAAACCGCTTGACCATCTGGGGGTTATGCTGCATCTCGATCTGGTCCATGGGCTCGCGCGCGATGAGGCGGCGCTTCGTTACTTGGCAGGGTTTGATCGGATCGACGGCATCGTTACCGTGCATCATCATCTGGTCGCGCCGGCACGTCGCCTCGGTCTTCTCTCGATTTTGCGTCTCTTTCTTCAGGACACGCGGGCCATCGGCCGGGGGGTCGGCATCATTGAGAAGTCCCATCCCGACGCCGTCGAACTGCTGCCCGGCAGCGCGGCCATCGAAGTCGTCGACCGGTTCCAACTGCTCCATGTCCCACTGATCGCCGGCGGACTGGTTTACAATTTGAATGCGGTTCAACGCGTGCTGGACAGCGGGTGCCGTGCCGCGAGCACCAGCAACCGCGATCTCTGGGCGTTCAACGACGACCAGTTCGCGAAATAGCACCACGACGCCCGGCTTTTCAAGCCGCCGTCCGATGCCGGGTTCAAGTGATCAGCATCTTCTCGACGGCCTCGATAAACCCAATCACTCCGTGGTAGGACATCACGAGCGAGAAGGCGACGGCCGCCAGACAGATGAGGTTCAGCGGCAGCGTGTTCTTGAGAGCCCCGACGTGCTTCTGATTCAAGAGCACCGTGATCGCGATGGTCGAGAACGGCAGCACGATCGCCAGAAGCGCCATGGTGGCTACCATCAAAGCGACGGGCTTGATGTCGATGAAAGGCCCGGTGAAGCCAAAACCGACTCCCAGCACCACGAACAGGCGGCTGACGGACGACTTCGGATCGATCGGCTTGCCTCGATAGTCGGAGATCAACCAAGGCGCGATGAGGATCGTCGGGATCAGGCTCGACAGGCCCGCCCCGACCAGACCGACCACGAAAAGCGAGAGGGCGAACTGGCCGGCGAGCGGTTCGAGGGTCCGGACCATGTCGACGGTTTCCTGGACCGGTTTGCCCGCCACATAGAGTGTTCCGGCGGCGCAGATCATCACGGCGATGCTTAAAAAGAGCATGCTGACAGCCGACACACCCGCGTCGACCCAGGCTCGCCCTTCCTCCTTCGGTCCCCAACCCTTGGCTTTGATCGTGATACTGCGGCAGTAGAGCATGGCTGCACTAAACGTCGTGCCTGCCATGCCGGCGACAATCATCGCGGCGTCCGGCTCCTTGGGGATGCCGGGCGCGAGACCGGCAAGAATGCCTCGCCACGACGGGACCAAGAGCATGGCGGTGACCAGAAAGCAGAAGCCCATCACACCGACCAGCAAGGCCAGCAGCGCTTCGAGGAAGGCATATTTTCCATTCCACAAGACGAGGAAAACCGTCGCGCAAATGGCCAGCGTCAGCACGAGCGGCAAACCTTCGAACGAACTGCCCCAGAGCCGCTCGATCCATTCCCTGAGAATGTCGACCATCAGCGCCGTCATGCCGGCAACTCCGGCGAATTCACCAAGAATCACGGACGCCATGATAAACAGGCTGATTGCCGCGCCAAAGCGAAAATGCCGTCTGATGGCATAGAGGATCGTCTCGCCGGTAGCCAACGTGTAACGACCAAACAGCGCGACGCCGAAGAAAACGAAAACACACGACAGCAGCACGACCCACGTCAGTTGCATTCCCCAGCGGGAGCCGGCCGAGGCCATCGTGGTGACACTGCCCGTGCCGATGTTATAGCCGATCAGAAACAAACCTGGTCCCAGCAGGGCCAGAAGCGATCGGAAGAGGTTGTGCTGCTTTTCGGGGCGATGGTCGTCCATGATTCTACCGTTTCCAATTTGATATTGAGGTCCGTGTCGCACGAAGCGTGCCCATAACGTGTTTCGATCGCCGCGCCGAGAAGAAACCAAGCAAAACCGTTGCGTCGCCAAAACACTTGCCCGGCCGTCGGCACAATGGCTCAGTCGCATCGAACGCGAACCGTGTCGACGACACGTTTTTCACCCCGTTTCGCCACCGCACGCAGCTCGTTTTCGCCGGCGCCGAGCGGCACGTTCCATTGGAACACGTCCTCTTTGCTCTTCATGCCGAGACTCTTGCCGTTCAACGACAGCTCGACTTCGTCGCAATTGCTGTAGACCCTAATCGGCGTCATTCCCGCCTTTCGTTGGGTCCACGTGTGCGACACGACGTAGACCATCGGCTCGTCGGTCCAACGACTGCGATAGAGATAGTAAATATCCTTGGGTTTACGGTCGTAGGTGTAGATTCCCTTTTGGTTCATGTAGGGAATCGTTTGTTTCTTCTTGCCGTCATGGGCGCGGTGCTCGGCGGCGAAATCGAACACGTTCCAGGCCAGGCTTCCGGCGATGAACGGCCGCTGGTCGATCGCGTTGAGATAGCCTTCGTGGAATCGGCAGCCGTGTTCTTCGGAGAAATCCATGCGTTTCGGGTTATCGGTGTGGAGCCCTCGCTCGATGCCCGCCCCGTATTCGCTGATAATGATCAGTTTGTCGAGATTCCGCTGCCGGGCCTTGTCAACCGTCTTCCCGAAATCTTCGATCTGGCCGCTGTACCAACCGTAGTAGATGTTGTATCCCAGGACGTCGGGCACTCGGTCCAATCCGACTTCCTGGGCTCGCTCGATTTTGTTGATGGCCACGGCGGTCGCCCGGGTAGGATCTTCCTCGGTGACGATCTCTTTGAGTTCCCTGGTCAGCGCGGCCACGGTTTTTCTCTCCTGGAGCGAACCGTTCAGATTCTCGTTGCCCAGGCTCCAAAGAATGATGGACGGATGGTTGCGGTCGCGGCGGATCATCTCGCGCAGGTTCGTCCGAAGGACCTTGGCGTAATCCTTCGCCCCGGTGACGGGTGCCTTGACCCGTCCTTCTCCGTCGAAGGGGACTTCTTCCCAAACCAACAGGCCAAGCTTGTCGCACGTGTCGAGCACGATCGGGTGCTGCGGATAATGGGCCAAGCGAACAAAATTGGCGCCCAATTCCTTGATCAGCTTCATGTCTTCGATCTGCCGCGACTGGGGCAGGGCCCAACCCAGGCCGGGATAGTCGTCGTGGCGATTCACGCCGCGCAGTTTCGTGAGCTTGCCGTTGAGCACGAACCCTCGCTTCGCATCGAACTCGAACCACCGGAATCCGAGCGGATTCTCGACGTCGTCGACCACGCGGCCGCCCGAGCACAAGCGAAACGAAACCCGATAGAGGTTGGGTTCATCGGGCGACCACAGCTTTGGGTTTTGAATTGGCTCGGCCTTCTGCTTCACCAGCAACGTCTGACCCGGCCGGACCACGGCCGGCGAGGACGACAGGACAATCGGCTCGGACAAGCCCGGACCTTCGATCGCGACGGAGATTCCGAGCGTCTTGGGTTTGTCGCCGTCGTTGCGAATCTCCGTTTCCAAGGCAACGACCGCTTGGGACGCGGAGACCTCGGGCGTGGTGACTCGCGTCGAAACGATATGCGCCGGGTCCGTGGCGATCAAGTAGACTTCGCGGTGCAGCCCACCCATGATGTTGAAATCCATGAAATGCGGCGGGACGTCGCGGCGCCAACGATTGTCGACCTGGACGGCCACGAGATTCCTCTTGCTTCCCGGCTCGACCAGATCGGTGACGTCGAACTCGAACGGCGTCCAGGAACCCTTGTGCTGGCCGAGCAATTCACCGTTGACCCAAACCGTGGCCACCATGCAGGCCGCTTCAAAACGCAAGACAACTCGCTTGCCTCGCCAGTTTTCGGGAACGGTGAACTCGCGGCGATACCAGCCCACGCCGCGATGGTAGCCGGGCTCATCATCGAAACAGTCCGCAATATTCCATGTGTGCGGTAGATCGACGTCTTCCCATTTGGCCGAACGCTCTTGGTAGTCGCGACTGTCGGCACCGGCCACGTCGGCCTTGAGAAAACGCCATCCCTTGGAGAGGTCCTCCTCGACGCGCGCGGCGCCGTGTGCCATGCTGACCAAGATTGCAGAGCACAACCATCCTCCAAAAAGCGCGACGACCAAGAGTCTCTTTTGCATGATGTCCCGTCCCGTTGCAAGTTATCAGTTGACTTGTTGTTACATCCCCATCAAATATGACGCGCCCGCATATTCTTGATCCCTAGTCTAACATCTACGGTCCGACCGGACCACCTTGGGCGTCGCGCCTGGCTGCCGACTTCGAACGGTGGAGCTGCACGAAAGGAACGCTCAAGCCGCGCGATCACACGGGACCAAGGCTTCGACGTCGCAACCTAACTATTTGCCTGAAAAGGATATGCGTTGTCGTATCTTCGATCGCCAACACGTATTGGTCATCTCTTTGGGTCGTCGCGGGCCGAATCACCCCCCACGGATATGACCTATTCTTGTGTATAGGAAGATCGATAGGCCATCAATCGATCTAGACCGTGGGCAGCGATCTTCCGCAAATTCGTGCACAAAACCGTGGCAGCCGGCATAGACCTGACAATGAGCACGCTCTGGACGGATGAAGCAAGAGAAGCACTCATCGGCCAGCACCTCGCTGGGTCGGGCTGGGGATATTCTGCCGGGACGACGGCCTTCGTCGAGCCAACTGTCCTGGCGGGGCTGGCCCTGTTGTCTTCCGAGTCCGGCGAAGTAGGCCACGACGCCGTTCGCGAGGCGGCCAGCTGGCTGGCCCAAATCCAACAACCCAACGGCGCGATCGGGTTGTCGGCCGAACTGGACAAACCGTGCTGGGGCACGGCCCTGGCGATCCTGCTCTGGCAAGCATTGGGCGACCGGAAAAACGAATGCAAGGCCGCCGCCGATTGGTTGGTGGAGGCCCACGGCGTTACCTTCCCCAAGGAACCCAACGCGCCGATCGGGCACGATACGGCCATCCCGGGTTGGACGTGGGTCGAGAGAACCCATCCTTGGCTCGAACCGACCGCGATGGCCGTCCTCGCGCTTCGCTCTCTTGGCTGGTCCGAAAACGGCCGAGTGCGCGACGGAATCCGTTTGATCCACGATCGCGTCACGCGGACCGGAGGCTGGAACTATGGAAACACGACCGCGTTCGGACGTGACCTACACCCACAACCGGCACCGACGGGCCTCGCTCTGATGGCCTTGGCCGGAACCGACACGGACTCAGACGTCTTCATCCGCGCTTGTCGCTACCTGAAAAAAACGTTGCCGCGGATCCGCGCGCCGTGGTCGCTCGGTTGGGGTGTCCTGGGATTGACCGCGTGCGACGAGCGTCCGGAGAATGCCGACACATGGCTTGCGGAGAGCTTTTCGCGAACCGCCGGCAAGGCCGTTCGCCCCGGGGACTTGGGCTTGTTGTTGCTCGCGGCCGACGGCCATTTGCCGAAGCGGTTAGGCATTGAAGTGGGGGAAGGAGCGCGACAGTGAACAAGCCCGAGCAATCGCCGCCTGTCGAGGCGGCGTCGCAACGCATGAGCCGTCGATCACTCCTGGTGGGTGGTGGGGTCGGTCTATTGGCCGGAGCGGCCGGGGCCAGGTGGCTGTGGACGCACAACGAGTGTTTCCAGTCGGCGACGACGGCCATTCTCAAAGCCGAGGCCTACGATGCCCGACTCGAATCGATCCTCCGCGAGGGGCTCGGCGAATTGGGAATCGACCGCCGGTGGTGCCAGGGTAAATCGGTGCTCTTGAAGCCAAATCTCGTCGAACCGAGAATCACCGCGCCGCAGATCAACACGAATCCCCAATTGGTGAGGGCCGCGGTGGAAGTCTTCCGCCGCTGGGATGCGCGAGAGGTCTTCGTCGCTGAAGGACCTGGCCACACGCGCGACATGCAGTGGGTGCTCGAACAGTCGGGCCTCGAAGCCGTGCTCCGCGAAGCGGATATCGAATTCGTCGACTTGAACCATGACGACATCTTCGCCACGAAGAATCGTCTGGGGCTGACCGGGCTCGGCGATCTCTACCTGCCCAAGTCGATTCAACGGGCCGATCGCATCGTCTCGATGGCAAAAATGAAAACACACCATTGGGCCGGCGCAACCCTGTCGATGAAGAACCTCTTCGGGATGATGCCCGGCATCTGCTACGGGTGGCCGAAAAACGTGCTGCATCAAGTGGGCATTCCCAATTCGATTTTGGATATCACGGCCACGATCCGCCCCCAGCTGGCCATCGTCGATGGAATCGTGGGGATGGAGGGCGACGGTCCCATCATGGGCACCGCGAAACGCGCGAACGTGTTGGTCGTGGGAACCAATCTTCCGGCCGTCGACGCCACGGCGGCCCGGCTGATGGACCTCGATCCGTGGCGGATTCCCTATCTTCGAGGTGCTTCGGGCCGTTTGGGGCCCATCGGCAAGAATCGGATCAAACAGCGGGGCGAGCCGATCCGGGGGCTCGTGCAACACTTCGAACTGATCGACGACCCACGCATGAAAGCCCTTCGGGGTTGAGAAGCCCCCGGCTCATTCCGTGCCACGCCGGAATTCGCCGCGAAACTCCGAAGCAAATTCCTCCTCCTTTTTGACGCAACCCACCTCGGTGGTCCTGCACCCCCTCGATCGCACTTGACTTTTTTGGCCGGAACACCTACATTCAGGCTTGCTATTGGGCGGTTTGGGTGGGTCTTTCGACGCTCGTCGGTACTTTGTTGACGCTTGCCGGTTGAATGGACGGAGGGCGACCAGCGGGAGGTTGGGGCCAAATTATTGGAACGCGGAACGACCGTTCCATGACCACGCAGACGTCAATAGACGGCCACGCAGGCCGGTGGTTTTTGTTGGGCCATGCGTGGCTTATGGTTTCCCGGTCAACCTGACTTGGATGAACGAGGCAACCAAGCCCCAAGTCGCGCCGCCAACCCAAGCAAGATTGATCGTAGAGATTCCTCGGGCAACGCGGCTGGGTTCCCGATCGGCGTCGATCGATCAAATATGGGTTTTCGCAGACAACCGACACGGCTGTCGCATGGGCGGTAAGACGGTCCATTGGATCAGGCGTAGATCGTGGCAATCTTTCAGGATCCTGGTTCCCATCTCATTTCTACTGCAAGGGAGTCTGACATGAAGAGGCTGTCAGGAATGCTGTGTGTGATTATGGTTCTGGCGTGCGCCCCGCCCGCCAGCGCGCAGGTTTACTACGGCGATTTCGACTGGCGACAGAATGGCGGGAATTACGTCACGCCCATCAGAAACCAAGGCGGGTGTGGCTCGTGCTGGGCCTTCGGCGCCACGGCCGGGCTGGAATCGCAGTTTCTCATCAACGACAACACGCCCGGCGTGAATTTGGACCTTTCCGAACAACATCTGCTTTGTGACGGTAGCTGCGGCGACTGCGACGGCGGTTACGAGAACCAGGCCCTCGAGTTCTTTGTCAGCGACGGCATCACGGATGAAGCCACGCTCCCCTATCGGGCACAGGACACTTCCCCCCTTTGGCCGCTGACCGCGCCGTATACGCTCTACAAGACGACCTCGGTGGATACTTACTGCACGGGCTACCTTTTCACAACCACCAAGGAAATCAAGAGCTGGCTGGAGGATACGGGCCCGTTGCCCTGTGCCATCAACACGGCCGATTGGTATACTCCTGGCACGGCTGGCGCCGAAGCCGACGGTCCGACGTTCGACTTCTCGACTCCCGAAGGGTACGAGACCGGCGGCGTGTTGGATCCGCGGGATCCGGTTGGTGACATAAACCACGCCGTTTGCATCGTCGGCTATAAAGACGACCCGAGCATGTCCGAGAAAGGCTACTGGATTGTCAAGAATAGCTGGGGTGCCGGGTGGGGTGACGCGGGCTACGGATTCTTCAAGTACGGCGACATCGAAAAGCACAGCCGCGTCCACGCGATTATCGGCGATACCTACACGACACTGATCGAACCGGCCAACTACGCTCCGGTCGCGGTGAACGACCCCAAGGCGGAAGCGATAGACGACTACACCGCGGACGAAGACAGCGTAATCCACACCTATGCGTATAACGGAGTCCTGGCCAACGACACCGATGCCGACGGCGACGATCTGACGGCCCATCTGATCTCGGCCCCGGCACACGGCACGGTCGCTTTAGACTCTTCTGGATGGTTCACCTACACGCCCGACGACAACTTCTACGGCACCGACAGCTTCACCTATCAGGCCTACGACGGCGAGTTCTACTCCAATTCGGCAACGGTCAATCTGGACATCGTGTCGGTCAACGACGCGCCGATCGCGGTCGAGGATTCCTATTCCGTCGACGAAGACGACGTGCTTCACACCTATGCCTACAACGGGGTTCTCAGCAACGATACGGATGCCGACAACACTGATCCGGATACGGCACACAACGACACCCTTACGGCGGAACTCGAATCCGGCCCGGCTCATGGCCAACTCACGTTCGGCTCCTCCGGCTGGTTTACGTACACGCCGAATGCCGGCTTCGACGGCACGGACAGTTTCACGTACACGGTCTTCGATGGGACAGTCTATTCCGACCTGGGTACGGTGATCATCGAAGTTCTCGCCGCATTGGAGATTCCCGGCGACGCGACGGGCGACGGGGTAGTCAACAAAGCCGATTCGCTAAGGCTGGCGGCCAACTGGGGTCAAACCGATGCGGACTGGTCGATGGGCGATTTCGACGACGACGGGATTGTCGGCCCGAAGGACGCGGCCATTCTGGCGGCAAACTGGGGCTACAGCTCAAGCCAAGCCACCGCCGTGCCCGAACCTTCGACGCTGGGTTTGTTGCTGATGGGCGTCGTCGGTCTTCTGGCCGCTGGACGGCGAGCGCGGCACCAAACCGCCGGTTAGCGCCGAAAGAGTAAACCATCGTCCCCCGAGAATTACCCCAAGATCCGCTTCCAGCGTTCGAGGTTCCATTGGGCCTTTTCGGTGGGAGTCATTCGACTGAAATCGGGTTCATCGCCGGGCTTGCGGAGAACAGGTGATTGCGCCTCGGGCTTCGCGCGGGCAGCGGACGTGGTGCGCCCGCTGTAGCCGGTGGCCGTCTTTGTCTGCCGCAAGTCCTCGTCCAACGGGCGATAGGCCTGAATGCCGAGCTTGCCGAGATCCCCGTGATAGGCGCGAACCGCCTCGGCCGGTTCGATTTCATCATCGGCCAACGCACGAAGGTATTTGATGAACGTCAACTGGTGTTCCGAGTGATTGATTTTTCGGCCGTAGAGCGCC
This sequence comes from Pirellulales bacterium, assembly GCA_016929515.1. Taxonomy (GTDB): domain Bacteria; phylum Planctomycetota; class Planctomycetia; order Pirellulales; family Thermoguttaceae; genus UBA11386. The sequence goes on along the minus strand of JAFGIR010000397.1, from coordinate 933 downwards.
ACTCGGGCACCGTATTTCTTGGCCTCCCACAACATGTGGAACGCGTCGAACGTGGTTCCCGAGGAACCGCCTAGAATGCCCACGATCAGCGACCGATCGTAGCCGGCCAGGGCCTCCATCGCGGCCGGTCCGTGGTAGGGAATCTTGAGGAACAGCGGACGGCCACGACTGGTCACGCCGGCCAACGCGCGGACGATGTGGTCGTTGATGAACCGCGGCAAATTGCCCGGCGCATGATCGCCGGGAGCGTTCGGGTCGAAGACTTCCAGGAAGTGGCGAAATCCCTTCCCTTCGGCTTCCAGGCGGAAAGCCTTGTACGCTTCGAGCGAGCGGTGATCGAGTTCGGCGTCGTTGTTGAACGTGACCGAATAGAGCCCCAGATCGGCTCCCAGGCGGCGTTCGGCCGGATCGCAATCGAGCTTCCCGCACATGATATGGTCGATCGTGGCCGTGCGAAACGGCAACGACGGTTGCGAACCGTACCGGCCCGTTCCCGAAGCCAGCCAAATATCGGTCGTATCGTTGGCCCGAACCGCGGGCGTGACGTGGCTCGCGTCGAAAAGCCGCTGCTGGATGTTCAGCACTTCGTTGGTGCTGGCGCTCATGAGCAGGATGTCAACCAATCCCTGGGCAACGATCTCTCGCATGAGTTGGCGATATTCGTCCAACGTTCGGAATTGGGCCTCGTCGGCATAGTGCTCGGGGCTTTTGCCCGGCGCGGCCAGCCCAAACGCCATGTCGGCGTCCTTGGCGTCCGCCAGGACAAAATCCCTGCAAGCCGGATCGGCGAGAATGCGAGCGAGTTTCTGATCCAACGATTTCTGCATGGTCTCGCGGTGTTCAATAGAGACAAGGTTCCGAGGTATCAACGCTTTCTTGCCGGAAAGCTGGGTTCCCGCCACCCGTCCCGGAAACACCACGCTTCCGAGCCTC
>JAFGIR010000396.1 GCA_016929515.1 Pirellulales bacterium | reverse complement strand
CAGCGACGCATCCGGTCGCAATAGGCAAGAGGTTAATTCCATGGCCGCCGGCTTTCCCACGGGTAAGCCGGCGGCTTTTTTTGCGCGCCGAATCCACGTCCAGGCACGACGACCAAAATTCCACCAGGAATCGGGGGTTGACCTCCGGATTTCAATCTGCTATTTTATTAGCATGTGCTGCTTAATTAGCACAAAGGGCCGAGGCGACATGGAGGGCCATGCTCCGTCGTGGCCGTGAACAACTGGTCCCGGGCAACAACTTTCTAAAACGTGTATCAGAGCCCAGGAGGTCTCACGCATGGCTAAACCATCTCCCCTGGATCTCGGCAAGCGGGAACGGCAGATCGTCGAGGCCGTTTATCTGTTGGGCGAGGGCTCTGTCGCCCAAGTCCGAAAACAACTGTCCGACCCACCCAGCTATTCGGCCGTTCGGGCCATGCTTGGCGTGTTGGTTCGCAAGGGCGTGCTACGCTCGCGGCGCGAGGGGAATCGCTATCTTTACCGTCCGGCCGTGTCCAAGGAGAAGGCCCGACGCTCGGTGCTGGGCAATTTGCTGGCGACGTTTTTCGCCGGCCGCCCGAGCGATGCCATGGCCGCCCTGCTGGAAGTCTCGGCCGATAAACTGACCGCCGAGGAACTCGACCGCATGGCCCGGCTCGTTGAACAAGCCAAGCGCGAGGGCCGCTAAAAAAACCGAACCGCGACCGTCAGGGAGCGGAAAAAAGTAACCATCAACACCACACAATCTACACTCGGGGTCAAACCAATGGGTTGGGAAGCTTGCTCCGTGGCCGCCTGGCCGCTGGTTGTTCAACTGGCAATGGACGCAACCATTCTCCTGGGCACGGCGGCCGTAGTTTGCCTAGCCATGCGCCGCGCGTCGGCCGCCCTGCGCCACGGTGTCTGGACCGTGGCCGTCGTCGGCTTGTTGATCTTGCCCGGGCTGCGTATGGCGCTGCCCGATGTGCCGCTGAGACGGTTGGTTCTCGTCGACACATCGGCTGAAATGCCGCCAATTGCCGCGACCACTCCGGTAATCGTCGAGCCGGCCGCCGACATTATGACCGCTTCACCAACAAAGACGCCGGGATCCGTCGCCGGGCCGTCCGAGGTCGCCGATGACGACGCCCTAGCTCCACCCGTTTTTGCACCGCGCAGCGCGAACAACTACGCCGATCCGACCGCCGAGTTGACCACGGCTGCCCCGTCGCCGCATCCAACGGCGCAACAACCGTCACCGGGCCGAATTGCGCGGTTTGTCGCGGGAATAGGACTGGTTCCGTGGCCGGGCGTGCTGGTCGGACTTTGGATTGCGGGAACCGCGTGGGGATTGGCCATGTTGGTCGGGATGCTCGTCCGCACCGGGTGGCTATTGCGACGCGCAGTCGTGGTCGACGATCCACGATGGAACGTGCCAGCGGTCGAACTAGCCGCGCGGCTCGGCTTGCGCCGTCCGGTGATGATCGTCAAAAGCGACCAGACAACCATTCCCTCGACAGCCGGGTGGTTGCGGGCACGGATCATCCTGCCGCTGGACCACGCCCGGTGGGTCGACGATTTGTGTCGCGCCGTATTGTCGCACGAATTGACCCACGTTGCCCGGCGCGACGTTCTCTGGCAGACGATCGCTCGGGCGGTGGCCGTGTTCTACTGGTTCCATCCGTTGATGTGGTTCGCCATCCGGCGGCTGCGTTGGGAGCGCGAGGTGGCCTGCGACGATGCCGTACTGCGGTTGGGCGAGCGGCCCAGCAGTTACGCCGAACACCTCTTGGGTTTCGCGGCCGCGCTGGCCGGGCGGTCGTCGCTGCCGAGCGCCGTCGTGGCCATGGCCACTCGCCGGCCCATCGAAACACGCATCCGCAACGTGCTTCGTCCGACCGCCAACCGCGCGCCGGTGGGCGTTCGCACGGTCTGTGTTCTTATCGGCGCGGCGAGCCTGATCCTGCTGGCCGTCGGCGTGCTCCGCGCGGTCGACGTGCCGGATGCGATTCCGGACGAATCGAGTACCACTGCGAGCACAACCGACAACGCCGGGAGCGATATCCCACAGAAAGATGCCGTGGAACCTCCGTTGGTCGCGGCCTCGGCCGTCGAACCACCTGCCGAAGGAACCCCGCTTTATGACGCTATCGTCGCGTTCAACACGAAATACGGATTGTTTGAGGACGGGGTTCGGGCCGCCATACCTCCGTTGACCGAGGATGAAGTTCTCGCCGCGATTCGATGGACGGACCGCAAAGAGCCGGTCACAGAAGAAGAGCTTCAAGCATTCCGCAAGATCGCGGAAACAAAAATCCTGCCACCGGGCACGGAATTCGAGGTAATCGATGAGTTCGTTCCCAACGATCAATTCAAATTCAAAGCCTGGTCGGTGCGCATCCGGATGCCCCGAACCGTCAAGGGACTGGAAGGATGGACTTATGCGTTCGTGATTCGCCAGCGATGGATCAGTTCCTCGCGACTGACCAAGGAAAAACGACAGGAGACGCATTCTGGCAGGATTAAATTACCTGGTGAGAGACGCAGCACTGAGAAGAAAGATGAGACGCTGGAAGAAACGGCTGATTCGATGCCGGAAATAACGCCGGGCCCGGGTGAAAAACGGCTCTCCGACGCCGTGGCCGCATTCAATGAGAAGGCCCGGCATGATCGCATCGGCGCCGTTCAGCCACCCTTGACCGAAGCCGAGGTCGTCGCCGCGATCCGCTGGGCCGGTCTGCAAGAGGTCTCGTGGTTTTCACCGGAGGAATGCCGTGAATTCAAGAAGATTGCTGAATCGAGGCTTCTGCCGGCCGGCGCTCAACTGGAAGTAATCAAATCCTTCGAACCCGGTGGACCATATCGTTTCACCGCCTGGTCCATCCGGTTGACCCGAACCGCGGCCATGGCCAACGGGGCCAAGGGCTGGAGCTTTCTCATTCGTCATCGATCAATTCTTTCTGAAAGGATTGCGTCCCCATCGCTGGAATTCCCCAAGCGTCGCGGTCCGTTCACCGTGGAGTTGCCCGGCGGCGCCACCGTCGAGGTGCTCGGGCTCGCCGAGCATCCCTCAGGAGGCAAATCCTGGTGGAAACCCGATGGTTCGCCGCTGACTACGCCACCGCGCGGTCCTGACAAGCTGAAACATCCAGGTCGTGTGCATCCCAATGATGGCCAAATAGCCCGAGAAATCGATGTCCGGATTGATAAAGCCAAGAGTGGAAAATATCTGGTTTGGAGTGTCCCGAATGTTCGGGCCGCTGTGTCCGGTCCTTTTTATACTATGGACCGAGGGAATGCTACTTCCCGTGCATTCGTCGTCGACGATTCACGCGACACGGTCACTGTTTACGTTGACTATGCAACGTTGCCATGGAAAACCATCTATACGACGAAGGGTCAAGACTCGACGAGCTACACGGGCCGCGTTGACGACAATCTGGTCGTCAACCTGGAGATCGCGCCGGCCGCCGACGCGCGAAACGGCGAAGTGATGTTGAGCGTGGCGCACGACGCGCTGGACTACTACATTCGCGTTGTTGCCATCGGGAGAGACGGCAAGGAACACCGGAACGTTTGGAGCACGTCGAACCGTGGTGGCCATTTCGGCCAGGTTGTTACCCATTTCCGGAATCTGAAGCTCAATGAGATAAAATCGTTCCGCATTGAATGTCGCCCGCGGCGCTGGATCGAGTTTCGCAACATTTCGCTCAACCCGGGCCATGCGACCAAGGTCGAGATTATGACCTCCGAAGGGCCGTTGGCTGAAGAAACACCACTGCCGAACGAGGCTTCTTCACCGTCGCTGATTGACAAAACAGGCAAACAGGCGAATATAAAATCGCCGGAACCGTCAACGGTTATTCCGTCGAAACCGATACCGTCGATCGATATGTCGGTCTTGGAAATCGATGAACGGACCACGGACCAGGAAATTATCCGGCGGGCGCCGAAGCTGGCGGACTCATTGATCCAGGTAGAAGAAGTCGCGCATGACGAGGGTACGCTGACAGCCTGCGATTTATTGGCGTCGTTTCGTCTGGCACGGGATTTGAAAATCATGGCGGCCGAGCCGCACAGCGATCGGGAGGCTCGATTGGTCGCACTGAAGCAGTACGTCGAGTTGACAGAGACACAAGAAAAACGATTCGAGATTCTCAATGAACAAGGTGCCGTGGGCGGTGAAGCGGTCAACCTGCTTATGGCTAGATATCACCACATGGCCGGCACTGCGCAATTGGCCGCCTTTGAAGGAAACCGTGCCGCCGAGACGACCGCCTGGAGGAAGAGCGTCCAGTGGTCCGAGTCGCTAGTGCTGGCGGCACGACAGTCGTATGACGCGGGTACGCTTTCGCTCGAGGCGCTTGTCGGAGCGTTCTACTGCCGGCGTCATGCAAAACTCTGCTTGGCCGAACATAAAACAGACTTGGACCGTGTATTGCGAAGCATGGCCGCGATGAAAGAATACATTCATGACATCACGGAGCTTCGCAAGCGCGTCGAGTCGTTGAATAGAAATGGAGCCATGGGAGGCGAACAAGAAAAGCTCTACATCCTGCTTGCCGAAGAAACACTTAGTGCTCCGGTCGGTATTGCTTCGGCAGAACCGTTGGCCAAATGGGCAATGGACTTGGCGCGAAAACGGTTCCGTGCGACCCAGGCAGCCTATGAGAAGGACAGAGTGGCCATCTTCGACTTGTATCCAGGTTTTAGCAATCTCGAAGCGGCCCGGGCATGGCTGATCAAAGCAACCAGCGACAAGAATGCCGGTGGTCCGTGGTCGCCCTCCGAAGATCCGCTGGTCGGACGGCTTAAAATTTTGAAGCAGGTCGCCGCGCTGAATCGAGAAGGCGCTCGCGGAGGTGAACTGACAAACTATGCTTATGCCGCCGGCCAATATGCGCTCGCACGGCTTCGGGCTGCGCAGGTCAGGGCGACGGCCAAGCCGGCACATGTCGATATGAAGCACATGGATACGACATTTGACTGAACGGGATCCAATAACCGAGCCGCGACCATGATGGAGCGGCCTGACGTGACAACTTCCTTGCTTCGTTTGACACTATCCGTTTTCTTACGATCGCGGTTCAGTTTTGCCTGGTGGGCGAATCAAAACAGCCATATCGCTCCATTCATATCGCTTAATTAAGAGCGATTGCGCGGCCCT
>JAFGIR010000395.1 GCA_016929515.1 Pirellulales bacterium | reverse complement strand
GCCCCTCTTCAAGGAACAGTTTTGCCGTTTCTCAACGCGGAGGCTCCCATGAGTCCCACTACACGGTGGCGTCGATCGGCGCCGTGGATCCTGGCGTGGCTGCTGGCGTCGAGCCTCGGTTCGGTGGCCGCGGCGGCCGAGATCGAACTGAAGATGAAGGACGGCCGTGTTCTTCAAGGCATTTTGGGTCAGACGAGCGGCGTGGCCGAACAGCCGCTACCGCCGGGCAAAGGTCCACTGCAGCTCATCCTGTTCGTCGACGACCAGCTGCGCCGCACGTTCGTACCGAAGCGACTGCGCCGCGAGATTCGCTATCCGAAGCATGTCGCGCCGCTGAAGCCGTTCAAAATCTCGCAACGAGCCAAGCATTTCGGCAATGAGCTTGCCTCGGCCGGACTGATTATTCGCATGGAACCGTTCGACGAATACGGCCGGCGCATCATTACCATGCAGGGTCGCAACGGACCGGTCGACATCGTCCAGGGAATCACGGAGTTGAGGCCCAAGTGGGTCAAAATCGAAGCGATTACGCCGATGGTCTGGGAGATGCGCGTTGCGACCAGCTCGCTTCCGACGGACGTGTTGGCCAAGATTCTCAACAAGCTCCGTGTTCCCGATAGTGTCGAGCATCAAAAGCGAATCGCTCGATTCTATATTGAGATGGAACGTTACGAGGATGCCGAAAAGGTCCTTGAAACGTTTCTCGAAAAGCACACCGACGATGCCGCGATGTGCGCGCAGATCGAGCCATTGCTCCGGCAGGTCCGCCAGTTGGGGGCCCAACGGCTGGTCAACGAGTTGAAACGCCGGCGCGACGTTGGTCAGTACCAGCTCGTTTCCAACGCGTTGCGGAAGTTCCCTTCGAAGGACGTGGCGGGCGAAATCCTCCAAGAGGTCCGCGAACTGCTCCGACAGTCCGAGGCCGACGAGAAGCAACGCCAACAAATCGTCGACACGTTCAACGAACTAGTCGCCCGACTGAAGGACGCGGGACTTCGGGCCAGGATCGAGCCGGTTGCGAAGGAACTCGACAAGGAATTGAGCCGAGACACGCTCGGCCGCATGGCCGCGTTTCGGCTGGCAATGGCCGACGAGGACATGTTGCCCGCCGAACGACTCGCGCTCGGGGTTGGCGGTTGGCTATTGGGCAGCAACACGGCGATGCCCAATCTGCCGAATGCCCTGTCGGCCTACGAAGTGCGCAATCTGTTGGCCGAGTACCTTGTCGAGAAGTCGCAGGCGAAACGCGATGAGTTGCTCGAGACGCTCGGTTCTCAGGAAGCTTCCGCTCCGAGGACCGTTGCCCAGCTTCTCGAACACATGAGACCGCCCGTGGTCAGCGAACCGGTCGAGGGTAGATCGGGCTACTACGAGCTCGAAGTGGCGGGGCGCGACAAGGACTCGACGATTCGCTATCTCGTGCAGACCCCGCCCGAGTACAATCCCTATCGCCTTTATCCCACGGTGGTGACGTTGCACGGGCTGGGCACCACGCCCGAGCAACAAGTCGACTGGTGGGCCGGCGCGCCGGACAAAAATGGCCGTCGTAACGGGCAGGCCGGCCGAAACGGCTATATCGTCATCGCGCCACAGTGGACCATTGAGGCGCAGCAACGATACCTCTACTCGGCCCGCGAACATGCCGCGGTGCTCAACGCGCTGCGCGATGCCATGCAACGGTTCTCGATCGACACCGACCGCGTCTATCTGTCGGGTCATTCGGCCGGCGGCGACGCAGCGTGGGATTTGGGTTTAGCCCACCCGGATCTTTGGGCCGGCGTGATTCCGATATTGGCGAATGCGCGACGCTACTGTCTCCATTACTGGAAGAACGCGAAGTACGTCCCCTTCTACTTCGTCGGTGGCGAAAAGGACGGCGCTTGGTTGTACAACAACGCCAGCGAATTCGATCGGTACCTGAAACGCGGGTTCGACACGACCGTGGTCGAATTTCTCGGTCGCGGCCGCGAGCATTACTACGACGAAGTCCTGCGGATCTTCGATTGGATGGGGCGGTTCAAGCGAAATTTCTATCCTCGCGAGTTCACCTGCGACTCGATGCGACCTTGGGACAACTTCTTCTGGTGGGTCGAAGTGGAAGGAATGCCCGAGAAGTCCTCGGTCGAGCCGGGGAACTGGCCCCCGCCACGCGGCACGCGGCCGATGGAAACCAACGCGGCACTGTTGCCGTCGAACGGGATTCGAATTCGGTCGGGCGCGTCGGGCGTGACCGTCTGGCTTTCACCCAAGATGGTCGATTTCGAGCAACGCGTGAATATTACGGTCGACGGCCGAGAGATCAATCGGGCCGATCCGTTCATCAAACCGGATCTTGCCACCATGCTCGAAGACGCCCGCACCCGCGCCGATCGGCTCCACCCGTTTTGGGCCAAGATGACGACGAGCTTGAGCCGGGTATATCGGGATCGGTGAAGCCCGCGACAACGACTGGACAGGTCCTGGATCGCGTTTCAGATCTGCTGTAGCGGGTGGCACGGCGAGAATTGGCTCAGTGGAAAACCGCTAAGGTGGTCCATCCGATCGAACGGTCATCTCGAACGGTCAAATAGATGTTCTTCTTGATATCTGCCCAATATGGTAGTCTTTGGGCATTCGCTTGCCGGAGGTGTTGTATTCTGTGACGTATCTCGCCCTGGGAATAAAGAGGTCTATTGAGTTCGTGGCGCGGCCACGACAGATCAGTCTTCACGCGGCCGAGCCAACCGGCCTTTGACATGATCACTATCAAGGGGAGGTCGAGCGATGCCCATTCGCATCCAGTGTTCGTGTGGCTACTCTCTGCAAGCCCGCGACGAGTTCGCTGGCAAACGTGGCCAATGTCCCTATTGCGGCAAGATATTGGCCATTCCGAACAAGCCGGAGGAGCCGCCGGCGGCCAGCGCCGCTCGCGAGGAACCAATGGAGATCAAGGAGTTTCTTGATCCGCCGTCCGTGTTGCCGACGGTGGGCAGCCACGAGCGAAAACCCCTTTCGTTGCGTCCGATGTTCGAAGCGCTGCTCGACCCGCGGAGCATTCAATGGATGCTGATCCTGGGCGGGGGCTTGGTCGTGTTGGGGCTCGTCGTTTGGCTGACGAGCCTGGGCCTGTTCGAGAGCAAGGTGGTGATGGCCGCCGCGTTGGCGGCCGGCACGTTGGTGGTCTTGGGAGCCGGATGGTTCGTCGTGCTCAAAACACGCTTTCGAATTGCCGGCCAGGCACTGACCTTCTTGGGCTGCGTCCTTGCGCCGTTGAATCTGTGGTTTCTTCATACGCAAGGATTGGTCACGCTCGAGAACCACCTCTGGATCGGCGGCGTCGTTTGCTGTTTGCTCTACATCGTGACCGTCTACGTCCTGCGCGATCCTCTGTTCATGTATGCGGTCGAGGCGGGCATTACGCTCACTGTCATGCTCTTCCTGGCCGAGCTGGGGTTGGTCGGCGATTCCTCCTATCTTTGCCTCGTGCTGATGACTCTCGGGCTGATCTCGCTTCACTTTGAGCGGGCGTTCCCGGCCGAGGGAGAACCCTTCAACCGGCGACGCTTCGGAATGCCTTTGTTCTGGTCAGGCCACGCGCAAATGGGCGCCTCGTTGGCCATTCTGTTGGGGAGCCAGGCGGTCGCGTGGCTCATCGACCCGACGCGGTCGCTTCTGACGATGGAATGGGCGGGCAATTGGATGACCGAGCACGGCCTGTTGGCCGGTGGGCTGTGGTTGGCGGGCAGCTACGCGTATTTGTATTCCGATTTGGTCGTCCGGCGGGTCGGCGTCTACTGCTACCTGGCCGCGTTTTGTCTGGTCATGGCCGAGTTGACCGTGGCCGGTGTCTACGTGGATTCGGAAGGGCTCATTGCCGTGCTGGCCCTGACCGGGCTGGCTGCCAGCGTCGCGCAAGGCTACGTCAAAACGGCCAACGACAAGCTCCAACGGACGCTGATACCGCTAGCCATGGCAATGAGCGTGCTGCCACTGGGAATGGGCATCATGCTGCATCTTCGGGCAACCAGCGGCATGGTGATGGAGGCGTTTGGGCCACACGAGACGGCTTGGGCTTTCGTCGTGGTCATGATGGTCGTCGCGGTCTGCAATCGCATCTCGGCTTATGTCTGTCGCCACGACGCGCCGCGGTGGTCGGCCGCGTTTTTCTTCCTGAGTGGGTCGGCCACGATCGTCGCCGCCGCGGGACTTCTGCGAGTGCTGGGTGTCGTGCCGTGGAACGAACAGGCGCCGTGGCTCATGCTGTTGCCGATCGGCTATCTCGTGGCTGCCCGACTGTGGCGTGGGCATACGCCGGAAAGACCGTTGGGCTGGATTGCGCACGCGGCGGCGGCCGTGATTCTGGCCCATGTCGTGGTTGGCTCCGTCGAGATGATCGAATCGGTTCTTCAGCCCGTGGCGAAAAGCACGGCCAATTTGCTGCTGGGTCTGGTGTTTGCCGAAGCCACGGTGTTCTATATCCTGGCTGCCGTCTTTCGCCGGCACGGCGCGAACGTCTACTTTGCGACCCTCGCGGCGTGCGGCGCGTTGTGGCAGTTGTTGGGCTACTGGGGCGTGCCCGGCGTCTACTATACCATGCTTTACGCCGGCCTCGGCGTTGGTTTCCTGGGCGTGTGCCGGTTGTTGGGCGTCGAGCAGAGGATGCTCTATCGGGTGACGGGTGAACAACGGTTGAGCACGCATGGTCGAGGGCTGGCCGCGTTCCAAATGGGTAACGCGATTCTCTCGATCGCCATGCTCGCGGCCATGTGTCAGGGACTGGCCAAACTGGCCACCGATTCGATCGAATGGTTGGGAGTCTGGTCGCTGGTTTGGACGATCGTCGCCGGGTTGGTTGCGGCCGTGCTGACGCCGGGCGGCACTTGGCGGCGTGTCTATGTCGTCGGGTCGATTGCCCTGGCCGGCGTCACCTTCTTGACGTTGAATGTTTTGATCGATTTGAACAACTGGCAGAAACTCGAAATCTTCTGCGTCGCCGTTGGCGTGCTGCTGATTGCGGTCAGCTATGTCGGCCGGTTTCGCGAGGCCAAGGATACGGATGAAGAAATGGTGACGGTCGGCCTATGGCTTGGCAGCATGCTGGCCATCGCGCCGCTGCTGGCGGCGGTCGTCTACCATCGGTTCGTTGGCGAAAACGTCTCGGCGATCGACGAGGTGGGCCTTCTGCTAGTCGGTCTGTTGATGTTGGTCACCGGGTTCAGTTGGCAGGTCAAGTCGACCACCCTCATTGGCGGCAGCGGATTGGTGCTGTATCTGCTGATGATCGTCGTCGCCATCGGGTGGCAGGAACAGGTCGCCACGGGCGTCTACCTGACGATCGGTGGCGGAATCGTTTTCGCCCTGGGGATCGGCCTGAGCGTCTACCGCGAGCGGCTGCTCCAATTGCCCGAGCGAATCTCGAAGCGAGAAGGTGTGTTTAAAATCCTGAATTGGCGGTGAATTCCTCAGGGCAGGGGAGAGCGGGCGGCAACAAGCTCTCTGTAACAGCAACTTGGATGGGTATCACGAGCGAGATGCCCGTGGTGCCCTGAATTGTCCGAGTGACGGAGCACCAGGTGGGTCCGATTGTGGAGAAAAGAGCATGGTGCAAATCGTACGATGCCGTTGTGTGGCGGCTTGCCTCGTTGGCGTGCTGACGCTCTCGGGCACGACCGCGCTTGGTGAAGACTCCGCGGAGGCAGCGAGGTCTCTTCCCCAAGTCGATGATGACTGCCTGGGTGGATCGCTGGTGCCGCTTGGGTGGAGGTCGCTTGACGCCGGACGCCACGATGCCCTTACCCAAAAGACACTCCAGGAGTACTACGATTCGATTCTCGATTGGGGGCGGTTCCTGAGAAGTGATTTTCGCGTCGTGCCCGATCATCCCGATTGGGGTTACTATGGTGACGGCGATCATCGCGAAAACGCGATTCGCGCGATTTGCTACGCGGTGTGCGTGAATGCGTTTCTCGCCGAGGTTGAGCCGCCCACCACTCGACTGGAGAAGTCGGATCGAGCGAGATTCCGGAGCGAGGCGATTGCCGCGATGCGTTATCTTGTGCAGTCGCACAAATCGGGTGGCGGCGCGTGCCTCAGTGGTCGCTCGTGGGGGAATCAGTGGCAGTCGGCCATGTGGGCCAGATCGCTAGGTTTCGGCGCGTGGTTGCTCTGGGAGGACTTGGATCGATCAACGCGGCGGTCGGTTGCCCGCGTGGTCGAATTCGAAGCCGACCGGTTCGTCGACCGGGCGCCGAAAAGCCGAGTGGTGAACGACACGGGCGCGGAGGAAAACGCCTGGAACGCCGGTTTGGCTGCGCTGGCCTGCTGCATGATGCCCGACCATCCTCGTGCCGATTTATGGGATCAGGCCGCCAAGCGGTATATGTACAACACGTTTTCCATCGCCGTGGACAAGAACGACCATTCGATGGGCGACGACGGTCGCGCGGTTCGAGAATGGGTTACCACGGTGAACGCCCATCCGGACCTGACGGTCGAGAACCACGGCCTGGTTCACGTGGGTTATCTGAAGAACGCTCACGCCATGATGCTCGAGGGGGGCTCGCCCTATGTGCTGACGGACCGCAAGGTGCCGAAAGCGTGCCGGCACCACATGGACGGCGTTCTCGACATTCTGCTGCGATGTCTTGCTTGGGACGGCGCGCCGGTCTGCTTCGGCGGGAACGACTGGAAGCTCGTGCATACCCAATGTAGCGACGTAATCAACTTCGCGTTGACAGGCGTGCTCGATCGCGACGCACGTGCCGCCCGCGCGGCTGCCACTTCCTTCGAGTGGCTCCGCCGGATTCAGAAGCAATACGGAGGTTGCTATACCGTCCGAAGGGATCTGGAGCACAATGGGCTCGTCGGCTCGCGGCTGGTTTGCTGCTACCTGGTCTTTGCCAAGTTGGGCTTGGGTGTCGAACCCCTTTCGCAGCAAGAACTCGACCGGCAAACCAGCGGGGTCAGGTTCTTCGAGCATGGCCGGGCGATTGTACATCGCACGCCGACGAAATTCGTCTCGTTCGCCTGGGGAAGCAACCGGATGGCGTTGGCCTTGCCGCGCGACGGCACTTGGGTCGCTTGGCCACATTTCG
>JAFGIR010000394.1 GCA_016929515.1 Pirellulales bacterium | reverse complement strand
GTATGTCCCACCCGACAACCGCCCTTCGGGCCGATCGGCGTCCCCGGGGAAGAACCTATACCTACCGCCCCCCCTTTGCTGGATTAAAAAATCCGGCCGCCGTGGGGAGCCGCCGTTCGGCGGCCGGTGACCCTCACCCCAAGAGGATCATATCGTGGTCACGTTTCCGATCAGGTACCCGGCCGCGGCGTACATCACCACCACGTCCCGGTTGTGACGGGCGCGAATTACGGACGATCGCACACCCTCTTCCCTGTACTCTTCCGTTAACACTGCCAGAGGTTCGCCGGTTCCCGGCGCGCTCGGGCCGTCGCCCGTCCAGCAGAAGGTGCGCGCCAAGCACGGTTCGCGCGGATCTCTCGACACCGCGACGCGCGCGACCATGGCATATTCGTCGCTCCAGACCGAAGTCGGCGTTGGGTCTTGCCCTTCGTGTGCCGCGTTGTACACCGCGTCGCCGACCAGGACGATCGGCAAATCGGTTGCTTGCCCGATCATGCTCGCCGTGATGGCACCAGGGTCGGCTCGCGAGCTGTACTTGATCAGCTCGACCAACTGCTCCACGCGCCGGAGATTGTAGAAGACCTTGGAGTTGAGGATCAGTGCGTTCGCACGCAGCCCGCTCGCGTCGAGGACTGCTTGCTTCGCAGTTGCGATGTTGTCGAGCGGCGTCGCGTTGGTGAAATCGTCCCACTCGTCGGTGACGTCCGCGGTCATCCCGGCAAACGTGGTCGCGTTGAAGATCGCGGCGGCCACTTCGCGTTCGTATCCCCGAAGCAGAGCGTCTTCGGCCCGCTGTTGGTGGATCATTTCCGCGTCGAGGATGTCTTCGTAAACGTGCGATTCCCAATCGTCGATCGCCTCTTCACAGCCGTGTTCGATGCACTCGTAGCCGAACTGGTCGAACTCAAAGGTGCTTCGGCTGTACGGCGCGCCGGGCGCTCGCTGCGTCGACCGGTCTTGGAGAAGTGCCTCCAAGGGCACTTTGCCGATGTTGGCCTTTTGGATGCCGACCGGTCGCGGTACCGCGACGCGGTGGCCGATGAAGCCGTTGCGACTCATCGCGAGGTCGAATTCCTCGAAGCTGCCGGACAGGTCGAATCGACTGATCGTTGTGGATGGGCTTGCCATGTTCATTCCTTCTTAAAAAAGATGGCTTGTGGAAAAAGGAGAACTTCTCCGTGTCGCGGGTTCGCTTAGGAGAACCGCTCCTCGATCAGGTCCTGCACCCGCCGCTTGTTCGGGTTCGTCGCGGCGACGAACGACCAGTGCAGCTCCGGATTTTCTGCCGCCACCGCGCGGAGCGCGTCTCGCCGGCTCATGCCCGATTTCATTCGCTCCGCGATCGCGTCGGAAAACGTCTCGATCGCGTCGCCGGTCATCGCGCCAGCACGGGAGAGGTTTTCTTCCGTGTCGGGGAGCCCGACGCGCCGATGCCCGGGTGTGTTGCCGGAGGCCTTCAGCCGATCGGCCAGTGCCCGCGCCGTCGCCCGGGTCGCCTCGGCCAGCGTGGCGCCCCCCTCCGCCTGGGCGAGGAGAAACTCCGCGCCGAGCGCCTCGACGCCGGGGATGGATCTGAGTTCGGCCAAGCTGGCCGCGTTGTTGTTCGTGTCCACGTTCTCGCTCCTCACTCTTGAAAAATCCTCGCCGGCGGACAGACGCGCCAACACTGACTCGACCGTCGCCAGGCCGTCAACCAACCCCTTTGCCGTCGCGTCGGCGCCCACGAACACTTCGCCCGTCGCCACCGCCTCCAGCGCGGTTGGGCTTAGCCGCCGCCCACGCTGAATCGCCGCCAGGAACGCAGCTTGCACCTTGTCGACCACGCCCTGGAAGAACTGCCGATGAGCTTCGGTCAACTTGATGCCGTCGACGCCGGCACTTTTGAGTGGACCGGTGTCGAAGCTGTACACCTTCAGGCCGCGCCTTGCCATCGACTCGGAGGAGTCCACGACGGTCAGTCTCGCGCCCACGCTGCCGATCAAGTCCAGCGGGCTGCTGGCCATGATCTTGCCGGCCCCGGAAATGAGCCAGTAGGCCGCGCTGGCGGCGATGCCTTGCACGATTGCTACGGTTGGTTTCTCTCGGGCCGCGCGTGCGACGGCTTCCGACGCCTCGTGAATTCCCCCCACGCTTCCGCCGGGTGAATCGACCAGCAGCGCGATTGAGCTAACGCTAGCATCTACACGAGCCCTCTCGACGGCCTGTTCAATCTGCTGCGTCGCCGTCCCGCCACTGATCCAGGTGAAGACCGACGGCCGCCGCGTGAGAACCCCCATCACTGAGATAACAGCCGTCCGACCCTCGACGCTCAGGGGCAAGTCGGGCTGTAATTCGCGCGGGACCCGGGCCGCCTCGGGCCCGAGCGACTCCACCGCGGCCGCCAACCGCGCGAGCGCCATCGCCTCGATGGCCCACACGCTTTCGGACGCGAAAATCGGGAGTGCTTCGCTCATTGGTGGCTCACTGGTGATCCCGGTGGTTCACGGCAGGACTCGCCAATGGACGCGCGGCGGCGCGATTCGACGACTCCGCGGTGTCGCGGGTGTTCTGTTCAATGTTCCGAAGCGATGTCGCCAGCTCGCGCAGCAACTCCACCTGTTCGGATTGCGACGGCGACGGTGCCGTTGCCTGCCTTCGCTCCGCGTCGGCCAGGGCGGCGTACCCGCTGCCCGGAAACAGCCGATATCCCCCGATGCTTTCGCGAGTCTCCCGCAACGGATCACTCAACCGCCTAGCCTGACGGTCAATCTCGTTCGCGAAGTCGCCGAGGTCGCCGCCATGAAGATCGACGATCAGTTGATTCATTCGCGTTTCGATGGCGTTTTGCCCGCTCTGGCGGAGGATCGGCCCGAACTTGTCGCGCAGGATCCCTAGGCGTGCTCGTGTCTGGTCGAGCGACGCGAGTCCTTCGACCGTTCCTTGCACCTGCCGATCGAACGCGGCTGTGCGCTGCAACTCGGCGGCTTCGCGGACCTCGACCCGACGCAGAAAAAGCTGGCTGGCCTCGTCCCCGGCCGGAAGATCGCGCCGAAATTCCGCGTAGGCCGCGGCGGTCTGCCCGCCGCCGAGCAGCTCGCGAACGGGGGCCTTTGCCGCCTGTTCAAATGTGGCTGCGTCGAGAAATTCTTGCCGTCGTGCTTCGTCCCGCTGCAAGAGCGCGATCCGGCCGGACAGCGTTTTTTCCTCGGGGACTTGTTCGCGGAGCTGGTTGACGAGCGAAATCATCGCGGTTCGCGATCGCTCCCCGGTTGGGTCGGCCATACCTTGCGTCAGCGCGGCCCAAAGCGCGCCGCTCGTCTCCGGGGTCCCTTGGTTCGTCATCCCGGCCGTCAGTGCCGGGGCCAAGTTCATGGCCAACTTCTGCGGGTCGGTCACCCGGGCCTTGCTTCCGACGGCCAACATGTACCCGAGGGCTTGCTCCGGCGTCCAGTTTGTGATTCTGCCGATGTCCAGCGCGGCGCCCGCGCCCGCTTGCCCGGCACCGGCGTTGCCGGGCGCGAAAAGGAAGCTGGCTGACACCGCACCCATCGCCTGGTCGACGCTCATTGTGCCGCGCGCCGAAAGGGCGTCTGAGGCCCGGGCGTACACCTCCTTTTCACCGACTCGCCGCTCTTTGGCGATCGCTTTGACGCGCGCAATGAAGGCGTCACGCTCGGCCGGTGTCTCGGCGCCCAGGTTGGTCAGGGCGGTTTCCTGAACCTCTGTTACTGTCTTGGAGATCCCCGCCGCCTCGCGTTGGACCTCGATCAGGTGTTGATACTCCGCCCGAACGGCCGCGAGAACGCCGGCCAGCCCCGCTCCAACACCCAGTGCGCCCGCGAGGTTTTTCACCATGAACATGGCCCGCGATCCGAACGCTTTTTCACCGGCGTTCGATGCCGCTTCGTATTCGCCGCGGAGTTGCGAAAGACGCCGGCGATAGGTGTCCTGTGTCATCCCCGTCTTTTGGAGCAGGGAATTCAGATCGGCGACTTTTTGGTTGTACCGTTCGAGAGGGTTGCGGGTTTG
>JAFGIR010000393.1 GCA_016929515.1 Pirellulales bacterium | reverse complement strand
GGCGTTTACAATCGACCCGACGACCGCCGAAATCACCGTGGCCGACGAAACCGAACTCGACTACGAGACCGTGACCTCGCTCGAATTGCTTGTCGAGGGCAACGACGGGGCCGGCGGCACCGATACGGCAACCGTCACGATCAACCTGCTCAATCTGGCCAGCATCGAGGGCACGGTCTACGTCGACACCAACGAAAACGGTCTTTTCGATGCCAACGAGATGGGAATCGACGGCGTCACCGTCGAACTGCTCGATGCGTCGGGGAATCCGGTCGTTGACGGCGAGGGCAATCCCATTACGTCAATCACGACCGAAGGGTATTATCTCTTCGAAGATCTTGCCCCCGGAACGTATCAAATCCACGAGTTGCAGCCGACCGGCGTCGATGACGGACTCGAAGCTCTGGGATCGTTGTCCGGCTCCATCCCGGCCAACGATACGATGCAACTTGCTCTGGAGCGAGTCGACGCCTCCGACTACGTGTTTGCCGAGATCGGCCAGTCCCTCGCCTCCGGCGACGTCGCCGGTATCGGGTTCTGGCAGAACTGGCACGGCCAGGCACTCATTGCCCAGGGAGGCACCTCGCTTGCCCAATGGCTCACGACCAACTTCAGCAACGTCTTCGGAGACGAGTTCGTTGGGGCCGACGGGACCGATGTCGCCACCTTCTACAAGGACCAACTGTTCAGACAGAAGGGAAACAAGTCGAAGGGACCCGCCAAGGTCGACGCCAACTTCATGAGCCTGGCTCTGGCCACGTTCTTCACCAGCAACTATCTGGCCGGTGACGCGGCTACGGCCTACGGCTTCAACGTCACCGACACCGGCATCGGGACCAAGATCGTCAACGTGGGCGACAGCGGAGCCGCTTTTGGTGTCGCCGACAACACGGACCTGACGATCATGCAGGTGCTTTGGGCCACCAACGACCTGACCGACATGCCCGATAATGAAACCGGTTTCGCGCACATCTACGACACGAATGGTGACGGCGAAATCGACGCGACCGAGGCCTGGCTCCGCAAGCTCGCTCACGATTTGTTCGCGGCTATCAATTCGGAGGGCTGATTAATCAATCACGTTCGACGATGGTAGCCGTCTGACCAATCGCGACGTTTGGAATCGCAGGCGTATCGGTGGCCGAAAGCCCCCGATACGCCTTTTTTTTGAATGGCACGGCCGACCGGGGTAGCGATTCGTTCAAAGAACTCCCCGCTGCCGAAGTTCGTGCACGACGTTCGCCGTGATCTGCGCCACGCGGTCTCGCTCGACCGAACCGGTTCGTGGCGGACAGCCCTCCGCCGGGGCCTCGACAAAGCCAAAGTCCGCCAGAATGCACTGCAACACCCGTTGAAGACCGGCCCGGTCGATCCGTTGGTTCTCGCTCATGGGCTGCCGACTTTGGCCCATCGCAAAACCTCGCAATTCGACGCCCGCCCGGAAACCTTCGGGAAAATCGGCCGAGTAGAGCATCGTATCGAACAACTCGAGCAATCGGTACTGAAGCGTCACCGCCTCGGCGATGTTGCCGGCCCGAACCAGGTCGTAGAGCCGGCGCGTCAATTCGGGCGTCACGCCGCTGATGGCGTTCGTGCCTCCGTTGCAGCCCAAAAGCAGCATCGGAACCAACACCACGTCCCAGCCGGTCAGGAACACAAAATCGGGACGCGCTGAGCGAACCGACCGGATCATTCGCATCATGAATGGAAGATCGCCCGACGAATCCTTGATCCCCACAATCCGCTCTAATTCGGCCAGCCGCTGGATCGTCGGCACGTCGATCGGGCTTGCAAACATCGGGATGTTGTAAAGTGTCACGTCGATCGGGCTGTTCAGAGCGATCTCGCGGAAATAGGCGTACACGGATTCCGCGCCCAGCCGGTAGTAAAACGGCGAGACAATCGCCACGGCCCTCGCTCCATACTCGGCGTATGTCTGGCAGGCGTCGATCGTTTCGCGGGTCGTGGACTCGGCGGCTCCAGCCAGCACGGGCACTCGGCCGGCCGCCTGATCGCAAACGATCCGCACGATTCGGCGTCGCTCGTCCGGCGAAAACCGGATGAACTCGCCGGTCGACCCGTTGGGATACAGACCGTGAACTCCCTTCGTGATGAGCCATTCGACATAACGCCGCAGTTCGGTCTCGCAGATGTTCCCTTGGCCGTCCAACGGGACCATGTGTGGCGTGAAAATGCCTTCGATCTTCGCAGCCATCCATCCAACCTCCAAGAGTTCAGCCGTATCCCGTCGTGCCAAGCCGTGCATGCGCGAAGAACGCAAATTGCCTATTTCAGAAGGACTTGCGTCACACGAATCGCCGCCGTCGAGACCCACGATCACCGGACTATAAAACTATGCCACTCCCCCCAGTGTACCATATGCCAGAAGTCGGCTGAATCGCGGGTCTGTGACCAGCGTACGCCAAGAAACGAAATAAGCCGTTGAAAAACAACGGCTTATGCCAATCCTTGCAACGAATTGCCAACCCAAAAAACATTAGCGGAGAGGACAGGAGCTGCACTACCCCAGAAAACCCCGAGAAAACAGCACTTCTCGAAAGCCGCGCTGCAGAATGCGGTGCAGTCGCCATTGACGCGGCAAACGACGCTGGGAATTTTCACGAATTGAGTCTTGTCGTCGATGCGTGGCCGTCGCTCAGCGCGGAAATACGGGCAGCGATTCTAGCGATGATCCATGCATGTTTGACGAGACAATCCGACGCGTCGAAATCGGACTGATCGAAATACTCCGACAGCAAGGATTGTGCGTGCGGACTCTCTCCCGGTTCAGTGGCTTCCACGGTGCGCGAGCGCTCGCAGTATTGCGTCGAGTACGGTATCGAGGTGTTTGCCGACATCTTCAGCAAGAAAACGCAACACAAAGTAGCCGTTGAGGCTTCCTGCACGTCCCCCGTCCGGCCCCGGTTTGGCAAACTGGAACTTCTCCGCTCCACTGATGACTTTGTAACCGAGTCGCTGGAGTGCCGCTGCAAGCGGCTTTAGTCTCGCTGAGTTGACGAGCAACTCGGGCCGCAAAAAGAGACCGAGATCGTTCGTGGACCGGGCCTCGGGCCACTCCCGCAATAGTGTCCGTATTCCGTTCTCGCGGACGTACTCTCGCTTGAGGTAGATGCCGTAACCGCCGCCAATAATCAGCCTCAGAGAATCATCTCTCGTCTCGTAGAGCACGTCCGTCAGCGCCGTTTGCAGATTCGGCATGAGACTCATTGGCGCTGAATTGCCAGGCTGCGGAGGAGGTAGGCTTTCACCTGTTCAGCGGTTTCTTGGTCACGTTTGTCGCCCGCCATGAGTTCAAGATACGTCTGCACGGGTGATGCCCAGAAGAATCCTTCCGCTTCCTGTGTGTCGAAGTACGGAGGCTGCTCGTCAGTCTCGATCAACTCGACATTGCGAAATCGGTCCGTTTCCCTACCATCCAGGCTGTCTCGCAGGGTGGCGATGTCCGGGCAGTAGATCGAGAGCACGTCCTCCCGCTGCATGATGGCATACCGCGAGACAGATGACAAGCCCGTTGCAACAACGGGAAGCGACGTGGCGTCGGCCCTTGCTCGCAACAGTTGCGTCACGCTGGTTTTATCGTTTTGGACTTTCAGCCGAATACGAGGGCCCTTGTCCGGTTGCGCGTAGCTGCCTGCCAAGGCCGCAAGCAGTTTTTCCGGCTGGACGAGACGGAGTCCTCGGCTACGATCAACGATCAGGTCCTCTTCCAGCACCTTCAGTGCCTTCGAGACCGTGCTCAGGCCGATTGGCGTCTTCTTCCAGGACGACGAAAGCAAGTCTCCAACGTTGACGGCTTCACGAACCTGCTGAACACTCTCAAAGGAAGGCGTCGCAAGAAACACCCGAGCAACCATCGAGGAATTCTTGCGATAGATGTTCTTGATCGGCGAATACGTCGGAAACTGATTCTTCGCGCCGCTACGAAATACTGTGAAGCGTCCAGGGGCCACAACGACACCGTTGCCACACAAATCCACACCGCTGATCCCCTTCACCTCCAAATCTTGAAGGTGAGATTCTCGTAGATAGGGCATGACCAGTATTGGCAGGACACCGGGGGGCAAAGACTCTGTTTGGCACCGTCGCACGGCGTCGCTAAAACCCTTCGGCGTCGATAGGGCCTTACACTCGACGGCGAATTTGGCTTGTTGACCGCTCCAGGATGCAACAATGACAGCATCCCAGCCGGCCAATTCAGTCTCGACAACCTTGAGGCGCAGCGGTGGTAGGACGACTTGGCCTCGCCTAAGTCGCTCAAGGACGTCCGATTCGGTCAGTGGTTTCCTGAAAGTACTCATTTTCCTGTTCTGGAAAATACCACGCTAAAGGAATGGTGTCAATCACTCACAGAACAAGAAGAGCTGTAACACATTGTACTACAAGTGGTTGCAGATTGTCGCGGCATTTCTTGTGGTCACCACAAGAACCCCCGCTACTGGATGAGTTGTGTGTGTTTCAAAGTGATCATTTCCGGCGAGGACAGGGCGTACTGCCCCCGAAAACCACGGAAAAATCGAGGTTTTTCGTCGACGGACTGCAAATTCCGCAGTGCATATGGAGCTACCCCGCCGAGCCCGGTCATATTCTGGCCATTCCCAGCGATCCTTTATGTGTCCGATTCCAGTGTGGCCGTCATCATGCGATGCCGGAGATGACTCGGCCGTTTGCTGCATTCCGGACAGCACAAGATCGTGAAAGCCCAGAAAAGGCCTTCCATGGATTCGAATTACAGTTGCTCGGATACCGATCGTCGGTTCACGCCCAAAGACAGTGGATCGGCAGAGCGTGGAGCCGTTCGCCGAAGGGAGCGGCCACATTGCCCGTGTATAAAACGATGCCGCGCACGAAACGCTTGCCCACCGCGGCGGCCATCGTTTCCAGGCCGCGAAAGTCATGACGTTCGACCGTCGCGCCGGCTTTCACCTCGATGCCCACCAACTGGCCGGAGGCGTCTTCGAGCACGAGATCCACTTCCTGACCGCTGGTCGTTCGGAAATGGAACAGTCCGCACTTTCTCCGCGACCAGCCGAGCTGCTTGAGCAGTTCCACAGCGACGAAGTTTTCGAGCATGTGTCCCAAAAGCGTACGATCGGCTTGCAGTCGATCAGCATCGACGGCCAAAAGATGCGCCAGCAGTCCGGTATCCAGCAGTAGAAGTTTCGGCGATTTCGTCGGCCGCTTGCTGATTCTTGGACCATGCAGGAAGCAGCCTGACGAGGAAAATCACTTCGATGATCGCCAAATGCCGTTTCAACGTCGTCTGCGGAATTGAAAGATTTCGTGCGATATCCGCATAGTCGACCAACTGGCATGTTCGCGACGCCAAGAGCGCCAAGAGTCGGGGCACTTCGGCTAGGCGGTCGATATTCACCAGATCACGAACGTCCCGTTGCAGGATTGCCGTGAGGTAGGAGTCAAACCACGCGTGACGCCGTTCCGCCTTCGTGCGGGTTTGCCCCTCGGGATACCCACCGACGATCAACCTCTCGACGATCTCCCGTTGTGTGAGCGCCTCTGTATCAGGAGAGTTCAACTCCGCGCTGAACAGCTGCGAGACGAACGTTTCCCGCTGGCCAATCAACTCTCCCTGTGGCTGAAGGGCCAAAGGGTGTGCAGTTCCATGCGCCCGGCAAGCGATTCCGAGAGACTGGGCAATGCCATGACGCTGGCTGATCCGGTAAGCAGGAATCGCCCGGCGCGGCGCCGCCGATCGACATCTGCCTTGATGGCAAGCGCGAGGCGCGGAACCCGCTGAACCTCGTCAATGACGGTCGGCCCTTTCAGGCCGGCAATGAACCCTTCCGGATCGCTCACGGCCGCCGAGAGCACCGCTGCCGTGTCGAGAGTCAGATAGTCAGCAAAGCCACGAAGACGCCGATCGGCGATCGCCTCGGCCTGCTTGGCGAACGCCGCCGCTCGGTCGAACTGGGCCAGGGCATCGCCGGTCTCCTCGGTCGTGGTCGCCCGGGCCAAGAGCCGGGCGGCGTACTCGGCCACCTTCTCGGCACGCTGCGTGTACCGGTCGAACTGTTTGGTGTCGTCCAGCCGCTTATGTCGCGACAAACGGGAAGGCCCGACGTGTGGGCCTTCCCCCTATCCCGACGTTCAACCGCAGACTGAATCTGTGTTGGATTCATGTCGTTTCAGGCCGATTTGGCACGGATCAATCACCTTCCCGTTTTCTCGGCCTTCTCAGGCTTAGCAACCTCGGAGTCGTGCGTGGTGTGCATTTCTCCAGGCTCGCGGCCGAACCAGCCTGCTACACGATCCCAGAAGCCGCGAATGGTTTTGGCCGATTCCTTGCCTCCCATCTCGGCTTGGAGCTTCGTAATCTCAGCCTGGAGCTTCTTGACATGCTCACTCTCGCCTTCGGCGAGCAGGCCTCGATAAAGTTCGAGATGGTTCTTCGCGAGCTGCAAATTCGCTTTGGCTGCATGCTTGCGTCCTTGCTCCACCATTCGTTCAGCAAGCTGCAGCGCCATTTGGGCTTCAACGAGTGGATTGTCTTCCTTGTTGACCACATAGGTAATGCCCCTCGACTGGGCAAATGCAAGCTGCGTCAATGCCTCCTTTGGATCGTTGTCCAGCAGTTTCAGTGCATGGTTGAGCTTGCTTTCGACATAGCCCAATTCCACGAGAACCGAGGTATGGAGCAAGTCGGCGTTGGCCAGCCGGAGCCCTTGCACTGTTGCGTCATCCTGTTTAGCATCAGTGATCGGTTCCAGGATCTTCACGGCAACCAAACCGTCGAGTAACGGAATTCGGTCTTCCTGCACCCGGTCCACGTAACGGTACACTTCCTTGCCATTGGCGTCCTGGACCGATGTTGTCACAATGGTCGTGGGCAGAAGCCCTCGAACCACCTTGACCAGGGCTTGCCCATTCTCCAATTCCTTTCGGGCCAAGCT
>JAFGIR010000047.1 GCA_016929515.1 Pirellulales bacterium | reverse complement strand
TGATCCGCGTCGCGGCCGACGAGGTGAAAGGTCGCAAAACCCTCGAACAAGCGGTCGTCGCGCTGCGGACCAGTGAACTCCCGAAACCCATCAAGGACGTCGTGCGAATACCCAATGGGTTGATCGTGCTGTCGATGGGCCGGGGAAGCGACCAGTTGTCCGTGTTCGATCAGCGGCGCTCCCCCAAGCAGTTTCGCCCGTTCGTGCTCGCCGATCCCTTGGGAACCAACCCCGTGTCCATGGCCGGTGGACTCCTGATCCCCAGCCACCTCGGCCAGGTGCACCTGATCGACGCGAGGACGGGCAAGAAGAAGGCCGAACCGTTCCAGACGAGACTCGTCGCCGATCAAAAAGTGGCATGGCGACGCCCGGCGCCGGTCGACCAGAACTCGGTCGTCTTGGCCGACGGAATCGACAAGGTCTATCGACTGGCCGTCAAGGACCAACCGATACCATCGTTGGCCGCCGTGGCCGAAGTGACCTTGGCCAGGCCGATTGTCTCGGACGTGGCCGTCGCCGGCAGCATGGTCTTCGCCGTCGACGAAGACGGACTGTTGCAGCGGCTCGCGTTGAACGATCTGGTGGCCGACAAACCGTTGACGCTCGACGGTCGGGTCACCTGGGGGCCGCGAGTGGCCGGACAAAACGTCTTTCTGACGACCGAAAACGATCAGTTGGTTTGTCTGAACAGCGCGGGCGAGATCGTCTGGAAGACGCCCCTGGAGCATGGCCCCTTGGCCGGCCCGCCGCTGCCCGTGGCCAATGATTATCTCCTCGCCTATGCCAACGGAGTGTTGGTGCATGTTGAAGGCGCCTCGGGCAAGGAGTTGGCCAAGTTGGAGACCGGCCGCCCGCTGGGCACCGGGCCGGTTCTGCTCGGAGAGAACGTTCTGCTGGTCGGCAACGACGGAACGCTGTATGTGAGCGAGCAACCGTCCAATTCCCAATAGCCCCCTGACGAGAAAGAGTGACCTCCCGTGACGGTCCCGTTAGAGAACAATACGCTACGGATCGATTCGCCGCTCGGCCCTCGCGCGATGGCGAAAGTCCGCTCGGCACGATTGATCGGCCTGAGGGTCATGGTGATTGTGGGCGTGGTCTGCTGCGGGCTCGGCTGGGCCGGCACGGCGATTGCCCAGGAGGACGCCCCTGCGGAGTCCTCGTTGCCCGAAGTGCCGCTCTACGACCAGGAAGCCTACGACCTGATTACACTCGACAAGCAGAACAAAGGTGAGGTTCTCAAGGTCGAGCCGCTAAGGCGTCCAGTGTCGAAAACGGCCCGGCGCTACGAAGTCCGCCTCTGGGACGAACCCGAGAAGGTCTTCGAGGTGCGATTGTCGTCCATCGAAAAGATCGAGCTCTTCGAGGAACTGGTTCTCGCCAAGGCGATAGATCTCGTCAAACAGGGTGATCGGGAACAAGCCTTCGACTATTTCCGGTGGCTCGAACCCCGGTTTCCGAAGCTGCCCGGGCTCAAGGCCGCCATCGAGTCGTATCTGTACGGCGAAGCCGGCGTTCAGATGAAGAAGGGAGACTATTATGGCGCCCTGGCCATACTCGTCAACTTGCACGATCGCAATCCCGAGCATCCCAATTTACAGAAAGCGATGGGCATTACGGAGGATAAGCTGATCAGCCAGTGCGACGCGGCCGGCGACTACTCGACCGCAAGGGCACTCCTGCGGAATCTCCGTTCACGCTTTCCCGATCATCCCATGGCCGACAAGTGGGAATCGGAATTTCGACGCCGGGCCGGCACGCACCTGGCCGATGCTCGCCAAGCAATGGACGCCCGGGACTTTCGCAAGGCCGACCGCGCCATGCAGAAGGTCGTGCTCATCTGGCCCGACCTGCCCGGCGTCGACGCCATCGTCAGTGAATTGCACCAGCGATATCCCCGCGTGGTGGTGGGCGTGAAGGACTCGGCGACCAACGCCGATCCACGCCATCGTCAGCACTGGGCCACGCGGCGCGGCACCCGGCTGCTTTATCGCACCCTGACCGAATTCCTCGGCCCCGGCTCCGAAGGCGGCGACTACCGCTGCCCGGTCGGATCCATCGACATCGAACCACTCCAGCACCGCCTGGTAATTCAACTTCACCCGGGACTGCGTTGGGCAACCGGAAGATCCACGTTGACCGGCGCCGACGTCGCCCGCCAATTGCTGGCCATGGCTGAGCCGGGCAACGAGCAGTATCGAGCGAATTGGAGCGAGCTGTTCGCCGGCGCGACGGTGCGCGACGTGTATCAGGTCGACGTCCAGATGCGGCGTCCCCACGTTCGCCCCGATGCGTTGCTGCAAACCGCGCTTGCCCCGTTCGACGGTACCCGGACGAAATCGTCCATGGCGCCTCCAAATGGTCCCTACGTGATCGACCCTAGGAACCGAAAGGAAAAGGAAACGGTCTACATCTCCAATCGGCAGTATTTCGCGGCAACGCCGACGCAGCCGAAGGAGATCGTCGAAGTGTGTTTTCAAGATGACCGCGAGGCTATTCGGGCACTGCGCGACGGGCAAATCAAGGTGCTCGACCGGCTCGATCCCTGGACGCTTGACGAATTCCGCTCCGTGAAGGACGTGGTGGTCGAACCCTATGCCGCGCCGCTAGTCCACTGCCTGATTCCGAACATGAAGAAACCGCTCATGGCCGAGGGGATCTTCCGCAGGGCGTTGGTCTACGGAATTCACCGGCGCAAAATCCTCGAACATCTGCTCGGCGGCCAGACGATCGAAGGCTGTACGGTCATCAGCGGTCCCTTCCCCCAGGGCACTTCCTACGACGATCCGCTGGGTTATGCTTACGACACGAGCCTCGAACCACGCGCCTACGAGCCCGTGTTGGCCATCATGCTGGCCACCTACGCCGTCGATTCGATAGCGGCCGCGAAGGCCAAGCGCGAGGCCGGCGACCAAGACAAAACCGCCAAGGCGAAACCGCCGGCCGGCCAGGGCAAGGCCTCTTCGGATCCGAAGAAGTCGGAACCCAAGACGGCCAAGGATCACCCCATCGCGAAGATCACGTTGGCCTATCCGCCGGACGGAATCGCCCGGACCGCTTGCCAAAAAATCAAGGAACAACTGAAAGTCGTCGGCATCACGGTCATTCTCAAGGAGTTGCCGCCGGGCCCCGTCGATCGCGTGCCCAACGACGTCGATTTGCTCTATGCCGAGTTGCCCATTTGGGAACCGGTCGTCGACTCGCGCGAGCTGTTGGCAAGCGACGGTCCTTCGGGCGGAGCCAGCGCGTACATGAGTCTGGTGTTGCGGCGTCTTCGCCGGGCAACCGACTGGCAGCAAGTGCGGCCCATTCTACATCAGGTTCACAATATCGCTCACAACGACGTTGCCGTGATCCCGCTCTGGCAACTGATCGACCATTTTGCATATCACAAGAGCCTTAAGGGAATCGGCCAACGCCCGGTGTCGCTCTACCAAAACGTCGAGCAGTGGAGATTGACGATCCCGGCGCCCCCGAACCACGGCACGTCGACCCAGCCGGCTGGCAATTCGTTGCGTTTGGCCGGTGGGCAACGCCTGAACCCTATCCTTACCCAGACCTCGGCGGAGACAAAATGAACCGGTTCGGCTCTTCAGTGGTCTGTTGCTCTCGAATGGTCGCGTGTTACGCGCATGCTGCCCGTGCCACCGGTTTGCAGGCACCGGCGCGACGCCCATGGTACCGCGCGGCGCGACTCGCGTTCGCCTTGGCGTTGATTTTCTTCGCGGCAGCCAAGGGTGTTCCGGCGCAGTCCGTTTGGGAATTGACGCCCTATCGCATTCGTCTGATCGTGGCCTACACGCCGACGGCGTCGTTGAATCAGGAGGCCGTTTCCCACCTCGAACGGAGTCTTCTCGATCGGGTCGAGACAACGGTCGGCGCCGGCTGGGATGTCGTGCCGATGGAACCGAGTCCTCGCCTGCGCCATCGCATGATGGGCGATCTTGCGGCGCTGACTCTCGAAGACTTGCCGGAAGACACGCTGAAGTTCGACAAGGTCTTGCTCCTGGCGATTGCGCCCGACGTGTCCGGTTACCAGGTTCGCGCGCGCGAGCTGGACGTTCGCACTCGCGTGTTTGGGCCGATCGTTCAATTGCCCGTCTGGCAGCCGGCCAAGCTATGCGGCGCGGCGTTTCACGCCCTGTTTGAGAGTTTTACGCCGCTGGCACGGGTGGTCTCGACGGTAAAGAAGGAAGTCACGTTGCGATTGCGCGCCGGCGGATTGCCCGTGCGCGACCCGACGCTCCGGCGCGTGCAGCCGGGCGACGTGTTTCAGCCGATGATGCGGTACGACGATCGGGCGGGCAATTTGCGCAAGATCATCCCGGTGCCATGGACGTTTCTCGTCGTCGACCAGTGCGACTCCGAGGCCTTCCGATGCACGCTTCATTCGGCTATGCTCAGCCCGATGAGCGGCCGGCGTCGAGGCCGCGTGGACCCGTTGGCGCTGGCCGTTCGCCCGGCGGGCACTTCGACGCGCGTCGTTTTGAAGGGGCGCGTCGAGCCGAAGCCACTTCTTGCCGGCTACGACATCTACGAACAGGCCCTCAATTCGAAGAAGACCACTTTGCTGGGCAAGACGGACGTGGACGGCGGAATTCGGGTCGGTCGGGGCGCGCACCCGCTTCGCCTGTTGGTGGTCAAAAGCGGCAAGGTGCTGCTGGCCCGGCTGCCCGTCGTGCCGGGCCTGATGTCCGTCGAGACGGCTGAGATTCGAGACGATGATCAGCGATTGGAAGCCGAGGGGTTCATCACGGCCATGCAATTGAATCTGCTCGACGTGGTCACCCGACAGAAGATCCTTCTCCAACGCGGCAGGAAATACCTGGCCGAGGGCAAGCTGGATCTGGCCACGAAACAGGTGGAAGAACTGCGAGAACTTCCGCGACGGTCGGACTTGCTCCGCCAGCTCGAAAACAAGCAGGATAAGGTCGTGGTCGAGGATCGCTGGACCAAGACCAAGGTGGATGAACTCTTCAACGACACGCGAAAACTGCTCGAAAAACACCTTGTTTCCGAACCCATCGACGTGCTCGACCGCGATGTGGCTGCGGCCAAGAAAAAGAGCCCGGCCAAAACCAAGCCGAGCCAGTGACCGGCTCACCGAGCCGCTCACGCACACCAGCTTGTCCACCGAACCGCTCACGCAAGCCAACTTATCCACCGAGCTGCAACCGTGAGGGAGCGGTCTTCACGGAAAAATGCGCCGGGGGTCATGGCTATACGTTTGACAAGGATGAACCACCCGGTGGGCCCCTCACGACGTTGCCTCACGTTCACGGCTCATCGAGTGTCACGTCCTCGAAGAGGGCTTCGACGAACGGCTCGGGCTCGAACAGCGCGAGGTCTTCGGCCTTTTCGCCCACGCCGATGTACTTCACCGGCAACCCGACCTGGCGACGGATGGCCACGACGACGCCCCCCTTGGCCGTTCCGTCGAGCTTGGCCAGAATGATGCCCGTGCAGTTCACCGCGTCGGTAAAATGTTTGGCCTGCGAAATGCCGTTCTGGCCCGTCGTCGCGTCGAGCACAAGGATGACTTCGTGCGGGGCCTCGGGTATTTGTTTGCCCAGCACGCGATGGATTTTCGTGAGTTCCTGCATCAGGTTCTGCTGCGTTTGAAGCCGCCCGGCCGTGTCGACGATGCAGACCTGGGCGCCCGTCTCGATGGCTCGGGCGGCCGCTTTGTGGGCAACGCTGGCCGGGTCGCAGCCTTGTGGGCCGGTGACGATTTCGGCCCCGAGCCGGCCGGCCCAAATGGTCAACTGCTCGACCGCCGCGGCACGGAACGTGTCGGCCGCGCCGAGCACGATGGACTTGCCGTCGTCGACGAACATCTTTGCCAATTTGGCGATCGACGTCGTTTTGCCACACCCGTTGACTCCGGCGACCATAATCACGGTCGGCCCGCTGGAAGCAAACTTGACGGGATTGGCGTCCTGGGTCATGAGGGATTTCAGTTTGGTCTTGATCGCGTCGAGCACATCCGTCATCTCGACCACGCGGCCCCGAAAGGCCGTCCGGATGTCGTCGACCGTTTCGTCGGCTGCCTGGACGCCCATGTCGGTCTTGACGAGCGTTTCGAACAACTCGTCGAGAAACGCTTCGTCGACCAGACGGCCCTGGCCCTTGAAAAGATCGCGGACGTCCGTTTTCAGCAGGTTGGTGGTCTTCGTAAGACCCTGTTTGAGTTTGTCGAAGAGACCCATGGCTTGGATTTGGGGATAGAGATTTTGGGATTTCGGGATTTTGGGATTTCGGGATTGTCCCAGGACTTCCTGAGCGTCTGACTGTCATCCTGAGCGTAGCGAAGGATCTCGTCCGTCCAGAGCGACTTGAGATCCTTCGCTGCGCTCAGGATGACAAAAATAGCCGGGCTCGGGGATAGGCTTCCGGGAATGTATTTAGGTCTCGGTGTTTTTCGCATCGTTTGTGACGCGTGGTTCGTCGCTACTTCCTTGAACCAACGCGTCGAGCACCCCGTTGACGAATTGGGCCGATTGGGCCGTGCCGAAACGCCGGGCCAGTTCAATCGCCTCGTCGATGGCCACGGCGACCGGGGTGCCGCCGTAGAGAATCTCGTAGGCGCCGATCCGCAGCACGGCCCGATCCGTCACGGCCATCCGATCCAGGCTCCAATTGGTCGCCGATTGACCAAGCGCCTGATCGATTTCCGCGCGATGGCGCCGCGCGCCGGCGACCAGTTCGCGGGCAAATTCCACCGTCGCCTCGTCGGCTAGGCGATCCGCGATCATCTGGTCGCCGACGGCCGGATTGCCGCGCGGATTGAGATCGTCCTGGTAGAGCACCTGGAGGGCGACTTCTCGGGCTTCAGTGCGCGTGGCCACGTCGAGCTTCTCCCTTTTCCGCGGTCATAGCTGTTTCATCAAGTTAACCATTTCGAGCGCGGCCAACGCGGCCTCGTTTCCTTTGTTGCCCAGCCGGCTTTCCGGCCGATCCTTGCCTCGCGAGCCGCTCTCGCCGCCGGATCGGGCAATCGCTTGTTCGAGCGTGTTGCACGTGAGCACGCCGAAGATCACCGGCAGCGCGTGCCGCATGCCCAACTCGGCCAGCGCCAGGCTAATCGCCCGATTGATGTGCTGGTCGTGGGTCGTTTCGCCGCGAATCACGGCGCCCAGGCCGATGAGGGCGACGTGGTTGCCCGCCGCAGCCAATCGGGCGGCCGCCGTCGGGATCTCGAATGCGCCGGGCACCCAATAGACGTCGATCCGGTCGTCGGCAACGCCGTGCGCGGTGAGCGTTTCGACGGCGCCGTTCATCAGACGCGAGGTAATCGTCTCGTTGAATCGGGCAACGATAATCGCAAAGCGCCCCTCAGCCGCTTCGGGTTTTCCTTCGTGGACGTTCATTTTGGATGTACTTCGCTGCTGAAATGTTGGGCAATTCTGCCCGCCAACCAAACTCTTGCGAACCTCCGTCCGCGCCCATCATTTGTGCTGCCTACTGCCTAACACACATTTCAAGACGACGGGACTGATTCTTGTCATTCTGAGCGAAGCGAAGAATCTCGGCTTCTGGGATGGGACAGATCCTTCGCTTCGCTCAGGATGACACTTTTTGAAATGTCCGCTACTTCATATTCATGCTCATGAGAAACTCGGCGTTTGATTTCGTCTTGCTCAGTCGCGTGACGAGCAGTTCCATGGCCTCGGGCGGGTTCATTTCGTTGAGCACGCGTCGCAGGCTGCACACGCGGCGATGTTCTTCGGGATCCATCAACATTTCTTCCCGCCGCGTCCCGCTTCCGTTGATGTCGATGGCCGGCCAGATTCGCTTGTCGACCAACCGGCGATCGAGGACGATTTCGAGGTTGCCGGTCCCCTTGAACTCCTCGAAGATCACCTCGTCCATCCGGCTGCCCGTGTCGACCAGAGCGGTGGCCACGATGGTCAACGACCCCCCCTCTTCGACCTTGCGTGCCGAGCCGAAGAACCGCTTGGGCCGTTGCAGCGCGTTCGCGTCGACGCCGCCGGAGAGGATCTTGCCCGAGTGAGGACACTCGGAGTTCCACGCCCGCGCGAGCCGCGTGATCGAATCGAGGAAGATGAGCACGTCGTAGCCGTACTCGACCATTCGCTTGGCCTTCTCAAGGACCATTTCCGACACTTGGATATGGCGCGCCGCCGGCTCGTCGAACGTCGAGCTGATGACTTCGCAATTGGGGCTCTTGACCTGCCGCTCCATGTCGGTGACTTCCTCGGGCCGTTCGTCGATCAGGAGCATGAAGACGTAC
>JAFGIR010000392.1 GCA_016929515.1 Pirellulales bacterium | reverse complement strand
TCAGAGCGTATGCTATTTCAGGGCACGCCGGAACGGCTTAGCCCCCAGGGTCGCACGGCCGGAGGCCGTGGGTTTATGACGTACTAAGGTTGAATCACGAATGGAAGTCGACCAGCCGAATCCTCTTGAAACCAGCGTTTCCCTCACATCGTGCCTAAGCGCCAACATTACGCCCCGATCCACCCAAAACGACGCAGCCGCGTCGAAGAAATAAATCGCCTTCGACAATTCTTCCCATTCGATGTCCGTCCACTCGGCGTCCGACGCAAAGTTCAGACGCTTTGCCAGACAAAAATCCGCGAGTTTCATCCCCGTGCTCCCCCAACTCGTGCCTAGTAACGACTCATCAATCGCCATTAGTCGAAACCGCTGCACTTCCTGCAACGCGTACTGAAGGTCAACGAGTGGCCCAGTAAACGGCCCACACTCGAGCCTACGATCGCGCCCAATTATCGCGTTCCTACACACCTTGGGAATGAAAGGTGGAGAAATGGCCAAATGACAGTTCCGGCCGTCAAGAAGGTCGGTGTTGCGTCCGCCCGTCTTGCCCTTGATCTCGAGGAGTCGCAACATTTCCCGCTGAAAACCGAACCGTAGGCTCGCGATTTTCATTCTTTCCCCATCGCCAGCAAGTCGATGGCAGTCCACCGTCACCGGACTAGCGTTTCTTGGAAGAACCCATTCTGTGAACCGCGGAGGGAGGTCAAGAATACATCGGTCACCCGGTTCGACGCAGTCATGCGGTGTTTCACCAGGGCTAACTTGCTCCAGCAGGTTCTCCGGTGTATCACTGAAGGCCTCAGCGATTAGTGAGCTTCGATAGTGAGTGTCGAGCAGATAGCCGAATTTTCGGAACTGTTCGAGAGGGTCACGATCCCGGGTCAAGATGACAGTCTCATGGCCTGTCAGAATCGCATGAGTGACACCGGCCACAACCAGATCTTCGTCAGCACTGAAATTCGGCTTTCCATAATCTCTCAGCCCTTTTTTCGCAAGGACAAAACCTCGGTCGCCCACAGAGCTCTGAATTATCGACGTCAGCTTTTCAATCGATAGTTCAGTCTCGTGCTTTTCTGCGTATTCTCTCCTTAGATGACGCGCGAGGTATTTTCTGGCGGAGAGGAGTGAAACGTAGTAGCGAACGGTCTCACAGATCTCCGCGGGCCATTCCTCTGGGTCGAGAAAGAGGACAGAAGAACTCCCTTTCCGCTTTGCATTGACAAGCACGTCCCGAAAAGATGCATTTGCAAACGGGTCCGCAATCCAGTCTTGCATCTCGCCCCAGATAAGCGATGTAATCGCGATCTTTCTCGACAACAGCGCATCGAATATCTCGACGGGTATCTCGCGACGATGAAGAAACGAGGAGTCAAGAAAGAACACGGTATCGAGCGGCGTCGAATGGATGTGCTCTTTCGCAAAATCGGCCCATGTCGTAGGGCCCTCATGAGCGATGAAGCGCAGTTCCTTCATTAAGCGTCGATTTGCTGCTGCAGGGGCAACCGGCATTACGTGTTCGAGCCCATCGGGCGGACGCTGCCGAAAGAAGCTCAACGTACTGTCTCTACGCATCGTTCTTCCGAGTAGATACTATGATCGTACTCACAAGGCCTCTGGAATCACTTGCCACCCGTATGGAGGCGTGTACCAAGAAGAGGTTCAAGCCGCGATGCCACTGCATTGCCTTCCTATGCGAGAAGCCGCGTTTCCCTCAACTAACTCCCACCAGCATACAGCACTGACTCACTACACTAAAGGCCCCCGATCTAGCGTATCGTCGGCGGGCTGGGGGCGACGCTGGGCTTCTTGGGCCGTTCGGCTTTCGCGGGCGCGGCGGGCGGTTGGGGCCGCATATCAGAAGACCACTCATTCAAACCCTTCCTCCGCGTCCCCCGTCTCCTCCGTGGTGAATCTGCCGTCTTCGTGCTGCCCGTCCGTCGTCGCGCACTCGGCAACAAAGAGGGGTGGCCAAAAACTCGACTTGAAAAACCGTGTGTGCCCGTGGTATGACAGATGGCGACGATGCGCGAGAGACTTTCCAGGTATGATCGTGTCGAAACGCCGAACCACGGCCGCCGGGCCATGCCCCACACGACCGCGAGCGTCCACCTCGACCGGGTAACACCGATGATTCGGCGGAACAAAGATTGCCTCATGAACAAAGCCATGCCGCGGAATCGTCGGTGCCGCGCCGGCGGCAAGAGGCTCCGGAGCGTTGGCCACAAGACCTCTTGTTGCTGCGCAACACCGACGATTTTCCGAAAAGGCGACGAGAAGTCGCAACGTTGCTGGCGGAGAATCGGAGGTGCCACCCAAAGAAGCGGCACGCGGCCAAGAGAGACGGCCGAACGGGGGAGAAAAGGCCGCAGTTGCCCCCCTCACTCGGGGGATTTTAGTCCCGGCCAAGAAATTGGCCACTCAATTTTACAACGACACGCCGTGACACAAGGCACTACAAAACAACAGCTTAAAGAAAGCCCAATCGACGCAACTTAAAGTCCAAGTCGAGGGGGTGGCGACAAAATCCCAAAAGCGTAAGACTGCCTGACCCGGTTGGTTCGAGAGCAAGAAAGACGCGGCAGGTGTAATGACGCGTGCAAGCGTGAGCATGCTGCCACGTTTCGCTAACGGCATGGGCACCCGGCCAAGCGTCAGCGGCGTGTCGGGTTGAGGCAGAGGACCTGATGGAGATACTCGGGCGAGCCTGGCTCGTCGGCCGGTCGTCGACGATGCCAGTCGCGATCGGTCGGCACGAGTTGCTCGTTCAAGGGCCAGGGATCGAATGGTTCGTAGCCGAGTGCGTCGGCCAGTTTGCTGGAGTCCATCGTCACGTTGCCCGCCCGCGGTGGAATCGGCCCGGCCAGGATCCGTGGGATGGTCATCAATTGGTCCGGATCGTAGCCCCCGACCCGATTGATAACCTGGGCAATTTCGTAGAGGCTTAGTCGCCGTGGTCCACCCGCGTGATACAAACCGGCGAGCCGGTTGGCCAACAGCACGGCAAATAACTCGTTCATGCAGTCGGTGTAGGTCGGCGTGCGAATTTCGTCGAAATACAGCGTGGCGGGTCGCGACTTCTTGAACCGCGAGGCGATCCAGTCGATCGCCCCGGCGTGACCGTTGGGGCTCGTGCCCATCGGCAGCGAGATTCGCAGTGTGCACGCCTCCGGATAGGTCTGTTGGAGAATTCGTTCGGCGGCGACCATTGTTTTGCCGTACATGGTCACCGGGTCGGTCCGATCGTCTTCGCGATAGCCGCCATGTCGGCGACCCGAATAAACCAGGTCGACCGACAGATGAACGAGCCGGATGCCTCGTGGGACGATTTGTGAAAGCAGATTGCGGATGCCCTCGACGTTAATTCGCCAGGCGAGCGCCGGATCGAGTTCGCACGGTTTCAGCGCGCAGTTGCCCGCGCAATCGAGCACCGATGCGAACTGGTATCGATCGAAGAGCTGGGCCAGGCGTTTGTGATCCTCGGCATTGCAGGCGACGATGCCGGGGCCAGTCAGATAGTCGCTGTCCTGCTGGCGAATGCCGACGACCTGGCCGGGGTACTTGTCACGGAAGTAGACCAAAGCATTGTAGCCGGCCACCCCAGCCACGCCGGTGATCAGCAGGGGCAAGGGTGGATCGGGCAGGAGATGGGCACGTCGCAACATGATGGTCGTTCGGCGGGGGCTCAGCGGTCGTGTTGCTCGTCGGCAATCTGCGTCCGAAGGTACTCGATCGCCGCCTGAAGTTGAGGATCGAAGAAGGGTTCGTCGTCTTTCGTCTCGGTCGGGGTCTCCGCCGAAGGCTCGTCCGACGTCTCTTTCGGCTCGGACGTCGTGGGCCGTTCGTCGCCGCCGGAGAATTGTCCTTGCTCGGAATCCGTTGTCTTGTCGGGCGCCTGATAGATCTCTCGCTCGCGGCGCGACAAGACAAGTCGTCTCAAATCCTTGTCCTCGATGATCACTTCGTAGCCCTCGTCGGGCCGGACACCCCACTCATCGCTTTCCGGGGTGTTCTTGCTGCCGTCGATGCTCTCGCCGCCGGGTTGCTCGTCGGGTTGCGCATCCCGCTCTTCGCTTTCCCGGGCGGCCTTGCCGCGGTTGATGTTCTTGCCGCTGGGTCGCCAATAGCTTGACGAAGTCACTTTCATCAGTCCGCGCCTCGCGCCGTCTTCCGCGTCCAGGGGGAGCAATTCCTGCACTACGCCCTTGCCGAAACTGCGTTGACCAACGATCACGGCCCGATGGTGATCCTGGAGACAGGCCGCGATGATCTCCGCGGCGCTGGCACTGTATTTGTTAATCAACACGGCCATCGGTAAGTCCCGACAGGTTCCTTCGGACGTCGCCTCGTAAGTCCGGTCGATTTGTGCGTCGCGACCCCGCGTCGAGACGATCAGACCGGTATCGATGAACAGATCACAGATGGTCACGGCCCGATCGAGATAGCCGCCCGCGTTGAACCGCAGATCGAGAATCAGCCCTTGCATGTCATGGTCGGTCAGCCATTCGAGCGCCGCGAGCAACTCCTCGTCCGTGTTCTCGGCAATCGTGTTCACGCGGAGGTAGCCAATCCGATCCTCGCCTTCGAGAAAGTAGTTCCACGAGCCGTCGGCGTTGCGGGTATCGCCCAAAACGGTGTCGACCTTGATGATGTCGCGGACAATGGTCATGTCGACCGGTTCTTCATCGCCTTCGTGGAGGATCGTTAGCCGCACGGGTTGGCCGACTTTGCCGTGCATGAGGTCAACGGCGTCGTCCAGGGTCATTCCCTGGGTACTTTTCCCATTGATCTTGAGAATGACGTCGCCGGCCAGAATGCCCGCCTTGTAGGCTGGGCTGTCGACCAGGGGGCTGAGGACGGTGATTTGCCCGGTGTCGTCGTCCAAATCCACTTGCATCCCGACGCCGCCGAACTCCTGATCGAGGTCCTCGTTGAATCGCGGGACGTCAGCCGGCGGAATATAGCCCGAGTATTCGTCGGCGTACTTTTCCCGAAGCTGGGCAGTCATGCCCTGCATGGCCCCCTCGAAAAGGTCCTTGCGGTCGACTTCCTCCAGATGGCGTTGGTCGATTTGCCGCATGGCATAAGTCAGCAACCGGCCATAACGGTCGTTCTGAAGCGAGCAGGCCACGGCCGCGATGGTCACGAGCAAGAGCAAATAGACGTTTCGACGAGGCATGCCTTGTCCTGATGGGTTTACGTGATTCCGAGAAGACAAGTTGATCGTCGCGGAAATAGTAGTCCGATGCGTCCAGGCGGGTTTACTGGCGGTGCAACGGTTGAATCGTCCGATCGACCACGAAGATCGCTTCCGACACGCAAGTAGAACGTACGACCGTTCAAGCTGCCGGAAATTCAAAACCTGTATCCTAACCCGGTCGGCCGACCTGGAGCAAGGCTGTCGGGCGATGGCCGTTTCTCCAGCTTTGGCCGCTGGGCGAGCGTAGCGGAAGAGTGTTTTGGCAATTTTGGCAGAAGATACCGGTTTTCACGGGTCGATCTAACGTAACGATTACATGGGCGCTGACACCGCGCAAAACCCCCTGTTTGGAGGTGGTTGTGCTGCTTCTGCCGTCTGGTCGACAAGCTCGCTCATCTCCGTTGTGGGCGATCTGACAGGCAGTTGGTTTGTAGTCTAACCCGTTTTGTGAAAATAGGTTAAAGAGAAAGAACGAAGAGGTCTCCCATGAGGATCCCGTTTATTTCTTCCTCATCCGGCTTTCGTCCCGCAGTAAATCGGACGCGGGCACTCCGACTGGAACCGCTCGAAACGCGAACCCTGTTGTCGGCCGCTCCGGCTGACTTGGCTTCGGTGCCCAACCCGTTTGGGTTGTCGCCAGCCACGGCGTTCTCGGTCGACCACGATCCGAACGCCACGGTCCCGGTCTATCACAACCCGGTGAGCGTCGCAACGGCTGATCTGAACCGCGATGGCCTGTTGGACCTCGTGGCCTCGAACACGGAAACCGACACGGTGTCGGTGTTGCTTGGCAAGGGCGACGGCACTTTTGGTACCGCCACGGAGTACGCGGTTGGTTCCGATCCGGCCCAGGTCGCGCTTGGAGATCTCGGCACCGACGGGTACATCGATATCCTCGTGGCCAACCAGGGTGACGACACGATCTCGGTCCTCGCGGGCAACGGCAAAGGCCAGTTCGCCGCGCAGGTGACCTATGACGTGGGCAGCGGACCCGAAAGCATCGCGTTGGCCGATCTGAACCCCACGACCAACACAACGAACAACCGGCTCGACATCGTCGTGGCCAACACGGGCGGCACGACCATGTCGGTGCTGCTGCAAAATACGGACGGCACGTTTGCCGATCCGGTCGAGTACTACGTCGGGTTGAGCCCTTCGATGGTCGTACTGAAAGACATCAACAGCGACAATGTGCACGACGCATTCACGACCAATCGAGACGGCGACACGGTCTCGATTATGCGGAACAACGGCCACGGCGTGTTCGTTGCGCCGGTGGCCTATGCCGTCGGCGAGAGCCCTGAATCGATTGCGGTGGACGATCTCGACGGCGATGGCAAGCTCGACATGGTCGTGGCTAATCGGTTCGATTCGACGGTTTCGGTGAGGCTGGGCATGGGCGGAGGCGCATTCGGCGCGCAGACGACTTACGCGACCGGGGGTTGGCCTGGCTCGGTCGTCCTAGGCGACATGACCGGCGACGGCAAGCTCGACATGGTCACGGCCAACGAGGCCGGCGATTCGATCTCGGTGCGCCGTGGCAACGGCGACGGAACGTTTGGCGCCCAAGTGGCCTATTCGGTCGGGACCTATCCCAGCTGGGTCGCGTTGGGTGACTACAACGGCGACGGCTGGCTCGACGTGGCGACCGCCGACCGGTTCGATGACACTATTTCCATCTTGTTGGGCAATCAGCGATTCGCCGAGCAAGTAACCTACACGGCCAATACGAGACCCTATGACGTGGCACTGGGCGACGTTGACGGCGACGGCGTGCTCGATATGGTCACGGCCAGTTATAACAACAGCACGGTTGCCGTTCTTCTCGGTCAGGGAGACGGTACCTTTGGAACCAAGACCACGTTCGCCACGGGCAGCGGACCCAACAAGGTCGTGCTGGCCGATCTCAATGGGGACACGCACCTGGACATCGCCACCACCAACCTCACGGCCAAGACCGTTTCGGTGCTTCTGGGCGACGGCACCGGACAGTTCACCGCGACCACGCCCTTCACTCAGATTGGCATCCTTCCGACCGATCTTGTTTTCGGATATCTCGACGCCGACGCCATCCTCGACATGATCGTCGTCAACCAGCGTGACAACGACGTCACCGTGGCGTTGGGCAACGGCGACGGGACTTTCACCTACTTGATGGATTACACCACCGGGACAACGCCCACCTCGGCTTCGCTCGGTGATTTCAACGGCGACGGCAAACTCGATCTGGTCACCGACACCCAAGATAATTACAACGTTGCGGTGCGGTTGGGAAATGGCGACGGCACGTTCTCGGACGCCGTGCTCTACGGTATCGGAAAAGCCGCTTTCGACACGGCCGTCGGCGACGTCGACAACGACGGTCTTCTCGATATCGTCACGGCCAACAACGGCAGCCGCTCGATATCGATTCTGCTTGGCAAGGGCGACGGCACCTTCCAGACGTACAGTCGCATTGCCGTTACTTACAACCCATTGGCCGTTAGGCTCAACGATTACGACGGCGACGGCCGGTTGGATATCTTCGCGCGCAGCCCAGGCAGCAACACGATTACCCTGCTGCAGAACGATGGAACGATGAGTTTTTCCACCGGAAGCTTTGCCCTCGCGGGTGGCTATCCGCTGG
This sequence comes from Pirellulales bacterium, assembly GCA_016929515.1. Classification (GTDB taxonomy): domain Bacteria; phylum Planctomycetota; class Planctomycetia; order Pirellulales; family Thermoguttaceae; genus UBA11386. Next base: position 884 of record JAFGIR010000392.1, on the reverse strand, counting down.
GAATGGACCTGGGCGATCTTAACGGCGACGGTTTGACGGACATTGTCACGGCCAACCGCGATAGCAGCAATGCCTCGGTTCTCTTGGCCAACGGCTATATGGGCGTCATCACGTCGCACCAGCTTCTGAACGTCCGGCCGGCGGATGGACCCTTGTGGTACGCGGCCCATACGTCGACCGATGGCTATCTCACGATCGAAGCCCTGTTTACCGGCTCTCCCAACGATGTCTGGATCGAACTCTACGATGAGACGGGCAGCGGCACCGCGTTGGCCACTTCATCACCCGTTGATATTGGAGCCAAGCGCGCACAGCGACTCGTCTATGCGACCGATGCCGGCGTGACCTACACGTTCGTCGTCGACGGTTACAACAGCGACACGATCCTGAATATCAACAGCGGCACGGGCGTAGCCTTCTTTGGCGGCAGCGGCAACGATACGTTCCAGTTTTCCACCGACGGTACTACCCACACGATCACGGTCAACGGTACGGTCTTCACGTATGCGGCATCGGCGGTGTCCGATTTCGAATTCGTCGGCTTTGGAGGGACCGATAGCGTCACGGTGACTGGCTTGTCCACGGTGGAAACGGCCGTCGTCCATCCCACGTCAGGCACGGTGACCGGTACGAATTTCTCGGTCGCGTGGAGCGGCATCGAGTCGAGCCGCGTCGTCGGCAACGGCGGCGCCGATGTGGCTAGTCTCTACGATTCGGCCGGCAATGACACGTTGATTGCCACGCCGACCTACGCCAATTTGTCCGGCAGCGGGTTCAATAGTCGGGTTGAAGGATTCCAATATGTCTACGCCTACGCAACCTCGGGCGGGACCGATGCGGCCGTTCTCCACGACTCGGCCGGCAACGATACGTTTGAAGCCACG
>JAFGIR010000391.1 GCA_016929515.1 Pirellulales bacterium | reverse complement strand
TCAGTAAAGGAGGTCGTAGACGCGTTGCTGGTCGGGGTCCATTTGCAGCAGGGTGTGGTGTATTTCGGGGTCGTCTGGCAGGCGGAAGGTCATTTCGTACATGGTGTGCGTGAGATCGGCGACTCGTTGAGGGCTCAGCGCGATGTGAGCCTCCGCCAAACGCCGTTCGAGATCCTTGTAGATCGTATAGGCGACGAAGGCGATAAGGACGTGGGCTTCGATACGTCCGCGGCGACGGTGGTACATGGGCCGAATTCGCAGGTCGGTCTTCGAGATGCGGAAGGCCTTTTCCACGTGCCAAAGTTGACCGTAATTCTCAAGCACCGCGGCCGGCGAAAGCCCGGCATTGGTCAGATAGCCCTTGAGCCCGTCCCACTTGGCCGAATCAACGATCTTCTTCTCGTCGATCTCAACGTGTATCTCGCCGTGAAGCCGCAGGAACTTGTTGTAACCGCGATTGTTCAGGTTCTCTTTCGTCAGCTTGCCGCCGAGTGGGCCTGGCCCGAACCAATGGCCGGCCTGAATCTCGCACACTTCGATTTGGGCGGCGACGGCCGTGCGGTCAAACTCTTTACCGAGCCGCTGGACGAGGGCATCGCAGCTATCCAGAACGAAATCAGTGGCGAAAAGCTGATTTTTCGGTTCGATCCGGAGCAGGTTAACACGCTTGGGCTGTGGATCAATCGAGGAGGATGGAATGGTTATCAGCACGTCGCGATCGAACCGACAAATGCAGCCTCGGACGCACTTGACCTGGCCGTGCGAGACCGGAAGCGATTTGGCCGTCTGGAGCCGGACGAGACGCGACAATGGTGGTTTTCGCTGGAACTGTCGACGGAATAGGCGATTTTTTGATGGGCGTCGGTGCTCGTTGCCGATCAGGTGGCCGGGGGGAGTTTCGGGAGCCCCTCGGAATTCGTAGAATAGATGCTTTGTCGCTGGTACGTTCTGACACACGAGCAGGTTTTTGATGCTTGCCTGAAATAATGGCCTGGCTGGTCAACCCTGGAGATCGTTTGCCAGCTTTCTGTTGGTCGGCCTCGGTTCGCTTGCCGTGCAGAGGTCAACCAGTTCCCCGGTTTTTTTCGATGTTTGGCCCCTAGTTTACTGGTAGAAGTCCCATGACCGCAGTCGCTGATAAGAAAACGCCTCTTAATGCATGGCATCGTGCCCACGGAGCACGAATGGTTGATTTTGGTGGATGGGACATGCCCATCCAGTACGCCGACGGCATCCTTAGCGAGCATCTGGCGACGCGCAAGCATGCAGGGTTATTTGATGTCAGCCATATGGGGCGTTTCCGAATCTCCGGAAAGGACACCGTCCGTTTTCTGCAGCACGTTCTTTCGAACAACGTCGACGCCCTCGAACCTTGGGAATCGCAGTACACGTTAATTCCCGATGACCAAGGCGGCGTGGTCGACGACGCCTACCTTTATCGTTTTGGCGAAGACGACTACCTGCTGGTTGTCAACGCCTCGAATCGCGAGAAGGATTGGGAGCATTTCGAACGTTTCGCGGGAGCATTCGACATCGTTCTGGAAGATCACACCGAAAAGCTGGCAATGATTGCGTTGCAGGGACCGTTGGCCGGGCAAGTGCTGTCGGAATTGGTCGAACAAGGAAGTCTTCCCGAGGCGTTTCGCAATTGTCTCTCGGAGATCATGCTCTGCGGATCGAAAGTCCTCGTCGGACGAACGGGCTACACGGGAGAACCGATCGGCTTCGAGTTGTTTGTCGATGCCCAAAAGGCCGAGACCGTCTGGTCGGCCATTCACGAGGCGGGCAAAGACCGGGGAGTCGTCCCGGTCGGGCTGGGCGCGCGCGATACCTTGCGACTCGAAGCGGGGTTGCCGCTCTATGGGCACGAATTCGGTCTCGATATGCAAGACCAGACCATGCCCGCTTTTGCTTGCCCCATCGCCGGCATCGCGATCAGTTTTTCCGAACGGAAAGGCGATTTCGTCGGCCGGGGTGCTCTGGCCGAGCAGTTCGAGCAGGTCCAGAAATTCCGTGCAGGCGTTTACGAAGCCTCGGGGGTCCTCCCCCGTCGCGTCAGGCCGCTAGCTTTGCTCGATCGGGGCGTTGCCCGACGCGGGAGCGAGGTCTTCCTCGACGGCAAGCAGGTGGGCGAGGTCACCAGCGGGACCGTGGCGCCCTACTGGAGGCTCGTCGGCGAAGGCGCGTGCATGACGATCAGCGATGAAACCGAAAACCGCAGCATTGCTCTTGCCTACATCGATGCGGCCATACGCCCGGAAGAGGAAGTGGAAGTCTCGATTCGCGGGCGGCGCGTGAGAGGGAAGGTCGTGCGATGGCACGGCCGGTCCGAAGCGGCTCCCTATTTTCACGCCATCCCGGCCGATTGGCAGAAGCCCGAGCCGGCGCTGGTCGTCGCCCAGGGCATGAAGAAGGTCGAGGAGTTGCTCGAAAAGAGCGTAGCGAACCACCATTGGCGTCAGCATGATTGCGTCAATCTGATTCCGTCGGAGATGACGCCCTCGCCGCTGGTCCGGTTGTTGCAAGTTTCCGACCCGGTCGGCCGTTATGCCGAGCACAAGGAACTGCTCGCGGCGTTCGAACAGGACGTTTTTTACTATCAGGGCACGGAATTCATCGGTTGGGTCGAGCAGCGGTTGCAGGCCGAAATGGCCGATTTTCTGGGATGCCCGCTGGTCGAAGCCCGGCTGGTCAGCGGCCAGATGGCCAATGCGACCGTTTTCAGCGCGATGGTCGACTACCGGAATCGGACCGACCGCCGCCGCGAGCCGGGACGCATCGGCCTGGTGATGAACAACCATATCGCCAAGGGCGGCCACCTGAGCGCGCAGCCGATGGGCGCCCTGCGGGATTACGTGGCCAAGGATCCGGTGAGCGAGCGGTATGCCGTCGTCGCTTTTCCCGTCCTCGCGGATAATCCCTACAAGATCGATCTGGACGCCGCGGCCGGACTCCTGGAACGCTTCGACCCGGAACTCCTGATCCTGGGCAAGAGCATGGTTCTCCATCCGGAGCCCGTGGCCCAAATCAGAAAAATGGTGGAAAACAAGACACCTCGGCCCGTCATCATGTACGACATGGCTCACGTTCTGGGACTCATCGGGCCGCACTTCCAGCAGCCTTTCAGCGAGGGCGCGGATCTTGTGACCGGCTCGACGCACAAGACGTTCTTCGGCACGCAACGCGGAGTCATCGGCGGCGACATGGCCGAAGATGCTCCGCAATTTGAACTCTGGAAGGCCATCCGTCGCCGGGCATTTCCGGGAATGGTCAGCAATCATCACCTCGGCACGCTCCTGGGGCTTCTCATGGCCGCCATCGAGATGAATACCTTCAAGGACGATTACCAAAGCCAGGTCATCGCCAATGCCAAGGCGTTTGCCCGGGCACTGAAAGACGAGGGGTTGGACGTCGAGGGAGATCCGGCGGTCGACTTCACGGAAACGCATCAGGTTATCGTGAACGTCGCCTTTGCGCGGGGTTGCGAAATCGCCCAGCAACTCGAAGACAACAACATCATTGTCAACTATCAGGCGATTCCGGGCGATCAGGGTTTCACATGCAGTTCGGCGTTGCGCATCGGTGTGTCGGAGATGACGCGATTTGGGATGAAAGAGGCCGACTTCCAGGCCTTCGCGCCGCTGGTGGCCGAAGCGATCAAGGGGAACAATCGCGTCGGCGAAAAAGTGACCGCCTTCCGCCAGGGCTTCCAGACGATGCACTACTGCTTCGACAGCGACGTGCCGGAGGCACTGCGGAGAAAAGTGCTCAAAACGCTTTTCTGAATCCGGCGCGTTTGCACCGTGACTCCAGAAGCAGCCCTCCAGCGGCAGATTGAATGCTACCGGAAAGTGACGGGCCAACAGCGGCTGGAACTCGCCCAACGGTGACGAACGGTAGGGGACGCCTCGCCGCCTTGCGATTATCCCATTGGTAACAAGGGTTTAGGACAACCGCGAGCGGCAAAACCGAACCGTGCCCCTCAGGAAGCGGCCCCCGATTCGCGGCCGGCCGGTGATCGGGTACAATGCGACGAACGAAACGGTCTCGCGGGGAGTGAATACCTCGTTGCTACGTAGAAGTCACTCCGCGACAAGAAGCTCTCAACCACGAAGCGATTTCACATGGCAGGGCGATGCAAACGAAGTGCCGCCCCTGGCCGGAAGTTCAAATGAAGAGGTGAACCCTGTAAGGGGTCCGTTGACGCCTGTTGAGTGCAAACTAGGTGTGCCCCGTTTCGATTCGCTCAACTCTTGCTTGCGAGATTGTGCTCTGGGTTGACGGAGAACGCGGATGATCAAATCGCTACGAATCGAGTACTTCAAAGGGTTTGAGAAGTACCGAATCATGTTTGACCGGGTCAACTTGCTCGTTGGCGGTAACAATTGCGGGAAGACGACCATCTTCCATGCAATGAACATCTTCTTCTGGTGCATGAACCAGACGGCTGATGTTGGGGACTCCCAGGTGACCTTCCGGAAGACACAAGTACCGGAAGTGGGCGCCGTACCTTATTTTGAAGCACGGGACCTGTTCTACCAACAACGAACCAGAACTGGCCGACAACCGACCAAGATACTCCTCGAATTAGAGACTGACGCCGCTCCGAAACTTTCTTTCACAATATATCCCGCTTTCAGTCGCAACCTAATGATAGACGGTAGTGACCAAGGGATAACGCGACAGCAGTATGACATGTTACAGAAGAACAACCCGGTGTATGTTCCTGGGATGATCGGCGTCACAGTCAAGGAAGACTTATACCGCGAGGTCGCGCAGGATCGTATGATCCTCGAGGGACGGCAGAGTCAGGTTCTCAGAAACCTCGTATACCGCTTGATGCAAAAGCCCGAGGAATGGAAGGCATTCAAGGGCATGGTAGCACCGCTCTTCGACCTAGACGATCTCGACGTTCCGTTTGATGAAACACATGACGAATGGCTAACCGCCACCTACAACGAAAAGGGCTGTGCTTTTGATTTGGTTTCGGCTGGCTCCGGTTTCCTGCAGGTGATCAATCTACTCAGCTTCCTGTACCTCCACTCGTCCCGTGTCGCATTGCTCGACGAGCCCGATTCGCACATGCACGACGACCTGCAGCGTCTGACCTTCGACTTGCTTGACCGCCTGTCGAGGGAGCGGGACGTGCAACTCATCATTGCATCACATAGTCCCACATTCATCGATGCTGCAGGTTTAGAGCAAGTGCGACTCATTGATCGGGAACGACCAGAGCCGCTGACACCGCAGAATGTAGATACACTTGTGCCTATGTTGGGGGACCGGGGCATTGCATTGCCTCCTGCAAAGGTGGTTAACACGCTGAAATCCAGGCGGGCTCTGTTTGTGGAAGGTAAAGAGGCCGATTACGAGCAGTTCATTGCTGGAATTGGAGAGGTTTTGAAACCGGGCTTCAAGGCACTCACCAGAGGCATGACAGTCTTCGAGACGGGCGGCGCGACGAAGCAGTGGCCGTTTGATGCTATCAAGTGCTTTGAGAATCTCTTAGGCACTCAATTGGCCTATGTATTTTTGTCAGATCGCGACTTCTTCACTGATGAGGAGGTGAAGGACCGGATTAGGAAGGCGCAAGAACACGAGTACTCCATGGGACAATTGATGCGTCGTCATCGGGAGTCTTACTTGCTAGTCCCGAGTCTTCTTGCTAAAGTACTTGAACAAAAATGGCATAGTAAATGGCCCAATGACGCACTGTCGGAAGAACTAGGGTCTGATGCGATTCACAAATTTCTCCTTGCGTGGGCCAGTACCCAAGAAGACAACACTCGGACGAAATTCATGGTCGAACACGAGCCGGTTCTGCGGGGTGATGCGGCTCATCGCAGCAGAGAGACCGATAAGTTGAATGCTTACTTTCGTGCTGCGTACACGACACCCGTTGGGAACCGTGAGATACCGTACAAGCTTCTCGATGCCAAACAGGCGTTGAAGGACCTCCGCGGTAAAATTGCAGAGGAGTACAAGATATCATTCCATGATAAGGACATCCTCGCCAACATGAAACCTAGTGACGTGCCTTCCGATCTATGTGAAATCATTGACAAGGTCAGCAGCATGTTTCCTGACATGCGCGAGCTGCAGAAGCGTTCGGACACAAATTACCCTCTTTTTCAGGGTCTAGACTGAGATTCGCTGCGTGGCACCGGTTCGGAGAACCGGTGTCGTAAAGTGAGCGGAGGTTTCTGAGAAACAGAGGATGGGACAAACCACCTCTTGCCACCGGTGGCGGCACGAGGTTCGAGAACCTGGGCTGCCCGGTTATGGCCCAGCCACGCAATGAAAAAAGCCAACCCATAGGAGATTCTCACACATGGCCAAGCGAACATGGATACTCCTCGACGTGGAAGATGATCAATTCGTGGACGAGATCCAATTGACCTCGGCCGATGCCGACGGCGCGCCGGAGGGCATTAAGATCGTCAAGCGGCGGTTGTCCGGCGGCTTGCGCGACGGCGTGGACGTCGTCGAAGTGGACAACGGGACGTTTCGTTTCGTAGTCATTCCCACGCGGGGCATGGGCATCTGGCGAGCCACGCTGGGCCCGCTGCAACTCGGTTGGCAATCGCCCGTCAAGGGGCCGGTCCATCCGTCGCTGGTCAATCTCCAATCGCCCGACGGCCTGGGCTGGCTCACCGGGTTCGACGAACTGCTGGCCCGAACCGGACTGGAAAGCAATGGGTCGCCCGTGTTCGACGAAAACGGAACGCTGCTTTACGGCCTCCACGGCAAGATCCAGAACACCCCGGCCCACAAGGTCGAGGTGTCGATCGAAGACGGTTCGGGCGAAATCACCGTGA
>JAFGIR010000390.1 GCA_016929515.1 Pirellulales bacterium | reverse complement strand
GACCGACGCGGCGACCGACATGGGCATGGAAGGCATCAGCATCGCGTTCGGCATCACGCGCTAAGTTCAAATCGACCAGCGGAACTGCTTCGCGAAACCAAAACCCGCGGCAGCCGGTGGCTGCCGCGGGTTTCTTCGTTCTATTATGCAAGGAAAGTCACGCCGTTGGCGGCGAGTTCTGCCTGCCAATCACAGCGTGGCCATGTCCAAATTGTTGAAACTTCGCTCGTAGAAGCCCATGTAGCCGACCTTGCGTTCGAGACCGAGGATGACGGCGTGGGAGAAATTAACGCCCTCGAAACTCTGGGCGCTGCCGAGCCCACCGGGGCTAAAGACGTTGATTTCCATCAGCTTGGTGCCGACGATATCGAGACCGACCAGAAACATGCCGTCAGCGACCAGTTTGGGACGAACGATCTCGGCGATTCGCAACGCGTTTTCATCGACGATGGCCGAGTTCTTCTTGCCGCCGGCGTGGATGTTGCTGCGGATGTCGTCGCCCGACCGCTCGCGGCGGAAAGCGGCATACTTCCCCTTGTATCGCATCGGCTCGCCGTTCATCATGAACAGCCGCATGTCTCCCTCGGCGGCGGCGGGCAGGTACTCTTGGGCGACCACGTAGCCGTCCCGGTTCACCGCCTCGACCATCTGGTTCAAGTTGCCGAGGTCGTCCAGGCGAATACGAAACACACCCTGGCCGCCCGACCCTTGCAGCGGCTTGATCACGATGTCGGCGTTCAAATCGTGGGCAAAGGCTTTGATTTCGCTTCGATCGCGGGTAATGAGCGTCTTGGGGCGGACTTCCTCGGGAAAGAGTTGGAAGTACATCTTGTTCATGGCGTTGGCCAGTCCGTTCGGGTCGTTCAGCACGATAACCCCGCGGCGCATGGCCGCGCGGCCGAACATAATACCCGCCATTTGTGCCCAGCCTCGGCGTCCTTGGTCTTGGGCCGGGTCGCTTCGCAACATGAGCACGTCGAGATCATCGACCGTAATTCGCTCGCTGACGCCGCGGGGACCTCGCAACTCATCCAGGAAGGTTTTCCCGGCCTTGTACTTGTTCTTTACGTTGCCGACGGTTCGAGCCCGCGCGCGGACACGATCATCCGGATCGAAAGCGAGATCGCCGGCACCAATCAGCCATGCCTCGTGCCCCCGATTCACGGCCGCCATGGCCATGCGCGTGGTCGTGTAACCGTATTCTTCCGTCGCGATATCGTTGACAATGAAACCGATCTTCATTTTCTCTTCTTTCTCGATTCGAACAGGTCAAAAACGGACAGTCCTTCGCGCAAACGCAGCAGTTTGTCGGAAACACCTGGGCGATCCAAATAACGTGGCCTCAGCGGCGGTGGAACCAAGACGCGTCGCATCTTCAGTTCCCTCATTAAAGGGATGTGATCGGCGGCAATCTTGCCCAGCAACAGAGGTTCGAACTCGCCACCATCGCCGAGGTATTGCAGGACCTCGACCAGGCCTCGCAGGTAAATCGCGTCCTTGACGGTTCCACCCCCGCGGTAAACTCGCATCGCAATAGTATAGGCCAACCGTTTCGAAAATCCATGGTCCTTGTTGAGCGTTCGAAACGTCTCGACGAAGGAAGCCCCCTCCAGCAATGCTTGGCAGGCGATAACCCTGGCTGCCAGAATCCGAACGCGTGGCGGATCGATGGAATGAGACAAATGTTCCGCCAATACGGCCAAGCCTTCCTGAAACGCCTCGTAACCGGCCAGACCGCAATAGAGCTGACGGAATGGCTGAGCCTGCCCATTGTAATACGTCACCAAGTGCGTACCGATTTCGTGCTGCAACAGCGGGCCGACTCGCCCGGGGGGAATCCGCGTCTTGCACCCAATCAGCAACTTCCCGTCCGAAACGGACAGCCCCCAGTAGAGATCGTCGCACACGGTGACGGTGGTCGCGAAATCGGGGGCCTTCTGACGGTACCAAGCGATTTCGGCACGAGCCAATTCGGCGAATTGCTCGGCGTTGAGCGTTCTACCCGATTCCTGGTCGCGGCTTCGCGAGGAGATTCGCCGGAGCAACTCCTTGGCCAGTTCAAGCAGCTTGGGCTCGACCAAACCGTAAACCTGAACGCTCCCGGCCAGGAGCCGATAGTCGCCGATGTCCGCGAGCATGGTAATCTTCCGATCCAGCTCGTCCTGAGACTGGAGAAAAAGGTGGCTCAGCGTGGGATCCTCGATTTTCTCGATCGGAATGGAAAACAGTCGCCGTTTGAGTTCCGTCGGTTCGACGGTCAACGGACGGTAGCGGAACTCCGGCGTCCGCTCGAACCGGCTCCGTTGAAATTCACGCCAAGCGGCCACGGTGTTGATCGGCGTGACCTGCCAAACCAAATCGAACGCGTTGGCGACCTCGGCTAGTCGCCGGTCGACTTCCCAAACAGCCTTAACCAACGCCCGACGCCCCAGGGCATAAGAATGCCTGACGCGCGCCGTCGTGTGGGTGCGCACGAAGGTGAAGAACGTCCGACGAAGGGCCCGGCTCACGCCTCGGCGCAACACGCGCAGCGCGGCCGGAAACACCTCTTCGGTCGCGACGTCGCGATAGACCGGCTTCACCTCGATTCCGAGAAAATGGCACTTCAGCTCCTTGGCGTCGGCGGTCGAGAACAGCGAGGGCATTCCCGGCGCTCGCCCCTCGGCCCGGTCGTCCATCTCGACTTCGGCCTGCACGCCATCGACAACGATTTGGCGCAGGGAGCGTATCAACATCTCCACCACCGCCCTAGGCTTGTTCGGACCACGCGCGGTTACGCGGAACTTCGGACGCAAGGCGGCCAACTGGCGATTCTCCTCGTCCTCCGCCATCTCCGACGCGCCGGCCCGGGGCCGAGACGGCGGCGCCGACCAGATCTCGACCACGAGGAAATCGCCGAATCGATCCATCAGCGACGACACCAGGCCATGCAGCAGTCTCGTCCAATCCTTTCGGCGCCGAGCCATGCCCGGAGCGATCAAATACGACGATTCGCCGCGAATCAGTTCCGCGGTGCCCTCGTCGGATCGATTCCACGGCCGGCGATAGACGCACAAAAAAGGCAACGGGCGATCGAAGAAAAGACTTCCACCGTCGGGCAATCTGCGGCGGAGCGACTCATGGTCGGCAAGCCGGCCAAGAACGTCGGCCACGAAGGCCTCCGGGATTCTCTCCAGACCGCTCGAATCCCGTGTCATAGGGTCCCCAATCCTTCACCAATCCGGTCTGCCAGGCAACCGACGGCTCGGCCAATCGCGTCGACGTGTTCCGAATCGCCTTGGCCGGTCCACTCGTCCATGAACGTCTTCTTGAACTCGATCGCCAGCCCGCAAACGGTCGTCGGAAACTCCTGGTGCATCCAACGCACGAACTGACCGCCTTGAAACTTGACGTTCTCGCGCACATCGAGACGCCGGCCCACGAAATCGAATTCCCTTAGAGCCGAGAGGGCCGTCTCAACGATCGGCCCCCATATTTCGCGGTCGAGGCTAGCCGTCCCAAGGTTCACTTCCGGGTTGGCGGCCGGGTCGGCTGGCGCCGAGTTGGGGCCACTGCGCCGGTAGTTGTAGCTATGCAGGTCGAGAACGACGACCTTGCCAAAACGCTCGACCAACTCGCTAAGAAGCTCATGAACCTCGCGATAAAACGCGTCGTAAATCTCCAGCGAACGCGCAATCAACTCCTCATCCGGACGAGACCTCCAAATCTCCAGCCCCCAAGCATCCTCGGGCGTCACGTAGACCGCCTGTTGGCGCGGCCGGTTCAGGTCGAACTCGAACCGGGAACGAAGGCCGACAATTTGCGTGGACGCCGCGCCGACCCAACGCGAAGTGAACGGGTCCTCCTCGCGAAGCCGAGCCGCGTCGTCCAAAGCCAACAGAGCAGCAACCTCCGGCCGCACGGCGTGGCCGTCGTGGATGGCCGTGGCCACCAGAGGGCTGCCCGTGCCTCGCACAATCCGCCAGGCAGGATCAGTCATCGTACGCCTCCTTCCGCAATGGCCCGTGGTCCGCCCATCCGGTCTGGTCGGTCATCCAAACCGTAGCGAACTGGCATCCTTCGCTGTGGTCAGGATGACCGAACGAATGGAACATGACGTCAACAAATTATCTCAGAATGCTGACAGGTCGGGACGTTTCCACGCTCATTCCGGCGTCACCCCGCAACCCACCATCGGCTTTCTTCATCAGATTGCTAAATACTACCTCGCCAGGCAACGGACCGGGAATCCAGCGTCACACCAGAAAGGGGGGGCGATAGGCTGGTGTGCTGCCGTTCGTGGCGGAAGATCTCTGGGAATCCACCTCGATTCGCTCCTTGGAAGACCTCAAGAAAGGGCATGGGATTCAGTGCTGGCACTGGCCTATTCTTCTCCCTTCTCTAATTCTTCGATGGGGATGACAGTTGTTCGGTGTAGATCAAGTAGGCCCCCAGGAATGTCCGTCAGCGTCGACGGGTCAAGTTCGAATCGTCGCCATGATGAAAAACCCGTTCGACCGCTTCGCCACCGTGGCCTTGACGCGGGTCATCGGTACGGGAAGACACCGTTTCGGCGGTCACCCCTCGGATTGACTAATTCTTCGAGGCGGCAAGTGCGTAAGATCGTTTTCTCTCAAAAACACAACGCAGACGAAGAAAAAAACGAGCGGGCCCTTTAGGGGGAATGGCTAAAGTAAAGAAAAAACCCGCCATAGGCGGGGCAGGGACCTATGACGGGCAGAGTGTGGGGCTAAGCCCCACAGAGACAAATTATCGTTCTACCATAGCTATTGTCAAGTAGGCTTTTTGGTTCGTCGATTTTGCTCGAAAAGATCGTATAGTTCGAACAACGCCTCGCGAAGATCTTGACCATGTCGCTCAAGACAAGGCACGATTTCTTCAGCCGCGATCATCTCCGGCCAGTCACTCAGCAATCGTGCGACGATCCGCTCGGCTCGTTGCGAGTCAATGCTGGTGCGGTAAACCTCGGGTAAACCGACCGAGCGGTGCGAAGTGACCAGAAGGCCCATGCCACGACGTCGGCAACGCCGTTCGAGCCAGTACCGTCGCCACCAGGGCAATTGCTCGTAGCCGTCAACCACGAGCAGCCGGTTTCCATGGGGAGGTTGGTCGCCCATGTTTGTGCGGCGCGCGCGAGCACGCTTTCCACGGCTGGTTTCGCGGAGCACGTCGGGCGGAAGTCGCCGTTGGCCGTCGTGCAGCGCGACAACGGTCACCTGTTTCCCCGACTTCTCAATGGCCGGTAGCAGCGTGGAAAGTAGTGTCGATTTTCCGGAACCGTGTGGGCCGACGATCTGCCCCTGCCAGACGTTCCGGGCCAACCGCTGCAACACACTCGAAACGTCCTCGCCAGCCGGGAAGAAATAGGGAATCGCGCCGGGACGCACGTGCCGCGTCGAGAAGGGGTTTTCCGCGTCTGGTTGTGGAGACAAAGCACTCACGGCTGCACGAACTCGACGGCATTCACGTTCCCCAGAACAAACAACCGCTGGCCGACCACCTGCTTGCCTTTGCGCGGAAACACGCGCACCCGCACGCACCAGCGTATCTTGAGAATGACGCCGTCGTAGCTCAAGGGGCTGTTGGGCAAAGCAACGCTGAACCGTCCGGGCCGGTTCGGGTCGATCCAGTCGCCGTCGTCGACGCTCAACCGTTGGAATTCATGAACGGCCATGTCTTCGTCCCCTTTGCCCTCGGTGTACCAGAGAACCGAGACTTCGACAGCCCGGATATAACCCAACGAAAACGATTCCAGACGATATTCGCCCGAGAGTATCTCGTACGGTCTGTAGACGCGTCCGTTGCCGTCGAATCGAATCACCACGGAAGGCTCGTTCATGCGTTGGCGCTCTCGGAATCTTCGGGGTAGATAACCACGGGAAACGATCGTTGGTAGTCGGGCCAGCCCGTCACTTTTCCGTCGACGACAAGGCTCCAATGGAGCGCGTTGTTCTCCGACTTGAACGAGTGCATGATGCCATCGGGCACCTCCAACTCGCATCGCGCTTCCAAGGGCACGCCCCCGTGAATCTCGAAATTCTCGCGACGAAAGAGCGACTGACGATAAACGCATTTCGATTCGGTTCGCGTGTCGGTACCCTGGCGATAGCTTGCTTCCTCTGTTCCGATCAATGACAACTCGAGCGACTGAAGTCGCAAACGTCCCGCCTGGGACAAAAACAGATCGTATTTCCGCTGGGGATAGAGCGGATGGTCGCTGATCTCAAGCAACGTCGGCCCCACGCCGGTGGCGATCAGGAACTGGCGGACGAAGATGAAGATGGAAACCAAGCCAACCGCGGTGAGCGGTGCCGCGACGATCGTCTCAATCCAGTTTGGCGCGCCGGAGCGAAATCCGGCGATAACGTCCAGCAACAAAGCGGCCACTACCGAATTCCAGAAGACGCAAACCGCCGCCAGAACGATCAACCCGAACGTGGCTGAACTGTGGATGGGCAGCCGGAATCGCAAGGTGGTGCCGGGACTGTTGGCCATGTCGGCGGGCGGCGGAATGGTCGGATATGCATTCCGGCCGTCACCGGAAGATTTGCCCTTTCCCAGTTTGATTGGTCCCATACCGGGCGCCGCGCGACGTTCCGCCGACTTACCCCAGTGCCAAGCGCGATAGAGAAACCCACCACCGCCAATAAGAATGAACGAGACGGGAATACTCAAGAGAAGCCACGTCCACCAACTGTAACCACAGACGAGAACCGCGATCCCTGGTTCGCGCGGATCGTACCAGCAAGGATACCGACCGCCCACCTCAAACTGATCCAGCGCCGCCTGTTCGGCGTCGCGGTCACTCGAATAGGCACCGCATATGTCGTAGGTCGTTGCCTCCCGGGGCTTCCCGTCGACCAGATATTCGATGGCGACCTCAGGGCGGTAGACCAACCCGCTGTCGTCCTCCCTCTCAACCAGCTCCTTCGCGCGAACAACACACGTGGTTTCGACGAACTCGTTGTTGACTCGCCACTCGGGAACCACGAGCGTGGCGAGAATCGCGACAAGTCCACCGCAGCCGGCAAGGAAGAAGAGACCGAAGAACAGCGTCTCCCCGGCTCCCGCAAGCCATCCGGATCCCGTGCGCCGGTGCCCACGCTTCTTCTCATAGACTCGAAAGGTACGACTCAACCTGCTCTCTCCACGAAGCTCTGCCGATCATCCTCGCCGCCCAGTGGTCCACCGCGGCACCTTGCCCGTGTCTCTTTCCGCGGCCAGGCCGGCCGCAAAACGGCAAGCGATGTCTTCCATGGGGTTTGACCGACCGCGAAGTCAGAACAGACCGGCTCGACAAGAACGATTTGCGCGGCCCAATCCCACCACCGCACCTCACCGATCGGTCACCCCACTCAAAGCGCGAAATGGAGAATCAAATCCCGCAAAACAACCGATCCTCTATCACCGCGCCATCACAATCACGATGGGTCGTCGAAGGATATTCGACGTCGATGTGATTGGGCGATGAATTGCCGTACCTTAGCGTGTCGGAGGTGGCTAGCCCAAAATCTCTCGAAAAACTCTCAGGATGTTGGCATACCTGCAACTCAACGAACCTGCGCAACCAAGGGGCTACTTCGGCTGGCGAGACTTGCGGTAAAGATCAATCCCTTCCAACGCCTTATAGACCTCGTCGAGTGTCTTCTCACCGAAGTTGGAAATACTAAGCAAGTCCTCTGGGGAACAATCCAACAGGTCCTTGACCGTGAAGATGCCTCTTTCTTCGAGACAATTCGTCGTGCGAACCGAAAGTCCTATCTCGGCCGTACTCATGTCGAGCTTCGCCTGCAAATCCTCTGCTTCATTGCCCGTATTGTTGATCGGTACGCGTGTTACCGCCATGGGGTTCCCTCCCAATTGTATGCGTTGCGTTCCTTGCCCACCGGACGGCCGGAGCCAAACAGGCTGGCCGTCCAGACTTCTAACCGTGCGGCAATATAGCAGATTTTTCCAGCGTGAAGTAGGGGGTACTCATCCGTTGGGTCCGGAGACTGGGGGATGGAGTTCTCCACCGATCGCAACGCGTCGGAGCAAGGGCCTTGCGTACCTCTGGCGAGGGCATTCCCGTCGGCTGGGCACAGCCCCTATACTTGAGGTCCGCGTCAACCGGCCCGTTTCGATTCGCCGCCCGCCCCCCGTTCCTCGGGACCGGGGGGTTTGGCATTCTCCACAACAAGGAAACCGACTTTGGAACACTTGCTCGTAGACCTTACGCCGGCCCAACGCGATGCGGTCCAACACATCGATGGACCTCTTTTGATTCTGGCGGGCCCCGGAAGCGGGAAGACGCGGGTCGTAACACACCGCATCGCGTACTTGCTCGCTCAAGGTGTTTCGCCGCACGAGATTTTGGCGCTGACGTTCACCAACAAAGCGGCCGCTGAAATGCAGGCTCGGCTCTCGCAACTCGTGCCCGGCAAACCGGTCTGGGTCAGCACCTTCCACCGCTTCTGCGCTCGGCTATTGAGACAATATGCACAGCTTTTAGGCATCGGGGAAAACTACACAATTTACGACACGGACGACAGCCGGAGAACGCTTCGAAGAATACTCACCGAGCAGCGTATCGACAAATCAACAGTCTCGCCCGATTCGATTGCGTCGGCCATCAGTTGGGCAAAGAATCACCTGATTGCTCCCGAGGCTTATCGTGGCCGAGAGGGGAACCTCACAGGTGCGATTGTTCAGCAAGTTTATCCGCTCTACCAAGCCCTGTTGGTCAAGTGCAACGCGGTCGATTTCGACGATCTTCTGCTGCATGCCGTGACACTTCTACGCGAGAATCCTGAAATCCGCCGCCACTTGGACCAACGGTATCGCTATATCCTCGTCGACGAATATCAGGACACCAATCTGGCGCAGTATGCCGTGGTTCGGGCATTGTCGATCGACTATCCCAATCTGGCGGTCACCGGCGACCCGGACCAGGCAATCTACGGCTGGCGCGGGGCCAATTTGCGAAATATACTCGACTTCGATGAGGATTTTCCGAAAGTCCGCGTCGTTCGTCTGGAACGTAACTACCGCAGCACGAAACGCATTCTCGAAGTGGCCGCCAAGCTGATTTCACACAACCTGCGGCGTAAATCCAAGGATCTGTACACCGAGAACGACGACGGCCCGCCGGTCCGACTGGTTCGCTACGCGAGCCACAAAGAGGAAGCTTCCGACATCGTTGCCCAAATCGCCGACCAGTTGCACAGCGGCCGGCGGCGCGGGAGCGACTTCGCCATCTTCTATCGCGTCAACGCTCTGTCGGTAGCGTTCGAGCAAGCCTTGCGCGCGCGGGGCATTCCGTTCCAGATGGTCCACGGCCTCGAGTTTTTCCGACGCAAGGAGATTAAGGACACGGTTGCCTATCTCCAGTTGGTGGCCAACCCGGCCGACGACATGGCGCTATTGCGCGTGATCAACGCGCCGCCACGGGGAATCGGCAAGACGACGCTTGGGCGGCTGGCGGAGCACGCCCGGCGCCGCGGCCTGACGCTGTTGGAGGCTGCCCGAGGTAGCCACGCGGTCGAATCGCTCTCGCGGCGGTGCGCGACGCAGGTTGCCAAGTTCGTCGCCCTGTTCGATCGGCTCG
>JAFGIR010000389.1 GCA_016929515.1 Pirellulales bacterium | reverse complement strand
GTTGGACGCGCGTCGGACACCTGGGCGATCCGACGACCGTCTGGGGCGAAATCCGCACCTTCGACACCGACGGCGACGGCTACTTCGACCGGTGGGAGACTTATCGCTCGGGCCAGCCGCGGCCGGCTCGCACGAGCACGGTCCGCGACGGCGGCATCCGCGACCTGCCCAACGACTGGGTCGCGTTGCAGAGAATCTACACGCAAGAGATTCTGCCCGAGGCACTCGCGGCAAACGAAAAACTCATGGCTGCCATGCGGCGGGTCGACGGCGCGTTTCGCGTGCCGGACGACCTCACAAAGGCGCTCGCGGCGGCCGCTTGCGACAGCGAAAAGTGTTATGTCGAGGACATTATTCGCGAGACACAGTACCTGGCGCTGCGCGACAAGCTTCTGGCCGACAATGAGAAACGGTTCGCCAACGTTCCGGCCGATCGTGATCGGCGGAAAGCGGCTCGAACGGCCGAGACGGTCGGTGCCTGGACCGACGCAAGGACGCTGAGCGAATTGGATGCGGCCTATGCGGAAGGGCGCTACGACGACGCGATTCGGATTCTCAAAGCGTGGATGCCTGGGCCATAGCGCCAGCGCAGGCCCAGTTCTTGCATCCCAAGTCCTCTTGTGGCTGCGCCACCCAGACGTTTTTCCGAAATTGCCGGCCGGTTTGGTAATGTTCTTGGCGGAAAAACGTCTGGGCCATCCGCAGTTGCGATTATCCCTTCAATCGTCCAGCGCGCCGGGTTCGTTTTGTCCACGGCGATCCGATTCGAGAAACGCCGACAGGATGATCGAGGCGGCGACCATGTCGAGCCGTCGGCGACGGCGTTTGCTGGTCATCTCGGCGTCGATGAGGAACCGCTCGGCCTCGGCGCTGGAGAATCGCTCGTCAAAATAGACAACCTCCGTGCCGGTCGTCTCGGCGAGCCACGCGCCGAACTCGCGGGCTTCTTGCGATTTCTGGCTCTCGTGGCCGTCGGTATGCACTGGCAGGCCCACGACGAACAGTACGACGGCCTCTTCTTCAACCAGTCGCCGAAATCGCCGCGCGTCTTGGTCCTTGCCGCGGCGGGTGTAGTTTTCGTGCGGGCTGGCGATCGTGCGGCCCGGATCGCTCAGCGCTATGCCAATTCGCACCGTGCCGTAGTCGATGCCGGCAACACGGCCGGGCCGGTTCGAGGATCGCTCTGAAGGAGTCATGGAAATCGATCTGCTTGGGGACGCGAAGGCGACACCCGTCCATCATACCCGATCATTTCCTCGGCGTCAGCTTGGCCGGGCGAAAACGGCCCTTTTGCAGGAAGCGGAGCGTGCAGTCCATGACGCGACGGTCGCTCATCATGAACGAGTGGAGGACGGGCAGGACAATGAAGTCGGCCTCGCCGGCCAGGTGCGTGGAGGCCACTCGAACCGTGCCGTCATCGTCGTCCGGCAGAATCGGGTTGTAGCCCGATCCGTCGCCGCGCCCACCCGCGATAACGCCGAACTCGAACGGCGGCACGGCCAGGCGTTTTTCGATGACAGCCCAATCAGCGCCCAGTTCCTGGCCGGGCGTGCCGTTGATCGCGCCGAACGCGCCATTGTCGGCCAGCGCCTTGGCCAGGTACGAGCCTTGGTTAGGCGGTCCCAGCATGACCATTCGCTTGATGCGGCGTTCACGGAGGCGGCCGGTCGCTGGGTCGAGTTGATCGCCCAGATAATGCCGAACCACGATATTGCCCATGCTGTGGCCGACGAAGTTGATTTCCTCGATCCGGTCGAGGTTTTCGACGATTCGGGCGAGCGACTTGGCATGTTCGCCGATCGTGCGACGAGTGCTTGGATAGCCGACGTCAACGACGGTGAAGCCTCCCTGCTGGTCGAGATACTCACACAAACGGCTCATTGATTCGCGGCTTCGAATCAGGCCATGAAGGACGATCACCGCGCGGCCCGTCATGGGCGGCAGCTTCCGCTCGTGTTTGATCTCGTCGAGTTTCGCCCGGCACTCATCGAACGTCCCCCAGGCATGTCGTCGATTGCTCGGGTCCAACAGGCGGCAGTGGTTGGTCAGGGCGTTGCGTTGGATTCGCCAAGAGCGAAAGAACAGTTCGTCGGCCCAAAACTGCTTCCCACCCATCGTCGGCATCGGGATCCACTCGGCGTGACCGGTCGACGGCTTGGTGTCTTGCGTTTCTTTCTCCGAGGGTTTGGCGCCGGAGATCGTCAGGCCGAAGAGAGCGATCAACGCGACGAACAACAGAACGGCAAGACGGCGAGTCACGGGAACCTCCGAGAGAGTCATGTATAGCTGGCAGAGGGGGAGCCCTGCCGGTCCATTCTAGTGGAAACGATCGTGCCGGCCCATGACAAAACGGGCCTCTACCTTAGGGCGTAGCCACACGAAGGATATAACGCGCGCAGAGAGGAAGGTTTGCTGTGTGCGGGTCTTTGACGACGAGCAGCTAGAGCCCCTCGTGCGCCGCGTAGGCACCGAGGTGGTGTTGGGGGGCAGGAGCGTTTAGACCAAGCCAGTACTGGAGTGTCTCGGTAACGGCCGACGAGAACGCCGGAAAATCGAGCGGCTTGCAAATATAGCTCTGCGCGCCCAGGCGATAGGCCTCGACGATGTCCTGGTCGCTCTCCGAACTGGTCAAAACGACCACCGGCGCGAAACGCGTGTAGTCGCCGCCGCGCACGCGGCGCAACACCTGGAGCACTTGAAGACCGTCCATCCGGGGCATCTTCAGATCCAACAAGATCAAGTTGGGTATTTGCTTCGCATCGCGGTCGGCGAATCGGCCGGTCGCAAAGAGATACTCAATCACTTCGATTCCGTCGTGGACCACGTCCAGTCGGCAAGGAATACTGCTGGCCGAGACAACGCGACGCAACAAAGCCTCGTGGCTTGGATCATCCTCGGCAAGCAAGACAGTCTTTTCAATCATGGGACCTCGCTCGGCCAACCGGCCGCCAATGCGAAAGTGCCAACGTGCCCGAGATCCCGCGGTACGGATGCCCCATTCCGCCGCGGATCGCAAGAATGTGCTGGAGGAGCCTCCAACGCATTCGGTGAAGGGCAATCATGTCACGAGGCATCCCACGGACATGTCCCAACGTGTTGCGTGGGCCCAACGCGCGAGGTAAGTCTCGCCTCTATTGCGGGAGGCACCTCCAGCACCTACATCATAGCGCCAAATTTCGTGGAGAGAAGCCCCCCAATGGCCCGGTAGTCCCTTTGCCCGGGAATGGGTCCTTTTTGTGCCCGATGACGGGCTAAAGGACGATTCACGAAAAGAGGAAATGTGAATTGGCCCTTCTTCTTGCCAAGGGGGACAGTTCCTCTCCGGCGATCAAGAAAAATGCCCTCGGCAAATGGTCCCCATCGCATCGCGAAAATCGAAATCGTCCCCTGTCGGCGACCGGCGATCGTCGTTATATTGATAGATTCGTACGTATCATGAGACAAGTCCTCACCTTCTCCCACGTTGCTCCGTGACCATGCCCTCGCGAATCCTTGCCGTCGGCGACATTCACGGCTGCACGGCGGCGCTCGTCGCGGCATTGGCGGCCGCCGATCCACAACCGGACGACCTCGTCGTGACTTTGGGCGATTACGTCGACCGCGGGCCAGACAGCCGCGGAACCATCGACTATCTGATCGACCTGGCCACGCGATGCACGCTTGTTCCGCTGTTGGGCAATCACGATTGGATGGTGCTCGAGTTGGCCGGTGGCGACCTGGCGCCTTTCGCCGACTGGCTCTCTTACGGCGGCGACGCCACGTTGGCTTCCTACGACTGCACTTCGCCCGAGGAGTTTCCACCGGCCCATCTCGATTTTTTGCGCGGTTGCCGACTCTTCCACGAGACCAACCGGCATTTCTTTGTCCACGGCAGCTACATTAAAGAACTGCCCTTGACCGAGCAACCCGAGGAAGTGATTCTCTGGGACGCGCTGCGCTATCGACTGCCGGGTCAGCACTGTTCCAAAAAGACGGCCATTGTCGGCCATACGGCCCAGCGAAGCGGCGACGTGCTCGACTTAGGCTACCTCAAGTGCGTCGATACGTGGGTCTACGGCCACGGCTGGCTGACCGTGCTCGACGTGGAGAACGGCCACGTGTGGCAGGCCGATAAGGAAGGCAATTTACGCGAGCCGGAGATGCCGTCGTAGCGGCCGCCGGCACGAAGTTGTCTTGACGCGGTCCCCCGCCCGGATTATTCTCTCGCGGTTTTCGATCTGGAAATTCTGCCCGGATGGTGTGTCTCTACCGAAACACGCACGGAGGAAGACTCATGCTCGGGACGATTGGCTACGATGCCTTCTTCTGGCGGCTGGCCGTCAGCCTGGTACTGGTTGGTCTCGCGCCGCCGTGTTCATCCGAGGGCGGCGTGCTCGATGCGTTGCGCGGCGACGTTCGGGGTGAGTCCGACGACCACTCCGACGACTCAATCGCCAACTCCAACAAGGAGTCGAGAAGAGAACGTTCCAACTACGATCCCGAGGAGTTTTGCCAGGACTACGAT
>JAFGIR010000388.1 GCA_016929515.1 Pirellulales bacterium | reverse complement strand
GCATGCGCAGCGTGGTCGTCTTGCCGGCGCCGTTGGGTCCGAGCAAGCCGTAGACTTGCCCCGGTCGGGCACGGAAGCTGATTCCGTCGACGGCGACCAGTTGGCCGCGTCGAAGATCGCTGTAGTGCTTCGTAAGGCCGTCGACCTGAATCATGGGATCCTTTCGTCTGCAATCTCGTAGAAAACGTTTCTTCGGCGTGGCACGAAGCCGGCCTGTTGGATTGCCCGACGCAACTCGGCAAGACTGGCTCGAAACTGGGTACCCGCGGCCGCCACGACGTTTTCTTCGATCATGAGACTGCCGAGGTCATTTGCTCCAAACCGCAAGGCGAGTTGGCCGATGCGCAGCCCCTGTGTAACCCAGCTTGATTGGAGGTTGGCAAAGTTGTCAAGAAAGAGTCTGGCGACGGCGAGCGTTTTGAGGTATTCGAACGCCCCCACCTTGGCAGTACCGGCCATGTCGGTATGATCATTCTGGAAGGTCCAAGCGATAAAGGCCGTAAATCCGCCGGTTTGGTCCTGCAATTCTCGCAGCCGCCGCATATGTTCCACTCGATCGGCAAGCGTTTCCACGTGGCCGAACATCATGGTGGCCGAACCACGACCGCCCAAGCCGTGCCACTCCCGGCAAACCGCAAGCCACTCATCGGCCGAAGTCTTTCTGGGGCTGACCTCTTGGCGCACCCGATCGACCAGGATTTCGGCCCCGCCGCCCGGCAGGCTCCCCAGCCCGGCCGCTCGAAGACGTTCGAGCACCTCGCGCACGGAAAGCCCCGAATCCTTCACGAGGTAGTCCACCTCCGGCGGGCTGAACCCGTGAACGTTGACCTGAGGAAACGCCGTCCGGATGTCGCGAAGGAGCCGTTCGTACCACGGCAACTTCAATTCGGGATTGAGTCCGCCCTGCAGGAGAATCTGGTCGCCGCCCAACGCAATCGTCTGCTCGATCTTTTCGAAAAGCGCTTCGCGCCCGAGCACATAGGCGCCCGGGTCGCCGGGCCGGCACGAAAACGCACAGAAGCGGCAACCGTTGGTGCAGACGTTGGTGTAATTGATGTTGCGGTCGATGTTGTACGTACGATAGGGCTCCGGATGCAACCGGCGCGTCACGGCATCGGCGGCCCCACCCACCGCCGCCAGATCATGGCTTTCCAGCAATCGAACCGCGTCGACCGGCGAAAGACGCTCGCCGGCAACCGTTCGTTCGAGCAGGTCGTGGGGGAATGAAATCACGTGGGCTCCAACTCGCGGTCAATACTCCGTCCGGCGCCGGCCGGGGCTAAGCCCGTCCGGCATGCCAGTTCGTAGAATCGGGCCAAACCCTGCCGCTGCCGGGGTCCCAGTCGAAACGTCAGATGGTCCCGCAGATAACGCAGGCATAAGTCCTCCGAAAGTCCGACGTTAGGAGCCTCGCGACGGGCGATTTCCTCGAGCCGCTCGACGCCTGCGTCTCGCGCCGACGCAAACACCGCGCCGAGCCGCCGGACGTCGGCTTCCGGCCGCGCGACCCACATCGAGAACACGAAAGGCAGGCCCGTCCAGGCAATCCATTGCTCGCCCAAATCCCAGACCACTTGGAAGGGGCCGTCGACGGGACGCATGGCTCGATCGCCGATCAGCAGGACCGCGTCGCTCGAGCACTGCTCGGGCAGGGTGCCGATCGGCAGCATTTGGTAGTCCGGTTCAACGTGGAACTGTTCCTGGAGCAGGATCTTGACGAGCGCGGCGCTGGTTCGCGAGCCCTCGTCGAGACTTAGCGTGCGAATCTCCACGACGGGAACGCGGCTGTAGAGCTTGACGCTGCGGACCGGCCCCTCGCACGAGACACAGGCGTCGGAGACGATCTGGTAGTCCGAGTGGTGAAAAAACTCGATCGACGGAATCAGCGCGACGTCGAGTTGCTCACCCGCCAACTGGTCGGCGAGCCGACTGGGCAAATCGACGACGATGGTTGCCTCGGGAACCAGACGTTGCAAGTCGGCAATCAGCGGTTTCGAGTTCAAATAGGAAACCGCCCCGACGCGGCAGTTCAACGGGGCCGGTTCGGACACTCCCTGCGACACGTTTTGCTCTCACTTTCTGAACCGATATTGATCTTCGCAGAAGCAGCGATGCTGGTGCTTCTGCGAATAGCCCTGATAGAAGGGCTCCCGTTGGGCGCCCCGAGTTCACTACCGATGCGAGCCTCAACAACCTCCACACCGGGCCGGCAAAAACAGAAGCCCAGCCGATAGACCAGCAGAATCGCCAGAAACGACACCCCATGTTGGTCAATATAGGCAAGTCGGCCGGAGTCGAAAAGGGAACCAGCTCAAAGGGGTGGTCCGTCGCGCGGCCGTCGACGAGGCCGCACGGCCGGAAAAACCGGCCTTCTCCGGTTTTCGTGTCGCGCGAGCACAGGCCCTCGCCAGGGGCATGCGTGACCGGTTCGGTACAAAGGGAATTGCCTAGTCCACCGGTTTGACCAACGGGGAGACAAGACGTAAGTTTTTGATGTGACGTCGGATACTGTCGACCCTGGGCAGAGCGTCTATCCTTTGCCCGCCGCAGTATCCACCGGCCAGAACTCGTCTCTCATTCCACGATTTGAGCAACCTCATGACCGATCAGGCTGACCGAGATCTTCTTTCGCGAGTTGCGCGAGGAGACACGACTTCCGACGGATCCGATCCCTGGGGTTCGCTCTCCGCCACCGAACCCGACGAGGATGGCCAACAAGAACAAGAGACCGTCGACGCGGATGCCAAGCTCGACAGCATGATCGAGCGACTTCAGCAGATGGCCGCCAACAAGCTGGCTGACCGACAGGCCGAGCAACAAGGCGACGAGAACGAAGCCGACCATCTCAAGAACGACTTCATGCCGGTCGAGCCGGACTCGCTCGAAGCGGCCGATCTGAGAGAGAGCGAGGTGGAGGCACTGATTCTAAAGTATCTTCTCGCTCGCGGAAACGCGATCGGTCGCGACGTCGCCGCGCAGATCAAGCTGCCGTTCGTTCTGGTCGAAAAGTCACTGTGGCGGATGAAGAACGATCAACTCGTCGTCCACCGGGGCTCCGCGCCCATGAACGACTATGACTATCAGTTGACCGAGATGGGGCAGGAGCGAGCGCGCCGTTATGCGGTTCATAGCAGCTATTTTGGTTCCGCGCCCGTGACTCTGACCGAGTACGTCACGAGCGTGCACGCCCAGTCACTCAATCGGCAGCACCCGACCGTCGATGATCTCCACCGCGCGTTTACCGACTTGGTCTTGAATAAGCAGATGCTCGACCGGCTCGGTCCGGCCATCAACTCGAGCCGGGGGCTGTTTTTGTTTGGTCCACCGGGCAACGGCAAGAGTAGCATCGCCGAGCGCGTGACGGCCGCTTTCGGGAAGTACGTTTGGATTCCTCGCGCCATTACGGTCGACGGCGAGATTATTCGTCTTTACGACCCGGTCAACCACGACGAGGTCCCGCTGCCATCGTCCGACGGAGTGTTCAACCATCAGAAAATCGATCAGCGCTGGGTACGAATTCGCCGGCCGACGATCGTCGCCGGCGGCGAACTGACCATGGCGTCGCTCGAGGTCACCGTGAACCAGTCGACGGGAATCAGCGAGGCGCCGTTGCAGATGAAGAGCAACTGCGGCGTCTTGGTCATCGACGACTTCGGCCGCCAGCGGATGAGCATCGACGAACTGCTGAACCGTTGGATTGTCCCGCTGGAGAAGCGTTACGACTTCCTGGCCCTGAAAAACGGCAAGAAGATCAGCGTTCCTTTCGATCAACTGATCATTTTCTCGACGAATCTCGAACCAAGAGATCTGGTCGACGAGGCGTTCCTGCGACGTATTCCGTACAAGATCGAAATCATCGACCCCACCGAAGATGAATTTCGCCGGCTCTTCGAAGTGCTCGCCCCGAAGATGGGGTTCGAGTACCAGCCTAAAACGATCAACTATCTCATCGAGTCGCATTACAAACGAACCGGACGACCGTTCCGCTTTTGCCAACCCCGCGACTTGCTCCTGCAGATCCGCAGCCTCTGCATCTACTACAAACGGCCGCTCGAAATCACCGACGAGCACATCGACAGCGCGGTCGAGAATTATTTCGCCGTGATGTAGCCGCTCGGCTGTCATGCGGCAGGCTCAACCGAGAACCTTCGACAACGGCCATCCCGAACGTTGAAGTGCCGTTCAACCAGCTCGGAACGTTCGGGCCCCGCTCAGGATTCCGGCCGTTCGACCCGAAAAGGAAACCGTAGCTGCGGATCCTTCTCGCAGTCCGGATTCAACTCGGTGAACAACATGCTCGGCTGAATATCACGGTTGTTCTGATACTTCTTGCTGGCATACTCCGTGATATCGCCGCAAATCTCGTGATAGAAGATCTGGCAGATGGGCACGCCCGGGTAAACGCGAATTGGCTGGATTGCGAACATTTCCAGCGTCCAATAGCCGCAGAACCCCACGTCGCCGAAACCGGCCGTCACGTGGACGAACAGACCGAGCCGCCCGACCGACGAGCGGCCCTCGATCATCGGCACGAGATGGTGGGTCTCGGTCCGTTCGAGCGTCCGGCCGAGATAGAGCTGATCCGGCTGCAAGACGAGCCCCGCCGCAGGAATGGAAATTCGCCGAACACGGTTGGCCTTCCGCATGTCCAGCAGCACCTCCTCGTAAACCAACAACTCGTCGTGAAGACAAAGGTTGTAGCTGTTGGGGTTGATGTTCGATTCATCAAACGGATCGATAATGATATTCTTGCCTAGTTGGGCGAGAATCTCGTGTCCGGACAATACCATGACAACCTCATTACCTTCGTCTTGCGCCGCTCACGCTTCGACACCAACGCGCGGACACACGTCCGCAAGAACACATCCTTCGCACTTGGGTTTTCGGGCGACACACGTACCGCGACCGTGCAAGATCATCTGGTGGCTGAACGCAATCCACTGCTTCTTCGGGAGCTGGCTCATTAGATCACGCTCGATTTTGACCGCGTCTTCATACAAAGTGAGCCCCAGACGGCGACTGAGCCGACTCACGTGGGTATCGACCACCACGCCCGAGACAATCCCAAATGCCGTTCCGAGTATAACGTTGGCCGTTTTCCGTCCGATGCCAGGCAGCTTGACCAGCGCGTCCAGGTCCCGCGGCACCTGGCCGTCGTACTGCGCGACAAGCTGGCGGCAACACTGCTGAATGTTCTTCGCCTTGTTGCGAAAAAAGCCCGTGCTCTGAATGTCCTGTTCCAACTCGCCGAGCGGCGCGCCCGCGTAGTCGGCAGCGGAGCGATACTTCCGAAAAAGTTCCTTTGTAACCTGATTGACGCGACGGTCCGTACATTGAGCCGAAAGAACCGTGGCCACCAGCAATTCCAAGGGAGACGCATGATCGAGCGAGCATCGGGCGAGCGGATATGCTCGTTCGAGTCGCCGGACAATCTTGGCGGCGTGGCGTTTCGCTTCAATGGTAGCGGCCTTGTTCATGCCGAGTGGACATCCGAAATTCTTCCGTGCCCCCCAACTCTCCGGCAAACGGAAGGCACCCAGGGACAAGCGGCTTCAATGCGTTCGACGGTAACCGGCCCATTCGCCGGCATTGCCAACAACGACGGCTTGCCACCGAACCGAACCAAGGCCGATCCATCACAATAATGGCGTTTCTTCACCGGCAGCGAGCAATTGTCGCAACTGGCCGGTCTTGCTGTCAAGGGTGCGAATCCCAGATGTCCGGTATCCCGCTGAGTTGGCCGAGCGCTCTATAGGGTGCTTTGCGTGCCCAGGCGCCGGGAAACACGGCACGGAACCCACAAAACAAAGTCTGGCCTGGACGCCTAGCCAACCTATAATAAAGAAGGACGCCGAGGCGGGGCTCGACCAGATCGCTGGCGTCGCTTTGGGGGGATTTCGAATCGCGTCCGCCAAATCCGTTCTGATTGTCCCCGGGCTCGTTGAAGGAACATCTCGACCTCGAATCAATCTGAACGCTTGCGGACCAGATCTTACGGTCGGGCCACTCGCCCGCAATGAGTACCCATTCCTGCCTTCCCGGTCGCGCTGAAACAGGATTTTGAACCCTCGCAACTTGACCAGAATCGCATGTCCGCATTTGAAGATTACAAGTTCGCGCCGGCCGAGTTTGCGGGTATGGTCCGGCTTTTTCCCATCCCCAATCTGGTGATGTTTCCCCACGTGATGCAGCCGCTGCACGTCTTCGAACCACGCTACTGTGACCTGCTCGATGACGCGTTGCAGGATGACCGTTTCATCACGCTCGCGGTTCTCGCGCCTGGTTGGGAATCAGACTACGAAGCGTGTCCACGGTTGCAGCCATTTGGCTGCCTCGCCAAAATTGTCATCTCCCAACCACTGGATGACGGAACTCACAACCTGTTGCTGGCTGGACTTCGACGGGTTTGTCTTCTGAGTGAACTGCCACCGACGAAGACCTATCGAGAAGCGATGGCCATGGTCTGCGAGGACATGTACCCACCGGATGGAGCAGACCAGCGCATCTCGCTCACCCGGGACCTGCATGAGCAGTTGTCCGAGCTTCTTCCTCAATTGCCATACGCACGCGAAGAGTTGGAGCAGTTGCTCAACACGCGCATGTCGCTCGGCGTGCTCACCGATGTGCTGGGCTACTCGCTCAATCTAGAACTGGCGGACCGCGTGACTCTCCTGTCCGAAGCCAATGTCCACCGGCGGGCCGAATTGCTTCTGGGCCACTTGAAAGCGGCGAGATCGGATTGCCGGTCGAATGCTCCCGGTTTGGCCTGCTTCCCGCCCGCGTTCAGCGATAATTGAGACCCAATACGCTCTCCGGTTCCCTATCGCCTGTCTGCGCCGCGTTATGCTCGGTCCGGTGTGTTCTGACGATTAGGACTCAGTGCGACGGGCCGGCAATCGTCGCCGGATATTCTACGTGCGTCCTCCATTCCTCCTAGAATTACCCAAAAAAGTGAAACTGGGTAATTACTTTTGGCACTTCCTTTTTTTTAAAACACGAAATCCACATAGTCTATTACTTTTGCTGAAGGCCCTATTTTTTTGCGCCGATAGAACCTCCCTGTGGGACAGTTTGTGCGAGTTACGCACATATGCTCTCGTGAAAATGTCCTTCGACTAGACAAAATGGGGGATTTCTCAGAATTCCGAATCAAAGGTCTCAATTGTTGAGGGAAGCTGCACTATGAAGAAAATGAACACATTCACACTAATGATGGTGGCTCTTGCTACCTTGGGGCTGTGTTTTCCGTCGGTTGGTCTGTGCTCCACGACAACGGCAAAACCGCAAGTCTCCGACGTGGCCCTGATGAATGGCAATGTCCTGGTCGGCCAAGTCGTCAATTCCAGTGGTGCGGCTGTCACGGAGGCTCCGGTCCTTCTGCAGCAAGAGAATCGGACCATCGCGACGCTCAAGACCAACAAGGACGGTTTCTTCGCCGCCAAGAATGTTCCTGCCGGAATCTACGATCTTTCGGCCACCGACGGCAAAGGAGTCTATCGACTCTGGGCTCCCAAGACGGCCCCGCCAACCGCTCAGAAGGGTGCCCTGCTGGTCACCGGTAAAAACGTGGCCCGGGGACAATACGGAAGTGGCCTGCGGAACATGCTCGCCAACCCGTGGATCGTCGGCGGCATCGTCGCTGCCGCTGTGGCAATCCCCGTTGCTATTCACAACGCGGATAACGACTCACCTGCCAGCCCTTAAGCCTGGCGGCCTCGAAATCGCGTCGGGATTCCCGGCCAACCAAGCAAAAAACGATCGACCTCGCGTGTCGTCAATCGCGAGGTCGTTTTTCGTTTCTTGGGTGGGCCGTCTGCGCTGCGGAGGAGACTCGTGCCCTGCAGACCGCCGTGGCGAATCCCTGAATCGCCTCCGAGACGTCACTGACCGGCACATGATCTCACGCAATCAGATGACCCGCCAGCGTCTTGTGGTCCGGTCGCCCACACATCTCCCATTTTCTGCACACCCTTTATGTGATGCATTTACCCACGAATCCGCATTTTTACCGAAAACTGAATACAGGACGGTCCTGACTTAAGCACCGATTCTTCGAGTCACCAGATTGTTCATCCGGCGGACTGACATTGACGCCGGAGCCGGATTCCGTGTATTAACTGCCCACCATTTTTGCGGGAAACCCTTCAATCCTTTTCGTGCGGTGTCGAGTTGTCCTTTGTTTGGGCAGCGGCAGGACTTAGAGATTATCTCGGAAGCAGCCGGTCGGCATGGGGACGGCTGGGATTGCGGCAAAATGTAATCGGCCGGTGGCATCCTCGGGCGCTGTCGCCCCAAAGGGCCTCGGGCCGTGAGGAACTGCCTTTCAGGGAAGTCTCTGTCTTGCGAAACGAAACACATTCTGGTGATGTTTGCCTGGCTGGCGAGCGGCTGGCTTGGAACAGACACCATGAAGTTGCGTTCTTGTTGGCTGCACTACTTTGACGGGCATGATAGGGTCAAGAAACACGGTCTTCCGCGTGGCAACCGCCTTGGATAAATGGCTGCTCAACTATCACGTATGATTGTCGAACGGATTGACTCATGACGCATCTCTTGCTCGGACTCCTCGCGTGGAAGCCTCGATCTCACATACTCCCAACGGCAACGGTGGTGGTCCTATTCCTGTCGGGTTGTGCGTCGCAAGTGTATCGACCAACGGAACTACCGGCCGAGTTTGCCGCGCAACCGTGTGCTGATCTTCAAACACTTGACTTATCCAGTCTGGCCGGTCCTTTGAGCACGCCGGACGTAATCTGCTGGGGCGATTTGATCACGATGGAGATCGACGCCGGCTTGCCTTCCCTGGAGCCACGCGTTTCGAGCGTCCGCGTAGCGAAAGACGGCACGGTCAAAGTCCCTTTGATCGGCCATGTTCCGGTGGCCGGTTTGGAGGTTGAGTCCGCCGAGGCGGCCATTATCGCGGCTGCTCGCTCCGGAGGCATCTATCCCAATCCTTATGTCTCGGTTCAAATTGCCCAACCACGCAACAACCGCGTCACCGTGGTCGGGGCCGTTGCGAGCCCGGGCGTCTACCGTCTGCCTCGCGGTTCCAGTTCCCTTATGACCGCTTTGGTCAACGCTGGTGGATTGGCGGACACGGCGAGTGGAGACGTCGAGATGCGTCACACGGATCCTCGACTTGCGGCACGCGCGACGACGCCCCCGGGCAGCACGGCCGACGATCCCGACGGAATGCAACTGGTTTCGCACGAGTCGCCCATGGTTCCGAACGACGGTGTGCTGCGCATCAACCTACTGGAGGCCGCGGCT
This sequence comes from Pirellulales bacterium, assembly GCA_016929515.1. Lineage (GTDB taxonomy): Bacteria > Planctomycetota > Planctomycetia > Pirellulales > Thermoguttaceae > UBA11386. The sequence goes on along the minus strand of JAFGIR010000388.1, from coordinate 11,420 downwards.
AGCGGGACCGGCAACCTCGAACTGCAGGACGGCGACGTAATCAACGTCATTCCACGGGACTTGCCGCCGATCCATGTATTGGGCCTGGTCAAGAAGCCTGGCGAGTTCGAAATGGTGGCCAATCGTGAAACCTATCTCCTCGACGCCTTGGCAATGGCTGGTGGTTTGTCCACTCAAGTCGCCGACCGGGTCACCATTCGACGCCGCCTGCCGGATCAGGCGGAGCCGGTGACCATTGTGGCCAGCATTCGCAAAGCGATGGACGGGAAGGAAAACCTGCTTCTGGCGCCGGGCGATACGGTGATGGTGCGTCAAACGGCGGAAACGGTTGTCGTCGACATCTTCAAATCGTTCATTCGCGTGAGCCTTGGAGGTTCGATGGCATTGTTCTAGTCGAGCCGGCTTCCCATTCAGCAAAAATCCATTGCGGAACGTCTTCATCGAGTTTACTGCGGGACCCAACGATTATGACGCGAGATACTCTGGCGACTGCTCCTTCGGCCGAATCACAGCCGACGCGGCTATTCATTCACATGGCGATGCAGTTCTTGCTGGCCGTCCGTCATCGCAAGCACGTCATCATCGCGACCTTGGGACTTGCCGGTTTGGGAGGCGCGGCCTACTACATTACCGCACCTCGCTACTATCGCGCCACGGCCGGAATGCTGATGATCCAGACGGGCATCGACAATCTCGAGATGTCCATGACCGGTCCCGCCGCCGATCAACGCAGTCTGATGAAGACGTTCGAGAACGTCGCTCAAAGCCCGAGGGTGGTCGAGGGCGCCTTGAAGAAACTGCGGCCCGAGGATCGCGTCGACGTTCAGGGCATATCGCCGAAGGGCTGGGCCGGCACGCTCAAGAGAAACCTGTCCGCCAACAGCATTCCTTCAACGAACATTCTCGAAATAAGCTACCTGTCAAAAGACCCCGAGGTTGCCGTCAACGTGGTCAACGCGGTCATTGATTCCTATCTCGAGTTCCTCGACGACACTCACAAAGGAACGACGAGCGAAGTCCGAGACCTCTTTACTCATCAGCTCGCCGAGGTGGGGCAAGAGTTGAACCAGAAGGAACAAGAACTCATCCGTGCACGAATCCGATGCGGCCTCCTTCGGTCGGGCGACGGCAACGAGTTCCTCGATCCGGTGACCAAGCGGGCCATCTTCTTCACCGACGAGTTGAGCTCCGTGCAACGTCGGCGGATCGAATTGCAGGCAACCCTGGCCACCGTTCAGATCGCCGTCCGCAACAAGCAAGATTTGCGTCAACACGTCATCACCGTGGCCGACGCGGTCGGCAAGGAAATCATGCTTCGAAGCTTCGGTCTCAGCGGCAGAGACGGTCAGAACCAGACGGCGCTCGAAGAGCAACTCTTGGCCGACCGCGCGGAACTGAAGGCCATGCAAACCTTCGTCGGTCCCGCCCATCCTCTCATGATCGACAAGCAGGAGAAGATCCGCCTCGCGGAGGAGTATCTCGATCAGTACGCGCAGCGTTCGGCCGAGAAAATGGCGCATCTACAAGATACCCAACTTGGTCCATTGCTGGTCCAGATGTTGCAGCAGAAGCTTCATGAGACGTTTCAGCAAGAAACGTCGCTTCGCGGTCAATCCGAGATCGCTCAAGCGCAAGCAACCGGCCGGGTGGGCGACCTTGCACGCTTGGAAGTGTTGGAACGCCATGCGAAACGGCTTCATGATCTCAGCGACGTCCTGATCAACAAGATCGCCTCGGTCGAAATGAAGGAAGACGGACAGGAAGTCCGGGCAAGCGTCACCGCCCCGCCCATGCCCAATGGGCGACCCGTCTCGCCTCGTTTGAGCGTCGTGGTTCTCATCTCTTTGTTCCTGGGCCTTGGAAGCGGCTTCGCGATTGTCTACGTGCTCGACGTGCTCGACGATCGATTCCGCAATATCGAGGACATGCAACAGCAACTTGGCGTTCCGGTTCTTTCACTCATACGTCGACTCGTCACGCCACAGACAACCGGCCTCGAGGCCCTGCAACTTCACGTCGCGCCACGATCGACGGAAAGCGAGGCCTTCCGAACCCTGCGAACCGCGCTCGCGCTCGCCGACAAGGATCTGCATCGAATCGTCGTCACTAGCGCCGAGCCAGGCGACGGGAAGACCACCGTCCTGTCCAACCTGGGAGTCTGCTATGCACAGTCGAACAAGAGGACCTTGGTCATCGACGCCGATCTGCGACGTCCGGGACTGACCGACTTGATGCAGATGCGCCGGGCCGAAGGGCTCTCCACGCTTCTGCGATCGGACGAGAAAGTCGTCGACCAGTGTCTCGGCTTGATTCGGCCGTCGGGCATTGAAAAACTGGACGTGCTGCCGTCCGGCCCACGGCCGACCAACCCGGCCGAGTTGTTGGCGGGCCCAAGATTCACTGAACTCATCGATTGGGCGACCACGGTCTACGACCAGATCTTGATCGACACCCCGCCGACGCTGGCCACGAGCGACTCGGCCGTCGTCGGACGCCTGGCCGACGGCACCATTCTCGTTGTCCAACCACAGAAGAACCGTCGCCGGGCAGTCATCAGGGCCGTTGAGGGAATGCTCGCTCTGAAAATCCCACTCCTCGGATTGGTCGTCAATCGGGTCGAGCCAGACGAACGCAGTGGCTATTACGGCTACGGGTATGGCTATGGCTATGAAGCTGGATACGGGAACGACGAGGAACCGGGCGAGTCGGATGCCGAGTCTTCGTCGGCCCCCAATTGGGAGGAGCTTTCCAATCTGCCGACTTCCGACAGCAATCGCGTGCCGGAAGGAATCGTTCCCCGCCGCGCCGCCTGAGGACGAACACGTCGCGGGACTCGAATGCCGCGCTGAGGCCGCCGTCCGCCGGAGTGAACCATGGAGACGCTGAACCGAGCGATTGGCGGACACCGTCATGCCAGTCGGTCCGCGCGACGACGCGCCAGACAACATGACGTCTCGCCGGTCCATTGGCTCGATGCGCCACTGCTGCGACTGATGGATGCCGGACTGGCCGCGTGTCTGCTGGTGGTTCCCTTTTTGATGGGGGGGCGCCACCCGATTGGCCAAGTCGCTCTTGTCGGGTTGACCTCGATCGTCGTGTTGGCCTGGGCACTTCGTCAGGCCGTGGGTCGCCACGGCACGTGGCAACCGACCCACGCCGCGTTCCTTCTGCTTTTCGGGGTTTTCCTCCTCGTCCTGCAGTTGACTCCCCTGCCCTACGCATGGCTGGCCAAATTGTCCCCTCGTGTCGTCGATCTCCTGCCGTTGTGGGCTCCCGGAGCCGACCCCTTGACCCGACTGGGGACTTGGAGCCGGATTTCGCTCACGCCCGACGCTACCCGGGCCGCCTTGATCCTCTTCGTGAGCTACGGTCTTCTGTTCTTGGTGACGGTCCAGCGGGTCGGCCGCGTGGAAGACATCGAACGGATTCTCCGTTGGTGTGCCTTGGCGGCCGTTTTGATGGGCGGCTTTGGATTGGTTCAGTACCTCACCGCCAACGGCAAGTTCTTCTGGTTCCACGAAGCCCCTTATGCGGACACGCTCGGAGAAGCAAAGGGGAGTTTTACGAATCGCAACCACTTCGCCCATTTCCTGGCCCTGGGCATCGGTCCTTTGGTCTGGTGGCTACATAGCATGTACCGCGGGGGCGACCAGAGCGGCCAACGTCGCTTCTCCACCGGCGATCGCGGTTTGACCCGCGAGCGGGTCGCTCGATTTCTGTTGATTTCGGCGGTAACCTTGGTTGTCTTCGCCAGTTTGTTGAGTCTTTCGCGAGGCGGCAATTCCGTGATGTTTCTGGCAGCGACGATCGCCGCCGTCGTTTGCGGCCGCGCGGCCGCCGTGCGAGGTCGCTTTCTGTTTTCCGTGATTGTCGCCGGACTGCTCATCATCGGTTCCCTGAATCTCTTCGGCTACGAGAGCGTGAGCAGCCGGCTCAGCGACCTTTCTTCCGGCTCGCTCGGCCGCCTCGATCAAAACGAGACGCGCCGCACCGTTTGGGCAGCCGCCGTCAAGGCAATCCCGGACTTTGCCCTTTTGGGCTCCGGCGTGGGCAGCCATCGCGAAGTCTGTCCCATCTATGTGAACAAGCCGCTTGACGGCGTGGTCTTCACCCACGCCGAAAATGGCTATCTTCAAGAACCGCTCGAAACGGGTTTTCTCGGCGCGCTGTTGCTGGCCGGCGGAATCGCCTTCTGCGTGTTCTGGTGCATCGGCGGGTTGCGCGGCCCGTCGGCGCGGTTGCGGGCATGCGTCGGCGCGATCGCCGCGAGTTTGGCGGCTAGTTTGGTACACGCGCTCGTCGATTTCGTCTGGTACGTGCCTGCCTGCACGGCCATGGTGGCCGTCCTGGCCGGCTTGGCATGCCGCGGCTGGCAGCTGGCTCGTCCGCCCGACCAGGCCGTTCGTCCGTGGTCGCTGTCGCGTGCCGGCGCGATCGCCATGGCCGTCGTCGTGTTGTTTGCGTCGGTCGGGATGGTCAAGAACCGCTATCGGGCAGCGATTGCTCAGTGTTATTGGGAAAAAGCAAGCATTCTCGCGCGAACGCCCGCCGCGCAAGCAAACGACCTTCGCGGCGGCGAGGTTCTGACAGATCGGCAACTCGAAATCAACAAGGAAGAGCGAATCCTTGGTCTCCTGGAAAACGTGGTTCGTTGGTATCCCGAGCATGCCGGGGCGCACATCTCTCTCGCCCGGAGCCATTTGCATCTTTTCGACCTGCTTCAGATGACCGCGGTCAATCCCATGCCGCTTCCTCAAATCCGCGACGCGGCGATTGCCTCGCAGGCGCATTTTCCCTCGCGTCAGGCGCGGGATGATTGGATGCGACGTGCGTTCGGCGAGCACTGCGATCACCTGAACGGCGCATTGACGCACACCCGAGCGGGACTGCGGGGGTGCCCGCTCCAAGGCCGAGGCTATCTCTACTTGGCCGAACTCTGTTTTCTCGATGGGGCCACCCCCCAGTCGAAAAACGTGTTCGTCGACCAGGCGCTCCGGGTGCGTCCGTTCGATGGCCACGTTTTGGACGCGGCCGCCCGCGAAACCTACGAGGCACTGCTCGCCGGCGACTTGCGCTCATGGCTGAGTCTTGCCCAGCGAACCCTGCAATCCGAAAGGAGCTGCAAGAAGCGACTCCTGGAAAGCATCATCCAGAATACGTCGCCCGAAGGTCTGGAAATGGTCATCGGGTTCATGGTCACGGAACTCAAGCCCGACCTGGAGGGACTCACGTTTCTCTACGAGGCGAGCAAGAAGCGAGGACGGCCCGACCAGTTGAGACAACTACAAGGCTACTACGCCCGAATGGCCGAATTCAACGCCCAAGCGACCAACGGCGACGAGGCCGGAAAACTCTGGTCGATCGCCGCCAAGGTCTACAACGAAATGGGCGACCACGACAACTCGCTTCGATGTGCGCGCGAGGCCTATGCGCAAAGCCCAGGCGCGTTGAACATCCGTTATCGGCTGGCCTGCCTGCTGCTCGACGCGGGCAACGGCGCCGAAGCGCGGTCCCACCTGCAATGGTGCCTGCACCGCGAGCCCGACAACCAAACTTTTCAGAAACAGTATCGCCGAGCGATCGAGTCGGCGCTGACCAAGAAGCACACGGCCTCGCACCGGACGGGAACCATTCGCTAGTCCGCGTTTCGGATAACTGTAGCGGGCGGCATGTCCACGCCAAGCGCGGGCATGACACCCAAGACGCTACACTTTCGTGAAATGCGCTCCGCCCCAATGATCCATTCGGCCTACGGCTCACCACTGAATCATGCACGCCGCCCACGAGTAGCCCACGCCGAAGCCGATCAGGGCCAGTTTTTGGGCCGGCGTGATCCGGCCGTCGCGGTCGTATCTGGCCAGGGCAATCGGAATCGACGCCGAGACCGTGTTTCCGATGTCTTCCATCGAAAAGACCATTCGCTCCCAGGGAATCTGGCTCGCGTCGGCCAGATGCTTCATCATGAACCGGTTGGCCTGATGGTAAACGAACCAGTCGACCTCCTCGGCCGCGAGGTTCGATTTTTCGAGCAACGCGTCGATCGTCTTGGGCACTTCGGTCATCGCGAAGTTCATCAACGCCATGCCGTCCATGAAGAGATTATCCTTCGAGCGGACGCAGCCGGTGATGTCGGTCGTCTCGCGAGCCGTTTCGGCCGAGCGGGGTAATCGGGCAGCGCCGCTCGGGACGATCAGGTTCTTGGCGCCGGCGCCGTCGGTACCCAACACGAATTGGCCGATCTGGCTCCGGCCGTCCTCGACCGGCCCGACGAGCGTGGCGGCCGCTCCGTCGCCGAAGATCGGCCGCACCGACCGGTCCTGGGGATGAATGAACTTCGTGTACGTGTCGGAGGTGATCAGAAGCACGTTTCGCGCCACGCCCGTCTCGATAAATTGCCTGGCCAAGAACAGGCCGTAGACGAATCCGGAACAACCCAGGTTGAAATCGAACGCGCCGATGTGTTTTCCCAGCCCTAGCCGCTGCTGCAAAATGCAGCCGGACGAAGGCAAGAAGTAATCGGGGCTCTGGGTGCAGTAGAGCAGAAAATCGATCTCCTCGGGCGGAACCAGTTTGCGGTCGAGCAGCTTTCGAGCGGCCTCGTATCCCAAATCGCTGGCCGTTTCGTCGGGCGCGGCAATATGCCGCGACGATATGCCGCATTTCGCCTCGAACCGTTCCATTTGCCACGAAGCATTCTCACGGGCCAAATCGTCGTTTGTCTCGACTCGTTCCGGCAGGTAGTAGTCGATTCCAAGGATGCCGGGCACCATTTACTCTCTCCGATCAGGACTCCGCGCTGCCAGCAGAACGTGCAAGCAGTATTTCACGAGAACGCTTCTTGGACGAGAAGTGTCGGGACGCGCCACGATTCGCTGAAACGTCGCGCGTCCGGTCGCATGCCCCCTGTGTGCGGGACACAACTCTCGGTTCCGAGGCGGGGAAACATTGTAGGGTAAGGTTTACCCAGTCCTGCTGTCAACTCCAGTTTCACATTCCGGCTTGCCCGACTGCTTGTTGATAGCTGCAGTTCCAACATTCAGGTCGTTCCAGGCAAGACTCCTTCAGAACCAGGCTTCCGTTGGGTGCCCCGCGCCGATCAGCTAGGCAGCCTCGCGACAGGCGGTCATTCCCGCCGTGCCGATGTCATGCGTCATGGTTCGCGCCGGTTGCAATTGACCCAAATCACCATGTTTCTTATTCTCTCGCGAGCGTCGACCATTCTGGACATCGGAAGAAGGGGCAACCGTCTACTTCGAGTAGTCTCGTGAGTAAGCACACGCCAAACGTCGGTAAATCGGATTCGCGGCCAGTCGCCTTGGTGACCGGTGCCACGGGAGCCGTGGGCCCAACCGTCGTCCGCCGCCTCTTGGAGAACGGATACGACGTGCGAACGCTGGTTTTGCCCGACGAGCCGGCCGACGCGATTCCCGAAAAAGCCATCCCCTTCCGCGGCGACATCAACGATCGCTCCGTGCTTCGCGAAGCGCTTCTTGGGGTCGACGTGGTTTTCCATCTCGCGGCCAAGCTCCACATCAACGATCCCCATCCGAGTCTTCAGCCGGAATATCGACGCGTGAACGTCGAGGGAACGCGATGCGTGGCGGAAACGGCAGCCGATGCCGGCGTGAAGCGCTTCGTCCATTTCAGCACGATCAATGTCTACGGACCGAGCACGTTTCCCCATGTGTTCAAGGAGACATCGCCGCTAAACTGCAATTCGTACTATACCGAGACCAAGCACGAGTCGGAACAGATTGCTCTCGACCGGTTGCCGACCACCGTATTGCGCATGGGGGCCATCTACGGGCCACGGATGAAAGGCAATTACACGCGTCTGCTTGCCGCCTTGCGGAAGCGACGCTATATCTCGATCGGGTCGGGCCGCAATCGCCGCACGCTCGTTCACCAAGAAGACGTTGCAAGAGCCGCAATTCTGGCCGCGTCCGATCCACGCGCGATCGGACAAATCTACAACGTGAGCGACGGCGTCATCCATACGGTAAATGAAATCGTGACGGCGATGTGCCACGCTCTCGCCCGGCGCGCGCCCGTGATCCGCATGCCGGCGGTGGTCGCCAGAACGTGCGCGGCCACGGTCGACCTGGGCCTGCGCGGCCTCGGCCGCCGACCGTTCGCGAAGACGACCGTCAACAAGATCCTCGAAGACATGGCGGTCGACGCGAGCAAGATTCAATCGCAATTGGGCTATCGTGCCGGGTACGACCTGCAACGCGGCTGGCTCACCATGGTGTCGTGATGGTTGCACGGTTTTGGGCATCTCCGTACATTGATAGTCAATCCGGCGCGACGTTTTCGCGCCGCGATCGGCCACGTTCGTCGAACGGCTGCCCCTCGGGCCAAGCCGTGGAGTTGTCTTCATGAAGCGAGCATTTGATCTGTGTCTGACCGGCTTCGCGCTCGTCGCCGGGGTCATTCCGCTGACGTTGATCGCCCTGGTGGTCAAGCTGACGTCGAGGGGGCCGGTGCTCTATTGGTCGGATCGAATCGGCCGGGACAATCGGATCTTTCGAATGCCCAAGTTTCGCACGATGCGTGTCGACACGCCCGAGGTCGCCAGCCATCTCCTGGACGATCCCGACCGCTGGCTGACGCCGATCGGCAACCTGCTGCGCCGCACGAGCCTCGACGAGTTCCCACAACTCTGGAATATCGTGCGCGGCGATATGTCACTCGTGGGCCCACGGCCCGCCTTGCACAACCAACACGATCTGATCGCGCTGAGGACGTTTCACGGCGTCCACCGACTTCTTCCGGGACTGACGGGCTGGGCGCAAATCAACGGGCGGGACGAAACGTCGATTGCCGAAAAGGTCGCGCTCGATACACACTACCTCCACAATCGATCCTTCCGTTTCGACATCGAGATTCTCGTGCGGACATTTCTTCAGGTAATTCTTCGAAAAGGCACAAGCGTTCCCGACGGACTTCGCGGTGTCGCCGAGCAAGCCGTTCCGGCCGAGGCTTTTCTATCGAGCGCCGCAGTGTGGTTCGAACAGGGAGCACTCGAAAAAGCGCTTGCCGACTGCGACCGGGCGATCCGCCTGGATCCCGGCAACGCCGTGGCGCACAACAGCCGTAGCACGTTCCTCGCGGCCCAAAGTGAACACGCGGCGGGCCATTGACCGCCGCGCGGCGTCGTTTCCAGAAATGTCACATCCCATGACGCGGCGGTCGCATGCCTATCTGCCGGGGGCGGCGCGAAGATGCGTACGCAGCGAAGAGACCGTTCTTCAGGTCCTGGACCACTGCTGGGCTTTTCCAGCAGTGGCACTCCTCGGAATCCAATCCGTCTTCTTCAACAAGCCACTAAATAGCCTCGCCGGCGTACGAAACGAGCGCCTTCATGTAGTTGCCTCGTTCGAAGGCGGCCGGGTCGGGGCAATTCTCCTGGCTCATGCTGCCTCGGAGCTGATCGACCGACTCGTATTCCTTCTCTTCCATCCATGTCTGAAGGCCGTCGAGAATCTCCGAGAGGTGACCGATGCCTTGCTTGTAGAGGACGGACGCCACCATGCCGACGTCGGCACCGGCCAACAGCGCCTTGGTCAGGTCGGTCGCCTCGTGCAACCCGCTGGTCAACGCCAGCGACGCCTTGACCCGACCGTGGAGAATCGCGATCCAGCGAAGCGGTTTGAGCAGTTCGTACCGGTTGCTCAATTCCAACTGGGGCGAGGTCTCCAGATCGTCGAGGTCGATGTCGGGCTGGAGGAAGCGGTTGAACAGGACCAGTCCGTCGGCGCCCGCGCCGGCCAATCGCTTGGCCATGTTGCCCATCGAACTGAAATAGGGCCCGACCTTCACGGCCAGCGGAATCGAGACCGACTTTTTGACGGCGCCGACCAGGTCGAGGTATTGCTGTTCGACCTGTTGGGCCGTCATGTCGAGATTGGCGGCGATGAAATAGACGTTCAACTCCAGGGCGTCGGCGCCGGCGTCCTGCATCAGCTTGGCGTAGCGTACCCAACCGCCTTCGGACGTGCCGTTCAGGCTGGCGATGATCGGCATGGAGACGGCCTGCTTGGCCTTGGCGATATACTCCAGATACGTCTCCGGCCCGGCGCGGTAGTCGTCCTGCTCGGGAAAATAGGTCAGTGCCTCGGCGAAACTGTCGGTGCCGAACTCCTGCGCCTTGGCCATCTCGACTTCTTCGTGCGTGATCTGTTCCTCGAACAGCGAGGGCAGCACGGCCGCCGCCGCGCCGGCTTCTTCGATCTGCTTCAGGGCATCGAGTTTTTGAGTCAGCGGACAAGCCGAAACGACCAATGGGTTCTTCAGCGAGAGCCCAAGGTACTTTGTCTTCAGATTAACGCTCATTCCTTCACCTCCTCTTTAACGCTGCTGGATGGGCCATTGCCGTTCGACTCGTGCTTCATCTCGGCCAATTGCGAGTAGAACTCCCATCGGCGGTTGATGTCCTCTTGGGCCAGCGCGGCCAACCGCTGGGCCTCTTCGGGCTTCGAGCGGGCCAGGATGGCAAAACGAGCCTGCTGATCGGTAAACTCCTTGTATCCGCCCTTGGGCGTCTTGCTGTCCAGGTGGAAAGGTTGTTCCGCATCGGACGGGTCGTAATGGAACAGCGGCCAGTAGCCGCAGGCCACCGCTTCTTTTTGCAGCCCCAGCGCCGTGGTCATGTTGATTCCCTGGCCGATGCAATGGGCATAGGCGATCAACAAGGACGTTCCGCGATACGCTTCGGCCGCCTGGATGGTTCTGATCGCGTGCACCGGACTGGCCCCCATCGCGATCTGCCCGACGAACACGTTGCCGTAGGCCATGGCCATCATGCCCAGATCCTTCTTGCAGCTCGGTTTGCCAGCCGCGGCAAACTTGGCCACGGCACCGCGCGGCGTGGCCTTCGAGGCCTGGCCGCCCGTGTTCGAATAGACCTCGGTGTCCATGACGAGAATATTGACGTCGCGTCCCGAGGCGAACACGTGATCCAACCCGCCGTAACCGATGTCATAAGCCCAACCGTCGCCGCCGAAGGACCAGACGCTCCGCCGGATCAAGTAGTCGGCCGAAGCGATGAGCCGCTTGGCGTCGGGATCGTCGACGTTGGCGAGCTTGTTCTTCAGTTCGGCGACCATGCGGCGTTGCTCGCCGATCTGCTCGTCGTTTCGCCCTTCGTTGTTCAACAGACCAGTGACCAACTTGTCGCCGATCGTTGATGAGAGCTTCTTGAGCAATTCGGCAGTGTACTGCATCTGCTGATCGATCGCCAGGCGAAACCCGAACCCAAACTCGGCCGCGTCCTCGAACAACGAGTTGGACCACGACGGCCCGCGCCCTTCGGCATTCACGCAGTAAGGCGTCGTCGGGAGGTTGCCCCCGTAGATCGACGAGCAACCCGTCGCATTGGCGATGATCATCCGGTCGCCGAAGAACTGCGTGATCAGCTT